>CAVGTL010000021.1:0-3814 GCA_963632005.1 Succinivibrio sp.
GAAATGCAGTCAGACGAGCTGCTCAACGCCACACTCGACCTTGACGCCGAAGCTGTCGCTTCCGGTATAGAAAAGATACATTCTGAATACACTTCAGTTATCAAATACAACGATGAAAACTCTCTGAGCAGCGTCCTGACGATCGCATATCTCAGCTCCATGCGCTATTATTTCAGACCTGTACGCGAGCTTCCGACAGGCAGAGGCTTTGCTGATTTCGTATTCGTACCGAAGCCGCGCTTCACATCACGCTATCCCGCGCTCGTCGTCGAGCTGAAATGGAACGAAAAAGCATCTACCGCTTTACAGCAGATAAAAGAACGACACTACACAGATTCACTCCTTCAATACACAGGCGAGATCATTCTCGTAGGCATAAACTACGATAAAAAATCCAAGCAGCATACATGCATTATCGAAGAAATGCAGAAAGACAATTAAATTCTAATAATTAACAATCAAATCTTTTAATCTTTCGTGCGCCTGGCGCACATACGAAAAGGGGCAGGCCGCAATGACCTGCCCCGCTGTTTCGCGGATCGTTTCCGATCTTTTTTATACTTCAGTTATTTTGCGATATTTGTTTTTTTATATGACCGCTTACTTTTCTGCAGAAGCTCCGAGCTGTCTGTAGAGGAATGTTACGATCTGGGCTCTTGTGCAGCCTTCTTCAGGTGCGAATGCTGTTGCGCTCTTGCCTGAAGTAATGCCGTTCTTTGCTGCCCACTTTACTGCGTCGCCGCAGTAGCTGTCTGAGGCTACATCAGCAAAGCTGTTTTCACCTTCTACTGCAGGGCTTCCTGCGAGGCGCCACTGGAATGTAACTACCTGTCCGCGCGTTACTGTCTTTTCTGGCGCAAATGTAGTAGCTGTCATGCCCTTAGTGATGCCCTTTTCTACCGCCCAGAGGACAGCCTTGTAGTAATAAGCGTCTGAGCTTACGTCAGTGAACGGGTTCATTGTAGATGTAGGTTCAGGCGAGCCTGCCGCTCTCCAGAGGAATGTAACTGTCTGCGCTCTCGTGCATACCTTTTCAGGCGCAAATGTCGTAGCTGTAGCGCCTGCTGTTACGTTCTTGTCTACCGCCCAGTCTACAGCGCTCTTGTGATATGCGTTGTCAGGTACATCGCTGAACTTGCCTGTAGCAGCTGCATTTCCGTCAGGAGTTGTCGGATCAGTTACAGTGCCAGTGTTGCTGCTACTTCCATTTTCAGAGCTGCTTCCATTAGTACCTGTATCTATTTTACTGCCATCGGCATTTGGCAGTTTATCTACATTACCTATAACAAGTGTAAGAGGAACATCCCATTCTGTTTTAAGTAATGTAGGATACTCTACACAGTTTTCAAATACATAAGAATCAGCATCCCTGAGTATTTCGAACGTTACTTCCGTTATTCTGCTGCTCTTGCCTGCGTAGTCACCCTTTTCAGTCTTTGTATCTATGACTTTAGCACCACCATTTGAGCTTGTACCCGAAATATCCTGTAATGTAAATACTGGATTGCATATCTGGACAGTCAGAGTCTTTTTCCCTGATTTTGTCTTAAGTACAGCGTTATTTACATTCATAGGAGATGTAGGCGCTATAGACTTGAATGTCCATCCGTCAGGAACATTGCTTGAAGATGTTCCAAGCGGGTTATTTGGATTTGTTATATAAGCTGTAACTCCAGGGAGCTGTTTATTGAGTTCTCCCGGTACATAAATATTTACTATCTTATTTTCTGTTGTTTCTTTATCTGAACTGCTGCTTCCTCCACCTGATGATGAACCGCCTGAATTACCTTTCCTTGTCAGCGCTGCAACTGCATCTTCTATAGCCTTTGCCATTGCATCTACATCTGACTGCTGATCTATAGTCTTTGTTCTGTCAACTGCATCCTTTGCATCATTTACAGCTTTTACTGATGCATCAGTATAACCGCTGAGATCTGACGGTATCTTTGCTATTGCTGCATCTACTGCTGTATAATCTGCAGGCTTCTTTGCAAGAGCTGCGACTGCATCTTCAACAGCCTTTGCCATTGCATCTACTTCACTCTGTTCAAGAACATTTTTCTCTCTTGATACTGAATCCTTAGCTGTGTTTAAAGCTGCTGCAGATTCATCTGTATATATGCTGAGATCTTCAGGTATTTTCGCTAAAGCAGCATCTACTGCTGTATAATCCGCAGGAGCTACATTCATCTTACCGTTACCTGATGCAGTATTTGTATAACTGCCGACCTTATTTATATTTATTTCACCGGCATTTACTAAAAGACCTGTAGCGTTTTCATTCATATCATGGATATTGATATCGCCTGTAGTATCAACTGTGATATCTCCTCCATCTATATAAACGCCGTAATCAGTACCTGAAATATCAAGACTGCCGCTTCCGTTCACAGTCAGTGAAGGAGCCTTTTCTTCAGCATTTATATTACCATTATATATACTGCCCCAGTTTCCGCCTTTAAGGCTTAAAACTCCTCCTGAAACAACTATCTGTGAATTGTATGTAGAAATACAGAATATCTGCTCATCAGGCATAAGCTTTGCCGTATCAGTTACATCTATTTCCAGTCTGCCTCCAGCAACCTCTAAAGTTTCACTGAGACCTATCGGGCCGAAGCTCATATTTGATTTTACTGTACCTGATTCTATCTTCACAGGACTTCCTGTCGCATATGGGAAACTAAAGCTTCCTGTCAAGTCTAAACCTTCTGACAGCTTTATTTCCAGACTGCCGCCCTCAGAGCCTTCCTTTATTGTTATATGAGGTCCATAAGTGTCGCTGCAATGTGAGCTTATGATAGCAGCAAACCATGGGTCATTGACTTCTATAATATTTTTTCCTTCAAGTACTATCGTAACATCGCCCGAAAGTGCAAGCCAGTGATGATTAAATTCATTAAACTTAGCTGCCTCTTCAGGTGTTCCATAGAGGTAGAAATTTTTCAGCGTAAGTGTACCGCCGTTGTTATCATCGTTAATTTCCCACTTCCAGCCTTCAGTCTTAAGCTTATCTATGCTCTTATGCTCTGACTCACAAGTACCTACACCATTTTCAGGTGCGATGCAGAGATCGAGCGGCGCACGGCGTGTTATCTCACCCGGAGTAAAGCTCTGTGTTCCATCGTCAGGATCCGGTGTCGGGTCAGGGTCAGGAGTCGGATCGGGATCTGCCGGCTTTAACGGAATATCACTGAAATCTACACGAAGCTCCAGAGGCACTGTCCAATCCTGGAAAAGAAGTGTAGGATGTTCTTTGCAGTCATTAAAAGTATATATTCTTCCTGTAAGGTCTACATTTTCTCCGGTATGCGTATTAGAAGCGCTTACTCCTGATATTACATTTTCAGTCCATGTAGTCTTTTCTGTATAATTCAGTTTAAATTTTGCATGATTTATTCTGCTTGTTTTAAGACCGTATGAACCATCGACAGTAGATGTTTCCAGCACATCTGCATCATCACAGCCGCTGATCTGCTGGATAGTGAACACCGGATTTGGCATATTTAACGACAATGTCATCGTTCCGTCTTCTGCTACAGTCAGTTCTGCATTGTCTTTAACTCCCATAGTAGGTGCATTTTTATAAACATCCGTGCAATTCGGATCTGCAGAATCAACTATTCCACCCGGATTATCAGGATTTGTCGGATATGCATCAACGTCCTTTAAAACGGTATTATATTTACCCGGCACTACAAGGTTAGCCGTGACTGTATACGTTCCCGCCTTGTACTTTTCCTGTGTCTGGCTCTCTCCTTCTGAAGAGCTTTCTGCTGCGAACGCCGCTGTCGGAAGCATGGTGACTATGATTGCC
>CAVGTL010000021.1:3824-11059 GCA_963632005.1 Succinivibrio sp.
GCGTCAGATGCGTTATCCTCATCTGCGTTTGCATCAGCGTCTTCATCTGTTGCCGCGTCTGCGTTTTCTGCTTCGTCTGCTGCAGCTTCCGCGTTTTCATCATAAGCTTCACCGGTGATCTGATCTGCAGCCTTATCGGCAGCTTCATCCTGCGCAGCATCGTTATCTGCTGCAGGCTGCTGTTCTGTTACAGCTGCGGCTGCATCGCTGTCTGTATCAGCTTCTGCCGCAAATGCAGTTGTCGGAAGCATGGTGACTATCATAGCCAGCGTCATGAGGACCGACAGCAGACGCGCCGATGCGCGTTTTCTGTTTTTCTTCATTACTAAATACTTCTCCTTCTTTTTATAATTTACCTTTTTCAGGTCATTCTTTCGGCCGAGCTTTTCGACCGCTTCGGTCCGGCGCATCTGCTCCGTGCAGCGCGCCCGACCGTCATAAAAACACAAATATTTAAGATTTTAAGTTAGGTCATGCTAACCCTCAGACCATTTTTTTGAGCGCGCGAGCGCTCGTATTTCATGCGTTATTTATTCGTTCATTACTTTTCATCACGCTGCCATCATCAACCCTTCCGCGCCGACCACCGGTGAAATGCCGCACGCGTATGATATGCCGATAACTATAGACCTTAGAGTTAGTAATTACTAACTTTGATGACATTATAGCACCCGCATATCACCCTGTCATTTGCCACGGCAACATAACCGCAAATTTTTTCAAAAAATTTTTCAAATACCCCGCATCACAAAAAATGAGACCGCCGCATCTCTGCCGACAGCCTCATTGTCCATATCAGAAGTATTATTCCTTATCCATATTCAGTATCTCATATATTTCATCGATTCCTATGTCTGTAAGATCGGATATTTCTTCAGGTGATCTTCCTTTTTCACTCATACGCGTTACGATATTATTTCTTTCAAGTTTTTCACCACGCGCTTTACCACGCGCTTCCCCTCTTGCCTCGCCGATAGAAAGCCCTCTGTTAAACTGTTCCTTCTGAAGTCTTTCAAAGTTCAAGTATTCCACCTCCGTATTGCGGTCATACCTTACTTTCTGAACCTGATGATTAAGGCGCTTTACAAATTCGCTTTTGCTTCTTTCTGCTACCTCATCAGTGCTGTTTTTAAGGTATCTGTAAAATTCTTCGATCTCCGGCTCACCGGGACTGTCTGTAAGTATCATTGTCACTGAGCCGTCGTCCAGCTTGAGAGCATCATCCTCGCTGCAAACCTTCTTAAATGTATATTTCTGATAATTTTTTCCAAACGGATCAAACATGCATACAAATATGATGTATGTATTTTTCAGCTCCTCATATTCAGTCCCTTTAGCCAAAGCATCCATATCCATTGCACTCTGATAATATCTGCTTCTCTTACTTATATTATATTCATCACGCTGCTGCATTTCAACATTATACAGCGTTCCTTCACCGCCATTCTTTCCGTCATCCGCATATATGTCCATCCTTATGCCTCTGGCATACATATCAGGCAATAATGTCTTTTCATATTCTATCAGCTTGAGCTTTCTGATCTTTATCTTCAATACTATTTCCAAAAATGATCTTAGTATCTCCGGATCGCTCATCACTTTTACGAATAGAAAATTGTTTGACAAATTGGCCTTGCTCAGCGGTTCTATCTCATAATAGCTTATATCCGATGCCATTTTACTTTCATAAAATTTTTTCTCTCTTTTTCCCATGTGTACCCTATTCCTTTCTAATGATTTTAATTTATAGAAATATATTACATATTTTCTTTTAATAGGATACACTATAGTGGCAGATTGTTCAACCATTTTATTACATTTTTTCTTATTATTATACTAAGATTTTCACTTTTTCAACAGCAATCAGTGAAAATTCACCTTTTATTCACCCTGCAAAGTGAATTTTCACCCTATATTCAGTTTCATTCACTCCCACCAGTTAATTCTAAAACACAAAAAGACCCTGCTTTCACACAGGGTCCTCGCAAAATATATTGATCCGTAAATATATTCATACACTTATCAGTTTTTTAAATTTCGATTCCTTAAATCTCGATTTTTAAGTCTTGACTCTTTAAGTCCCGATTTTTAAGTCTCTATCTCCATCCTGGCAAGCAGCGCCTTTATGGCCGCAAAGCTCTCGTCACTTATGGCGTGCTCCATGCGGCATGCGTCGGCGTTTGCTTTTGTTTCGTCTACGCCTGCTTCGCACAGCATATGCGCAAATACCTCATGACGCTCGAATGTCCTCTCGGCGATGCTGCGCCCCAGCGCAGTGAGGACAAGGTCGCGCCTGTCCGGCTCTATGAGCCCTTCCTTTCTCATTTTCTGTGTCGCTATGGTCACGCTTGCCCTTGAAAAATTAAGCTCGTTTGCTACGTCTGAGCAGAGCACCTCTCCCTTGCGCCGCTTTAACACAAGTATCGTTTTCAAATAGTTTTCGACCGATTCGGTCATCTTCTCACCTCTTTTTGTTTTCATTTCCCCGTTTACTTTGACCATAAAGCTTCCCGCATACGCCGGAAGCATCTCTCATACCATATCATTCTTTTATCACCTTTCGGGATTAGTTAGCTAAGTCTAACTATACTTATTATATCAGTAATTCTACTGTATGTCATTTAATACTTTTTATTTTTATCAGATTTTTATTCAAGCATACAAAAATTAACTAAAAAATACATTTGTACCGTATTTGAACAGTAACTGCAATGTACATCTGTATACAGCATCAGCATGATACCCGTATCACATCATAGCTCAAGCTCCATATCACTCATATGGAAAAGCACTCTCACACGCCTTCCGTCAGTCTCGATAAGGCCTTCTTCACGCATCCTGGTCATTTCGCGGCTAAGCGCCGAGCGATTCGCGCTTAAATATTGAGCAAATTCCTTCTGCGCGAACGGCACCGTTTTCCAGCCGTTTTTATCTACAGGAAGTATGTTCAGGTACATGAGTATGCGCCTGCGGAGGCGCGGCTCTGCGAGGAGCTGATTCTTGAGATTCAATATTCCCAGCTTATTTGACATTTCTCTTACGAGATTTGTCTTCATAAGCGTAAAATCTCTGTCCGCCAGATCTGCCATCAGCTCGTCTACCGGCAGATAAAGCACTTTTACACTTTTGAGCGCGCGTATCTCTACCCAGCTGCTCTGACCGCCGAGCGCTACAGCCTCGCCGAAGCTGTCTCCCGAATTAAACTGCTGTATTATCTGCGGCTCTCTGCCGCTCAGATCAGCCGCCTGTATAGTCCCGCATAGCACGATGCCTATGCTCGTCTTGTGCTCGCCCTGCTCCCATATTACGTCGTTCGGTCTGTAAGAAACTTCGTATCCGTGCAGCTTTTCTATTATCTCATGATAACGCTCTGCCGGTATTCCGCGGAAAAGATTCATGTTTTTCATGATCTCGTCGCGGCTCATCGATTTGCCGCAAGGCGCGCCGCTCTCAGCATCACCCCCACCGGAGCCTTCGCCTGCATCACTGCCGTCACTTTCATTTTCCACTTCAAGCCCGAGCAGCTCCTCAAGCCTTATGATCTTCGCCCCGAGCAGCGCCGCATCATCAACTCCGTGCGTCGCTACGAGAAGTATCCTGCCTGCGCGCATTTCCAGTATATAGTCAATTACTTCCATTTTTGTCTGCCTGTCGAGTCCCGTAAACGGCTCGTCGAGTATTATCAGCTTTGACGGAAAGTTCATAGCGCGCGCCAGCGCCACGCGTCGCTTCATGCCGCCGGAAAGCTGCGCCACAGGCTGGTGCAGGCAGTCCTCAGGAAGTATCTGTTTCAGATTTTCTTCTATTTTTTTCTTCGCCGCAGCGTTCTTAACTTCCTTGCGCATCACCGCGACATTGTCTACCGCGTCCATCCATTCGAGCAGGCGGTTTTCCTGAAACATTACCGCGATATCATTCTTTCCCAGCCCTTCTATCATGCCCGAATCAGGATCTTCCAGGTCCATCATGATACGCAGCAGCGTAGTTTTTCCCATGCCCGAAGGCCCCATCAGACAGTATATACCGTCATCCTCAAGCGTGTAATCTATGCCGTTCAGCACTTCCTTCGCGCCGAATGCTTTCTGTATGTTTTTTATCTTTACTGACATTTTCCACTCCGTTAATTAATATGTTAATATTAATGCATTAATGCACCAAATACTCCCGCGGGCCCGGCCCGCCCACAAGCGGCGTGCGCCGCCGCAATACTCAGCGGCAGGCCGCTGCTCCCTGTTATTTATTATTCATTCATCATTTACATCGGCCTTTTCATCGCCTTCGGCATTCCAGCCTGACTTTTCGGGTCAGCAGGACTGCAGCGGTTGAGTATCGCCATAAATACCTTTTCAAATATCAGGCTGAGTATGATGACAACTATAGTCCACGCAAAGAGATCAGCCGTCTGCAGGTAAGTTTTGGCAGCGAACATCTCGCGTCCGATAGACGGCTTCGGTGTTCCGAGCACCTCCGCCATGATGCCTGATTTCCAGCTCATTCCGAGCGCCACGCGGCATCCGCTTACGAGAAACGGCATGAGAGTCGGGCGGTAAAAGTAGTAAAACCTGTACCAGCGCGAGCAGCCGTATTCCTTCGCCGCCTCGAGAAGATCCTTGTCTACGGCGTTCAGCCCGGCAAGCGTGTTCGTGTATATCAGCGGCAGCACTATCAAAAACGAAAGGTATATCGTCAGCGCCTGGTTGCCTACCCAGATCAGCAGCATTATTACGAAAGAAACCATCGGTACTATCTTAAGCGTAGTCATGACAGGCGATATTATGTCGCGCAGCAGTTTAAACCTGTAGCAGAGCACCGCCAGCAGCAGTCCTATGAAAAACGACAGCAGGAATCCTATGGTTATCCGCACGAACGACGCTCCGCACGTTACCCAGAAATCAGGCTGCTGCACTTGCGCGAACAGCGCCTGGATTATATGTATCGGCCCCGAAAGTACTATCCTGTTGTCTATCACCCTGTCCGCTATCTCCCACGCGACGAGCCACGCCATGACTATAACGGTCATTTTTATGTAGTATTTTTTATTTTTCTGCTCATTCATACACTATTCCATCCTTATTAGCTTCATCCTCCTGACCCCGCCGGGCGAAGCCGCCGAATTCACCGGTATGACAGCTCCGAGTCGAGTCTATTGCTGAGTCAGTTGTTTTGAGTTAGCGTTTGCTAACTCAGTTATTCTAACATAACCGCCCATGCCTGTCAGTTGCCGCGGCAACATTTTAGAAGATTTACAGTAATTTTTTGATGAAATAATTCAATTAATATATTAATGCTCCAGTAAATAAATTCACAAATGCGCTTTCAGCGCCTCTCGTGCGCCGGGCGCACCCACATACAGAAAAAGGTCGGCGCCTTCATATCGACGCCGACCTGCATTCGTTCATTTACATTTTTATTAATTCATATATCTGTAAAGGAATGTTACTATCTGAGCTCTTGTGCAGTTGTTGTCAGGGCTGAACGTCGCTGCGGATGTTCCTGATGTTATACCCTTTTCAGCCGCCCAGAGCACCGCGTTGTGATAGTAAGCGTTCGCGCTCACGTCTGTGAAGCTGCCCGTGCCTGTTATCGCAGGAGTTTCAGCGTATCTCCACAGGAATGTCGCCATCTCTGCTCTGCTTACAGTCTTGTCAGGACTGAATGCCGTCGCAGATGTGGCTGACGTTATACCCTTTTCCACAGCCCAGAGGACTGCCTTGTAGTAGTACGCGTTAGCCTTTACGTCGTTAAACTTATTTACAGAAGATGTCGGTTCAGGCGAGCCTGCCGCTCTCCAGAGGAACGTAACAGCCTGCGCTCTCGTGCAAGCTTCTTCAGGAGCGAATAAAGACGCTGTCTTTCCTGATGTTATGTTCTTTTCTACGGCCCAGTCTACTGCAGGCTTGTAGTAAGCGCCTGACGCTACATCACTAAAACCGCTCTGACCTGACGGCGGAGTCGTCGGCTGTCCGGAATTATTCGTGCCTGAGTTATTTCCGCTGCCTGAGCCACCGCCCGATCCTCCGGAACCGCTTCCGCCGCCGGAACCGCCTGAAGCCGTTCCGAATCCTGCAATTCCGTCAGTAAGCTTCCATTCGAGCAGCTTATTTCCTTCATAGTAGTTCTGCTGCGTGAAGCCTCTGTCATTCTGAGCTGCCAGCGCCGTTTCTATAAGCGCTGCTACAGATTCCATGCTTTCATCAGAAGCATTGTTATTCAGTTCAGCAACTATATCTGAATTTTTGAGTTCAGCTGCTGTTTTTCCTTCGATATTATCCTGTACTGCCTTATCCACAACAACGCCTGTAGCCACTGCAGGTGACACTGAGGTATCTCCCTGCTTAAGTGTTGCTTCATTATTATAGTAGCAGTTGTATTCAAGAGTTATACCCCCTGCTCTGCCGTTCAGTATACCTACATCTGTAGTCGTCTTGAGCGAAACGATATTTCCTGATGCATAGCAGTTTATATGGATACCGCCTGCCTGACCTGTCAGACCTCCGATATGTACCTTATTATTGTTTGTTGAATTTCCGGTAACATCTCCGAGCGCATAGCAGTTTACAGTAGTTACTCTGTTATCTATACCGTAAAGTGAACCTGCATATACATGATTCGTATCAGTCACAGCATTTACATCTACATCGCTCCAGCTGTTCGTAACAGCTCCTCTGAGAACACTTGCTGCCAGACCGCCTGCACGTGCAAAGCTTTCTGATGTCTGAGTATTTATTTTGCCTGTAACTGAGCAGTTGTCTATATATATGCCGTTCTGAGCACATCCGACAAGTCCGCCTGTATAAGTTTCATAACGTGTTGAAACATTTATATTTATATTTTTCAGATGTATATTCTTTAATCTGACTACCTGCTCGTCTCCCGTCGGTTTTTCATTTCCGATGTAAGAACCTGAAACGAGACCGAAAAGACCTGATGTAAACTGATCTGCAGGTGCAGACTCGCTTCCTGTAGTTAATCCGATTATATTATAGTTTCCTCCATCATAATTACCTCTGAACGGATATGAGCATATCGCTGTTTTCTTTCCGTTTACTTCACCGTTCAACGCCCATCCTATAGGCTGCCATTCACCCTTAAGAGTTATATCAGCAGTCTGCTTAAAATACTTTCCGCTCCAGTCTGTATCAGAATTTACAGAACTTGACAGATACCTTAACTGTGCTTCGTTTGATATCAGATACGGATCATTTTCAGTTCCGCTTCCGCCTGCAAATCTGCTC
>CAVGTL010000021.1:11069-25121 GCA_963632005.1 Succinivibrio sp.
TACTTTGACTTATACTGTGCTTTTTCCAGCGCCTCGTCATATGCAGCGCCCTCTGATGCGCCTAATACGACTTCAGTTCCGGTAACAGCTCCATCACTTACTGTTATTTTTACTACAGTAGTCTTTTCTGCGTCACGTCCGTACCATATGCCATCCTTAAGAGATAATTCAGGCTGTACGACCTTTTCGCATTCAGGCTGTACATATGTAGTTTTTACATTTTCATCAGAAAATGCAAGCTTGCCTTCGCTGTCATACTGCCATTTTCTGAGAGCATCGTCTGAAATACCATAAACTGTTATTTCTGCAGGGAATGCTGCAAAAGTTGCGTTGAGCTGATCAGCAAGTGCAGAGTATCCTGATGCGTCTGATCCTGTCATCTTATCTACAAGACCGCCTGTATAGGCATCACCCTCGTCATTTACGCCTGATGATACCTTAGTACCTATGCTCTCGACAGGCTTTACTATCTGCGGCTGAGATTCACCGGCCTTAAGAGTCATTACACTGTCAAGATCGTACCAGCACGTATAGCTCTTTCCTATGCCTGTTACCCAGCCTGATACCATACCTGCGTATGTTGAATGCTCTTTTGTCGTTACATCTCCTGAAGCGTAGCAGTTTACAAGCATTCCTGCATTGCATGCTATGAGATTGCTGACTACTGCCATTCCCTCATTACCGTTTTCACGGCTGCCGCTTCCGTATATGTTGCTGTCGGACATGCAGTTTGCTACCATACCTCTGTTGTTCAGGCCTGCTATGCCTCCGACCTCTGCAAGGTCACTGTCATTCACTGTGCACGACGCATTAACGCTTGCGGAAGTATTTATTACAGCGCCTTTATACTGCATACCCACGATACCGCCTACAAACTGATTTCCTTTTGCAGCTGTAAGCGAGAGATCGCCTGATACAGAGCAGCCGTCGATCGTTGCGCCCTTAAATGATCCGCTTGATGTAGAACCCTGCATGACACCTGCTATACCTCCAAGATATGCAGTTGCTTCATACGACGTATAGAACGATACGTCCTTTATATTTACATTTTTTACCACAGACGCAGGTCCGAGCACACCGAACAGACCTATATATAAATTATCCCTGCTCAGAGCATATGGAGCATCCTTCGTGCCGATAGTCATACCTGAAATGTCGTATCCTGCTCCGTCAAATGTTCCGTTAAACAGATAATCACTGCCGCCTATCGGAGTCCATGGAGTTTCTGACGAAACATCTATATCGTTTCCGAGCGCTATAAATTTATTAGTATAGTCTATTTTATCATTCATTGATCCTGCAAATGCTCGTAACTGAGCTTCATTGCTTATTATATAAGGATCCTCCTCTGAACCGCTGCCTGAAGCAAATATACTGCTGTCTATCTCTCCACTCGTCCAGAGGCTGCCTGAAAGTATTACTCTTCCGCCTGATACAGTCCAGTCCTGAAAACTGTCATTTACACGCGCAGTCATCGCGCCAAGATCACTGCAGCCTGAAACATTAGCATTCTTAACATTTTCTGACATTGTCGCTATAGCAGCAGGAGCAAGATTATTATGAAGTGTCTGAGCAAAGCTCTCGCCCTTCATCTCATCAGCTGCCATCTTTTTAACAGTATCACTGTTGCTGTTTCCTGTCTGAGTTCCAAAAGCTGGTTCATCGCCTGCGTAGTAACAGCTGTCAATATAAGAAGCTGCTGCCAGATTTCCTGTAAATGCACCGGCAGGCGTAGGCGCTGCCTTAGTTACAAGCTCTATATTTCCTGACGTATAGCAATTGTATATTATGCCGTTCAGCTGACCAAACATAGCACCGACATTATCATAGGCTGTACATTCAGTAGATACTTTAACATCTCCAAGAGAGTAGTCATTCATAAACAGAGCTTTTATGCTGGTCCATGCGACCATTCCGCCTACAGTGGCGCGCCCTGTTCCGGAATCTGCTGTTATCGCGACATCTGTTCCGCAGTTAGTCACAGTAACATTCTGATTGCTGAAACCGATAAGACCTCCTACAACCGTCACTTTATCGGCATTAGATATATTTATCTTTCCTTCTGCAAAGCAATTGTCTATAACCGAAACTGTGTTTCCGGATGTATCATTTTTCATAAATGCCGCAAGTGTGCCTGCATAAACATTCTGCTTCGCTTCGCTCATATTTATGTTTACATCCTCAAGCCTGAGATTTCTTATTGACGCTCCTGATGCAATATATCCAAACATGCCGACATATCCCAGAGTACTGTCTGTTATAGTCATTCCGCTTACAGTATGACCGTTTCCGTCAAAGTCCCCGGCAAACATTGCCTTTGATGTACCAACAGGTATCCATTCTCCTGAAAGCTCTATATCAGAAGTAAGCTTTATATACTTACCCGCATATGACTCTCCGCTATTTGTCTGAGACTGCATATATCTGAGACCCGCTTCACTCGATATGATATACGGATCATCCTTTGTACCTGTTCCTCCGCTGAAGCCTGACACTGCCTTACTTAGAGCCTGCTCTGCAGCTTCTATAATAGCACGTGAGCTTTCTGTTGCTCCGCTTACAGCATTTACACCATTCGTGCCGTTTGCTTCTTTTATCTGATCGATGATCTTTTCTGCATTGCTCCAGTATAACGGAGTCTGCGAACTGCCATCTGCAGTTATATCAGAGATCACCATGGCATTCTCATCATTTTTCTCGAGAGTTACAGTTACTTTGACTATTCCATCCTTGTAGCCCTCAGCCTCTCCGGTATAAGTTCCCGGAACATAACTGTCGTCAACACTTACAGCTGCATATACCGACATCGGCATCAGCGATGTCAGCATCATTATTGCCATAAGCAAGCAAAGAAATTTACTTTTTCTTATGTTCAGATTCATTATGCCTCCTTTGTTCACATCTTCACACACATTTTCTTTGATCCACACCTGTAACATTTTACCGGCGCAAGATCGTTGCTCCTGCAATGCTTTGCCTGAGTTAGTCATGACTTATTGATTAACTTATATCATATTGTTGTACATGAATCAATACAATTTGCCACATGCTTTATACCGTAATTTCGATTAATGCGTATGCTCGAATAATCAGTCACACCGATATTACGCCTCTGTCCGCGTCACCGCGGCTATGAAACTTTTCGGTAGTAAAAGCGATTTTTTACAGCCATTCTGACCGTTTACTCTTACCGCTGCGGTCAGCTTTTTTATGGGCGCGGCGACGCGCGTATGTTACCGTCAGGCGCGCTTTAAAGTACTTGAAATGCGCGCCGCATTCGGTTATAATTTATTTAAATGTACAGATATTCGGTAAAAATTTTCACGGATTAAATGATCTATACAGGTCTACAGATCGGCAGGCAGAAAGGGGATGCGGCAGGCATGAAGAAACCGACAGAGCGGCTCATATTTCACATAGACGTAAACAGCGCTTTTCTCTCGTGGGAAGCGGCAAAGCGCGTAGCGGCCGGCGAGCCTGACCTGCGCCTCGTGCCGTCAGCTGTAGGCGGCGACCGCGACAACCGTACGGGAGTTATAGTCGCAAAGTCCATCCCGGCAAAAAAATACGGCGTAACGACAGGAGAGCCTGTAGCTATGGCACTGCGCAAATGCCCGCAGCTCATACTCGCGCGCCCCGATTTCAGATTATATGAAAAAAATTCAAAAGCGTTTATGGATATTTGCAGAAAATACGCCCCTGTAGTAGAAAAATATTCCATAGACGAATGTTTTTTAGACATGACCGGCACCGGTCTGTTATATCCCGACCCTATAGCCGCCGCATACATGATAAAGGACGAAATACGCGACACGCTCGGCTTTACGGTAAATGTCGGAGTAGCACCAAACAAGCTGCTCGCAAAGATGGCGAGCGACTTTGAAAAGCCGGACAAGGTCCATACTCTTTTTCAGGATGAAATAACGTCAAAGATGTGGCCGCTGCCTGTACGCGACCTTTTCGGCGTAGGACGCGCTGCTGCCGCGCGCCTCGAGAAGTCATATATTTTTACGATAGGCGACCTTGCACGCACGCCCATAGCGCGCCTTAATTCGATAATAAGCGGCAAGGCGGGACGGCAGATCCATAATTTCGCAAACGGTATAGACGACGCGCCCGTGCTGAGCCAGTCAGAACAGATGAAGGGCTACAGCAACTCTACCACGCTCGCAAAGGACGTGACGGACCGCGCCGAAGCGCGCCGCATACTCCTCGCGCTCTCAGACAGCGTAGCTACACGCATGCGCGTAGACGGCGTAAAGGCATATTGCGTATCTGTAAGCATCCGCAGCAGCGACTTTCACAACAGCTCTCATCAGAAGAAATTAAACGAGCCTACAGATATAACGGACGAGATATACCGTACAGCGTGCGCGCTTTTTGACGAGCTCTGGGACAGGCGCACTCCGCTGCGCCTGCTGGGACTCGCGCTCACAGATATCGACGACGGCAGCGCCGTCCAGCAATCGCTCTTTCATGACGAAAAAAAAGAGCGCGACAGAAATCTCGATGCCGCCGTAGACAGCATCAGAAAAATGTTCGGCTCAGACACGATAAACCGTGGCTCGGTAATAACATCGGGCGCAGGCGCCCGCATAGGACGAAGACACCGCGCACAGTTCGAAAACCGGCGCGGTGACATTAATGATAACAATGATAATGATCGACTTGACTGACCAGCATACGGGGTCAAATCAGTTAACTTTTTAATTTATTTTATTTATTCCTCTACCCTACTTGTGCCTCCACGTACTGCGCGAGAAAAGTATGAGTATAGGGAATATCTCAAGCCTTCCCATAAGCATGTCAAAGCAGAGCACAAGCTTTGAAAAGCTGCTGAAGCCTGAGTAATTGCAGACAGGGCCGACGTTGCCGAATCCCGGTCCTATATTGTTTATGCATGCCAGCACCGCTGAGAAATTCGTTCCCATAGAGTAGTTGTCGAGCGATACGAGCATGAAGCTTCCTACTATTATAATAACGTAGGCAGAAAGGAACGCGTATGTGTTCGCTACAGTCTGCTCGCCAACCATGCTGCCGTTTACACGGATAACCTGAACACGCTGCGGATTCAGTACCTGCCCTATGTTTCTGCGCAGGCTCTTTATGAGTATGAGTATACGCGCGCATTTCAGACCGCATCCCGTGCTGCCTGCACACGCTCCCACCATGCTTATGCACAGCAGGATCGCCTTTGAAAATGCTGGCCACATGTCGTAGTCGGTAGTAGCAAACCCTGTGGACGATATTATGCTCGCTACTGTAAACGCAGAATGTCTGAACGCTTCTTCGCCCGTATCAAACATCGGCATTACGTTCCACGTTATAAAAAATATCGCAAGTCCGATCATCGCCAGATAGAGCCGCAGCTCCTCGTATTTTAAAACGCTCCTGAACTGCCCTATGACTATCAGGTAAAAGCAGCTGAAGTTCACGCCGAAAAGTATCATAAACACAGTGCAGACGTACTGTATATATGGGCTGTAGCCCGCTATGCTGTCGTTTTTTATAACAAGGCCGCCCGTTCCCGCCGTAGAGAATGCCGTAGTGATCGCGTCAAAAAACGGCATATGCCCGATAAGCAGAAATACAAGGTCGGCTATCGTAAGCCCGATATATATAATGTAAAGTATCATGGCCGTCTGTCTGAGCTTCGGGACTAGTTTGCCGAAAGACGGCCCCGGGCTCTCCGCGCGCATCAGATGCATCGTATAACCGCTTCCGCGCGAGAACGGCGCTATAGCGAGCAAAAATACGAGCACGCCCATTCCGCCTAGCCAATGGCTGAAGCTTCGCCAGAAAAGCATACCGCGCGACAGCGCCTCTATATCGACAAGTATAGATGCGCCCGTAGTAGAAAAACCTGATGTTATCTCAAAAAGCGCGTCTATGAATCTCGGTATCTCGCCTGATATAAAAAACGGCAGAGAGCCGATAACACTCATTATTATCCAGCTCAGCCCGACGCAGACCATGCCCTCGCGCGCAAAAAACGCAGTTTTCGCTCCGCGGCAGACAAAAAACAGCGCCCCGGTCAGCGCAGCCGTAAATATTATGCTCGCGCCGAACCCGAAAACAGCCTGCATCTCGCCGTCATAAACGCTTATAAGCAGCGGCGGTATCATAAACAGCCATTCCACTGTCAGTATCTGGGCGCAGAAGCGCCCCATCATCTTATAGTTCATAACAAATTATCTTAATTATATTAAGCATTAAGCAAAAATTTCATTTATATTGTGAATTATATTATTGCCGCTGACTATTATAACAGTATCGCCTTTTACGAAAAGCGAGTTGCCGTTAGGTATCTCAGTAAAATTCTCATGCGTTATGCACGCTATAAGGACATTCTTCCTGAGCTTCAGCGTTTTAAGCGGCTCGCCGCAGTGCAGCGTCGTATCGTCAACTATGAACTCAGATGCCTCGACCTGACCGTCAGCGATAGAATGCACCGAAACAGCCGCACCCGTGTGATTTTGCATGGCGCGCACATAACGTACTATTATATTTGCACAAAGCTCCTTCGGACTTATTATGCTGCCGAGAGGCAGCGTGTCAGTTATCGGTCCCGTATTAATATGCCCCAACTTCGTTATTATCTGCGGCACTTCGCAGCTGCTCCCATACAATGAAATGACCATATTGAGCTCGTCAAGCCCCGTCAGCGCCGCCAGCGCGCTGCAGTCGTATATCCCCTCGCTCTCAAGCAGAGACTGATCGCTCGCATCGCCGTGTATGATAGAAGCCTCAGGAAGCGTATCTGCAAGCTTCAGACATCTCTCATAGTCTTTTTCTATTATCTGTACTGTAACGCCCGACTTCAAAAGCAGCTGAGCGAGGTAATACGAAACTCTGCCGCCGCCGCATATTATCACGCGGTTC
This sequence comes from Succinivibrio sp., assembly GCA_963632005.1. Taxonomy (GTDB): domain Bacteria; phylum Bacillota; class Clostridia; order Peptostreptococcales; family Anaerovoracaceae; genus CAKQOE01. Next base: position 17,952 of record CAVGTL010000021.1, read on the forward strand.
ACCCTGCGCGTTATTATTCCCAGATTTTTAAGCAGCGTTGCAAGGTTATTAGTAGGTGCAGTTACAAATATCCTGTCGCCCTCACGAAGAATAAAATTACCGCCCGGAGCCGTCGCCGTCCCGTTCCTCAGAACAGTACACACGAGCACCTGACACCTTACTATGGAAGCCATCTCACTGAGCGAAACATTACAAAGCCTGCTCTTAGCGTCTATCTTAAGCTCAACTATCTCTACTCTGCCCTTCGCAAACGTATCACGCTTCAGGAATCCCGGAAATTTTAAAAGCCTTTCTATCTCAACGGCAGCCTGCTTCTCCGGATTTACCGTAAGAGACAGTGCAAAAATATCGCTCATCCTGTAGACCTGCTCGCTGTATTCAGGGTTCCTTATACGCGCTATCGTATGCAGGCGCGGATTTATACTGTGCGCCGTCACGCAGCAAAGCAGATTTATCTCGTCGGCGCTCGTCGCCGCTATAAGCAGGTCAGCGTCCTTCACTCCGGCATACATCAGCGTATCCATCGTCGCACAGTTGCCCGTCACGGCCATCACATCGTACTTCTCCATGGCAGCTTCCAACACGCTCTGACTGGAATCTATAAGCGTAAGGTCGTATCCCTCTGCAGACAGCTGCTTTACCAGCGTCGCTCCGACCTTTCCGCCTCCTGCTATGATGATCTTCAAATCTCTCTCCAATCTGTCACGCCGGCTCCCGCCGACCGACCAAAAAACTCAAGGCCGCACTCGACCATATTAGATAATATTAATACAAAAGCCAATAAAAATAAATACAAAACATACTTTTTTATAAATACAGGACGCCTGCTGCTGCCTGCGAAATATACGGAACGCTCCATTTACAGGGAACTTCAATTACGCTTATCCGTATATTCTCCGGCAGTATATAGCGTCTTTTTGTATTCATAAATATTACGGCAAACTGCTCTGAATGTGCTAAAATAGAAATGATGCGTTCACGACAGCGGCTGCCCGGCAGCCAGGCAACATGTGAAAAATGCATCAGATCATTACCGTAACTTCAAACGATATATACGGTATATAGAATGAAAGGAATTACAAAATGGAAGAAGACAAAACATGCAGGACATGCAAACGACTTCAGGACAACGGCTTCTGCAAGCTCAGATCAGCCAGAGAGATAGAAGAATGTATATCAAACAGTCTCTCACACTGGTCAAGTAAATATAACTCACAGTATGAAATAAATCTCGACAATGTAGATAACATAAACTAACAAATTTTCTAATTTTTATCATATCAAATAATGAACAACGAATACGAAAAAAACACAGCCCCGGCCGCACAGCAGGCCCCACATGGCGGCGCGCACCATTCCGGTCCATCTGAAACACACCCGCAGGTGCGCCGCGGAAAGCTCTACGGCGTCGGTACAGGCCCGGGCCGTCCTGAACTCATGACAGTGCTCGCCGTAGAAACTATAAAAAAATGTCCTGTCATCGCAGTACCGACCGCGCAGCGTGAAAGCGCCGCAAGCTACAGGACAGCGTCAGCCATGATCCCTGAGATATCCGAACGCGACTGTCTCACGCTCGACACGCCTATGACAAAGGACCTCAAAAAGCTTGATGAAGCATATCATAAAGCCGCCGAAACAGTCATCGAGCGTCTCGACCGCGGCGATGATGTCGCATATCTCGTGCTCGGCGACCCGACAATTTACAGTACTTACATATACATACACAGGATCGTAGCCGCCGCGGGATATGATACGGAGATAATAAGCGGCGTTACATCATTCTGCGCTGCAGCTGCCGCTCTGGGCGACAGTCTCGTCGACCGTTCGGAGCAGCTTCATGTGATCCCGTCATCATATGACACAAAGGAAGCGCTGAAGCTCCCCGGCACAAAAATACTCATGAAAACAGCATCGCGCATGAAGGAGCTTAAAGATGAGCTTAAGGCAGCGCTAGAGAGCTGTGGCGAGTCCGATATAAACACAGCCATGGTAGAAAACTGCGGCATGCCCGACGAGCGCGTATACGACAGCATTGACGATATTCCGGAAAATGCCGGATATTTTTCAACAGTTATCGTAAGTGATCATAAGCGCAGACCGGAATGACCTGAATTGCCGGGCTGCGTAAAATGCGCGCCGGCGCGCGACCCGTGTCATTAATTACACGCTACTAATTATTACTGTATTATGGTAAAATCATATTGTTAATTCACAAGGACACGGCTGCTCGCTTATTCATATAGTCAAGGCGCGCTCCGTTTCCCGATCTAAGCAGATCGAATCTGAAAATCAAAGGAGAACACAAAAATGGCAGACAGAGTAAGGATCACACCTGCATATCTTGATTTCATCATGGAGTCGCTGAAATACGCCACACCGCAGATACACATGGCGCTCCCAAACGCTGAGGGAGAAGAAGCCGAAGCGCCTGCGCAGGAGCCTACAAATGAAGAAAAGATAGAGGACATAAGAAAGAAGCTGTACGAAAACGACGGCATCATCTCGCTCGACGAGCGCGATTTCGGTTTCATATACGACGCTGTACAGAATTACAGAAATTATCTTCAGAAGGAGCTCCCTAAGCACAAGAAGGGCTCTGCAAAGTACAACAAGGCAAAGAAGGCTCTCGATATGATACCTAAGATAAACGCTACTTTCTTCTCTACTATGGTATTTTAATTTACTTTTCAAATATTTAAACCGGTCAGACCGGAGGTGATATGATCAATGATGAGAAAAACTAAAATCGTCTGCACTCTCGGACCTGCGTCGCGCAGTCAGGAAGTGATAGAACAGCTGCTCAAAGCCGGCATGAACGTAGCGCGCATGAATTTCTCGCACGGCACTCACGACTACCACAGAGAAACAGTCGAAAACTTCAGAACAGTACGCGACAGGCTCGGCGTTTCAGCCGCAGTGCTGCTCGATACAAAAGGACCTGAAATACGACTCGGTGATTTCGCTGACGACAGCGTCATACTTGAGGACGGCGCTCAGTTTACGCTTACAAACAGAAACGTGAGCGGCGATGCTTCTGTCGTTTCTGTAACGTATGCCGACCTTCCTACGCAGCTCAGCATCGGAGACAGAGTCCTGCTCGACGACGGAAACCTCGAGCTGCGCGTAGAATCGTCAAATACGACTGATATAACATGCTCCGTAGTACACGGCGGCAAGATCAGCAGCCACAAGGGCGTAAATATCCCGGGCGTTCACATTGAGATGCCTTATATGAGCGAGCAGGACAAGTCAGACGTGCTTCTGGGTATAGAGCTCGACGTTGACTATATAGCAGCGTCATTCGTCCGCCGCAAGGAGGATGTTATAGAACTGCGCCGCTTCCTTGATTACCACGGCGGCCACGAAATAAAGATCATATCAAAGATAGAAAACAACGAAGGCGTAGACAACTTCGAAGAAATACTCAAAAACTCGGACGGCATAATGGTCGCCCGCGGTGACATGGGTGTAGAAGTAGAATACGAACGTCTCCCGGGCATACAAAAGAGATTCATAAAGCGCTGCCGCCAGGTCGGAAAGCCTGTCATCACAGCGACTCAGATGCTCGAATCAATGATAAGCCACACGAGCCCTACAAGAGCTGAGATAAATGACGTAGCAAACGCCGTATTTGACGGCACATCAGCAGTAATGCTCTCAGGCGAGACTGCTGCAGGAAAATACCCTGTGCTCGCAGTTGAAGCAATGTCGCGCATCGCCGCGCAGGCAGAGCATGACTGCTTTGACATGGAGGTCTATAAGGATCAGCAGGCCGACGTTTCGGCAGTCAGGAGACTCACTCGCGAAGCTATATGCGACGCGGCGTGCAGAGCGGCTGTAGACCTCAACGCACGCGCGATCATCGCCATAACGCGCGGCGGCAGCACTGCCATCAGTGTAGCAAAGTTCCGCCCGCACACTCCGATAATCGGCGCTACGTTCAGGCAGAAGACATTCCAGCAGCTCTCTCTTATATGGGGCGTAACTCCTGTGTTGGCGCTCTTCCAGGACAACACTAACGACCTGATACGTCACGGCATAGACTGCGCCAAGATGCTCGACATGGTATCGAACGGCGATTCAGTAGTAGTGACCGCAGGCGTACCTGTAGGATGCCATGAGGGAACTAATATGATAAAAGTAGAAACAGTAGACGGCAATAATGTTTGCATCTAAAGACCATGCTTTCGTGCGTGCTCCCGTGGTATTTTCAGTAATATTTTCGGTGCTCCGCACTGCCGTATATTTTACTTTTTCACTTTTTTGAAATTTTAAATGTAAGAAATTACAAAAAGCTGTATCCCTGTTATCCCAGTGGATGCAGCTTTTTTGTATACATTAAAAAAATAGTTTGAAAATCAAAAAAAGTGCTTGCTTTTTGCCCTTAGGCACGTTATATTTATCTTGAACTTATTATTCGTTTTTATCGTTTCAAAGTTTAACTGACGAAGCAGCTTATGCCGAAAGCTGCTTCTTTAATTTTTTGATTTATTGCTACTTTAATTCGTCTGAAATTTGTTGTATAATTAACTTACCGACCTCTTAAATATGCGGATGTAGTTCAGTGGTAAAACACCGGCTTCCCAAGCCTGAGTTGCGGGTTCGATTCCCGTCATCCGCTCCACTTATGTGCTTTCATCATAATTTAAATGAGCGCCCCTTATTCCGATTCATAAACGATTCGGAATAAGGGGCGTTTATTTATACTTTATTATAGTTTTTAATAACACAAAAAGACGCCCAAAAAGCGGGTGGGCATGCAGACGAGCGGAGCGACCTGTATACCCGTCCGCCTGTATAGGCGTCCTGTATTTACTGCTTATTCATTTTCAGACTCTTTTATCTATAACTGTCCAGCCATTTCATGTAGTAGGCTTTTCCCCCCCCTATTCCGTTCATTTGTGATTCGTTATACTGTGAAATATTTTCAGCATTCACCATCTGATTTCCAACAGGATCGTCATCATCAGAATCATAATTTATCTCTTTTTCTATGTCGTACTGTATATCCTTAAGGCACTCCAGCAGCAGCGGATTAAACTGACCGCACTCACCGTTCAGTATCATATTCATCGCCTTCTCGTGCGAATACGCGTCTTTATACACGCGCTTGCTTACAAGAGCGTCGTAAACGTCAGCAAGTGACACGACCTGCGCAGCTATAGGTATATCATCGCCCTTCAGTCCGTCAGGATAGCCGCGACCGTCGTAACGCTCATGATGCCATCTGCATATCTGATATGCCAGCTTTACAAGCATTTCATCGTGATAGAGCTCAAGATTTTCAAGCATAGACGCGCCTATGAGCGTATGCGTCTTCATTATCTCGTACTCTTCATTTGTAAGCTTGCCCGGCTTATTCAGTATTTTTTCATCTATGCCGATCTTGCCTATATCATGAAGCGCCGATGCTGTAGCTATCATATACTGCTCAGCCCACGACATCATGTACTTATCGGACCTCTGAACGAGTCGTTCGAGCAGCAGCTTCGTAAGTATGTTTATATGAAGCACATGCCGTCCGCTCTCGCCGTTTCTGAACTCTACTATCTGGCTCAGTATGCCGACCATCATCTGGCTGTTCTTTTCTTTTTCGTATATCTGCTGTGTCACAAGATGCGTTAGACGCCTCTGCTTAGCGTACAGCTTTATCATATTGAACACGCGCCTGTAAACGACCTTGCTGTCGAACGGCCTGCTTATGTAGTCCGAAACGCCCAGCTCGTAAGCCTTTCTTATGTTGCCTTCTGCGTCCTCGCTCGATATCATTATTACAGGAGTATCCTCTATCCAATGGTTCCTGTTCATGTAAGCAAGGACCTCGAACCCGTCCATCACAGGCATCACTATATCGAGCAGTATGAGCGCTATACCCGTGCCGAACTGCTGCATTATATCAAGGCACTCCTGCCCGTTTGAAGCTTCAAGTATCTTGTATTCGTCCTCAAGCATCGCTGAAAGTATCGCACGGTTCATATCAGAGTCATCAACTATAAGGATCTGCTGCTTTATATCAGACCTCAGCGCGTTTTCCTTTTCCTCATCATATTCACTGTAGTCGTCGCCGTCAGTCACCGCCATATTTTTGTGCGTCTTAGCCATGTACATGAGCTTGTCCGCCTGCTCGACAGAATGCTCTATAGTTAGACCGTCAGGCGAAACAACACCGCCTATGCTCACTGAAAGCTGCAGCTTCAGATAGCCCGGAACTACAGCGGAATTTATCATGCTCCTTATCTGCTCGAGCTTTTTCTTCAATATTTCATGAGTTACACCGCCGCCAAGTATGAGCAGGAATTCATCGCCGCCGTAGCGTATCAGTGTATCCGTTTTTCTTATACACTTTTTTATTATATCGGCAGTAGTAGTGAGTGCCAGGTCTCCGGCATTGTGACCGTACGTGTCATTATAAAGCTTGAAGTCATCGAGGTCTATCATAGCCACACCTGCGGCCTCCGTCTTCTTCCTTGCCTCATCTTCATAATAGCGCCTGTTGTACGCACCCGTAAGTGCATCGACATAGAGCTTTTCATTGTAACCCGCTATCTTTGCAGCAAAAGCGTCATACTCGCTCATATTGGCAAGCATATGCTGATCTATATGCTTCAGAAGCTCCATAACATAAGGCTTACCGTCTATTTCAACATATCGCGCAAGCACCTGAAATATCTGCGTTCCAAGCAGCTCAAACTTCGCAGCCTCGCCCTTCTCTGCAAGCGCGCGCATAGCTACGCAGTCAGAACAATGATGGCCTTTCTTCCAAAACGCATAACATTCGCAGTACGTAGGCTCTACACCGGCGATCTCCACCTGTATCATTTGATGTAATTCATTTTCCTTAACAAGCCGCACGACGTCAAAGACCTTGCTGAAAAACTTGATTTCTTCTTCCGCCTGCTGCTTCGTCAATTTACGATCCTGTTCCATCTTCCCTCAATTTCTGTATATATTACCGTCAAATAGTTAAGTACACTATTGAGTACATTGTTGTATACCAAATACATACCATTAATTACATAATTATACCCGCATTGACCGCAAATGTCTATATCCTGAGTAATATCAATGTTTCTTCCATGTCTGCAGCCGTCCCAGCTGAACAGTGCGCTCACATATTTTACTTATTAACTATACTTCCAACATTTTTTATAGCGATAGATATAGTGCCAT
>CAVGTL010000022.1:0-24726 GCA_963632005.1 Succinivibrio sp.
TTGTAAGGCCTATTATACTCTCAAGCATTGAATCAGCTTCTTTTTGAGGGTATTCGCTTCCATCAGGCATTAAAAGGGAAACACTCTCTTTTATCTGAATATTACCGGAGCTACGTTTTTTTGGGCGCATATGGCGCGGGATGCGCCGCACGGTATATATTTCTTCATTGCTGCCGCGCATTTCTGAAAATACAAGCTCAGCAAACGGCTCTGTCTGAGGATCGGCAAACTGGCTCTGAAGCTCTGTGCCGTTTTTCTTATTTGATGACGAACTCGCTTCGCCGTACAAAGCAAAAACGATAGCGTCAAATATTGTAGTTTTTCCGGCTCCTGTATCTCCTGTTATGAGAAAAATATTCTGCGAAGGCTTTGTAAAGTCTATTGTTGTTTTGCTGCCATATGATCCAAAGGCCTGCATTGTAAGCTTTATAGGTCTCATCCGCTGTATTCCTCCATGACTTTATTTATAACATCACGCAGAAGTGCCTTTTCAGTATCATCTGTATCGCCGAGAAAAGCGCAGCACATATCAAAAGGATCTGTAAACGTTTCATCCTCGTCTATATAAGCGTCAAGATCTGTTGTGCGGATATTTTCACGTTGTATTTCAAGAAGATACGGAAAAGCAGTACGCAGGCGATCCTGCATGTCTATAATGTCAATATCTTCCTTATCAGTAAGCCTCACTACCGTATAGTCACTGCATGCCTGAGAAAGGACATAAGAAAGATCACCTTTTATAAGCTTCACCCGGCGCAGGGGAAAAAGAGGTAAAACGGATATCTTTATGTCAGCAGTTTCGCCAGCGACCTTGCGGCCAAGCTCGATCATCACAATACCCTTCTCCTGCCCAGCCTCACTAACAGAACATGCGAGCGGAGTTCCGCAGTACCTGAAACGTTCATCGCCTACTTTCATAGGCTTGTGTATGTGTCCGAGCGCAGCATAATCAAATATCTGAAGTATATCTGCGGATACTTCGTCTATGTTGCCTACAGTTCTGATCTCGGAATCCATGCGCTCGATATCGTCGGCGCTGGTTCCGACAGGCAGATAGAACTGGTGGCTGACCAGAACATTTCTTTCGTCTGCATTTATATCTTCTCTGCTTATGAGCGAATGAACGGCGTCGTTGTATGACAGATTATTGCCGTTTTCATACGTGCCTGTTATCATCTTTACCATCGAAGGCTTAACAAACGGCAAAAGGTAAAAATTCACATTACCAAATTTGTCGGTCAAAGTTACCTTTTCTATATACTCATCAGCCCTTATCGGAGGCATACCTATCATATGTATACGGCGTTTTGCAAGTAACGACCTGAAGAGGTCAAGCCTTGGGGCGCTGTCGTGATTTCCGCTTATGATCATTATCTCCGCATCGGGAGCGGCATCAGAAAGACCTGTAATAAATGTATCAAACATTGCGACCGCCTCCGCGGACGGCACAGCATTATTGTATATGTCCCCTGCTATAAGCACAGCATCAGGCTTTTCGTCTGACGCATATTTTATTATTTGGTCAAACACATATCTCTGATCTTCTGAAAGATCTCTGTTGTAGAGCTTCAGTCCTATATGCAGGTCTGAAATATGAAAAAGCTTCATTTATATCCCGACTCTTTTACTTCTTGATGATAAGAGCGATAAATCTCAGCGGAGTATCGCCCTTACATACGATACCGTGTCCGCAGCCGTCCTCACAGAACGTAACATCACCTGCGTTGACCTCATAGCCGCGTCCGTTATCGTTATATATACCACATCCCTCAAGTATGTAATACGTTTCAGTCTCACCGTGGTGCTCATGATAATCGAGCTGACCGCCCACCTCGATAGTAACGTCTGCGAAAAGACCTACCTTTCCGTCCATCTGAGCTTCGTTTATAAGTTTCTTTGAAGTAAGTCCTGTTGTTGCCATTTTTATATCCCTTTCATACATTAAAAAATAGATAACACCCTACCCACGCGTTTTACAAACAAAAATATTCACAATACGACCGCCGGATCGGATGCATGTTTTTCATGTCAAGATTCTATCAGAAAAATCAAAAGAACGCAACAAAAATCGAGAAATAATTTCAGAATAAATGTTTGCAAAAGTAAGAACAAAATTACCATTAAATATGAATAATTAAATTCTGTAAGACCCGCGGGCCCGGCCCGCCCACAGCTCCCGTGAAACGCAGAAAAGCCGCTCTTGCGAGCGACTTCTCTGTTGTGTTACTGTTTTGTGTTTAGGAGAGATTTATGAAAAATTTTCTGTTTTGCGATTTCAAATGTCTTAAGAAACTTTTCTTTTTTGTATTGTCTTTTTTTCTTCTGTTCCTTTCGACAGTTATATAATAGCGTTTTTTTATGTTAAAAGTAAGTGCTTAATGTGAAGATTGTATGAAGTGATATTTCAAATATGTTACAGAGTTCTGTTGTATTAATCAACAATTTTCGGAGAAATACAGCATAGCTGTTTACATTTGCCAAAAATCGTTTATACTTTTTACAAATCGGATAAATGTTTGCAGAAGGAAGAAGAATTATGAAGAATAAAAAAAGAAATGAGATCGACATGCTGAACGGCCCCATGGCCGGGCGCATAGTCCTTATGGCGCTGCCTCTTGCCGCCATAAGCATATTGCAGCAGCTATTTAATGCTGCCGACGTCGCAGTAGTCGGAAGATTCGCCAGCGACACGGCGCTTGCCGCCGTAGGCGCAAACACGCCTGTAATAAATATGTTTATATCACTTTTCACAGGCATAGCGACAGGCGGAAATGTAGCCATATCAACTCTTATAGGTGAAGGCAGGCACGATAAGATAAAAAGCGCTGTACAGACAGTTTTTACCATATCACTCATAGGCGGTATTGCGATAGTGATCATCGGTCAGCTAATAGCAAAGCCGCTTCTTGAGCTCATAAACGTCCCTGACGACGTTATAGGACAGTCGCTTACATATTTAAGGATATATCTTTTCGCTATGATGTTCGCAGTAATATACAATTTCGCGTCAGCGATACTCAGAAGCAAGGGTGACACGCGCCGCCCGCTTTACTGCCTCATAGCGTCGGGCGTCATAAACGTAATACTGAATCTTATATTCGTAATAGGCTTCTCGCTTGACGTAGTAGGCGTTGCAACAGCAACGCTCATAGCGAATTTCGTATGCGCGCTCGCTACAGTCATCATCCTCATTAAAGAAGACGGCTATCTTAAGCTCGACATCAGAGATCTGCGACTCGACGCATTCCCGCTGAGGTTCACATTAAAGATAGGCGTTCCCGCAGGGCTGCAGGGCATGATGTTTTCAATCTCAAATATCATAATACAGTCAGGCATAAACAGCTTCGGAGCTGACTGCATCGCCGGAAATACAGCAGCGCTCAATTATGAATTTATAACATTTTACGTAATAAGCGCATTCGCGCAGACAGCAACCACATATACAAGTCAGAACTACGGCGCAGGAAAAGCCGACCGCTGCAGGAAGGTCATAAGATACAGCATGCTCCTCGGCATAGGAATATGCTTTGCTATGTGCCTTGCGATAGTTGCTGCCCCGTATTTCTGGCTCAGCTTCTTTACAGTAGATGCAGCAGTCCTGTCATATGCGATGATAAGAATGCATTACGTAGTACTGCTTGAATGGCTCACAGGCCTGAACGAGATACCTGCAGCGACGATACGTGGCATGGGAGTATCCGTCCCGCCTACCCTGATATCGATCACAGGAAGCTGCGTGCTCCGAATAATCTGGATGCTCACGGCGTTCAAATGGTTCAATTCAAACACGACGCTGATGATAGTCTACCCCGTATCGTGGCTGTTCCTCGCAGCATGCATGATCCCGCTCTATCTGTTCGTAAGCAAAAGAAGGCTCGGAGCGATTCAAAACAACAGAAGCGGTTTGTAAATTTATGTAAGCCTAAAATCAAAATTTAAAATTACCGAACTCCAAATAAAAACAAAAAAATCCCCGCCGCACGGCAAAGCCCATAAGAGCCAGCCCGCAGCAGGGATTTTTTTGTTACGTATTTTAAAACAGATCAGCGATCAACGAATCAGAAAGCCGATTAAAGCTCCTTAAGGTCTTCCTCTGTAACACCGCCGTATGTATGCTCAGCCGCCGGGAAGGCAGTGCTCTTAACATCGTCGATATATTCCCTTATGCCCTCGGTTATCTCGTTTCCGATATTCTTGTATACCTTTACGAATTTAGGAACGAATTTGTCAAACATTCCCAGCATATCGTGGTAAACAAGAACCTGACCATCAGTACCGTTGCCCGCCCCTATACCGATAGTAGGAATAGATAAACGTTCAGTTATCAAAGTCGCGAGCGGCGCAGGTATCGCTTCTAGAACGATCATGCATGCTCCCGCTTCCTGAACAGCGAGTGCGTCTTCAAGTACCTTCTTTGCTGCGTCGCCCTTGCCCTGGACCTTAAATCCGCCGAGCTGCGCAGTAGTCTGAGGAGTCAGTCCGATATGTCCGACAACAGGTATGCCCGCGTCAACGACCGCCTTTATGACGTTTTTCATGCGGACTCCGCCCTCAAGCTTTACAGCGTCGCAGCGACCTTCCTTCATACATCTCGATGAAGTCTCTATCGCCTGCTCTATCGAAACATTGTAGCTTCCAAAAGGAAGATCCGTAACTACGAATGTCTCAGGCGCGCCCTTTACGACAGCCTTAGTATGATGGATCATGGTATCGAGCGTAGCCGCGATCGTAGAATCATCGCCGAGCATTACCATCTGCAGCGAGTCACCGACTAATATAGTGTCTATCCCCGCCTTTTCCGACAGCATCGCGCTCGAGTAATCATACGCAGTGATCATAGTGATCTTCTCGCCCTGTTCCTTCATAGCCTGAAGCGTAAGTGTTGTTCTTTTTGACATTTTTCTACCTCCGTAATATGACGCCGGCACCTCCGGCTGTCATTCATGTTGTGATATGTCTCATAAAAGACTTGAAAATATTAAATTATTATATAATAACACGAGCCCTGTCATTAATTGTAATGACCCGTTTTATTACCACGCTTACCTTAACTGACCCTATATCCCTGACCCTTTATCCAATACAAATAAATAATTAATCAATGCAACAAATGCAGTAATAGATCCATCGCCCCGTGCGTCACCGCACCCACATGCTGCCGCAGCAGAGCTTAGATAAATTAGTTACTTTGAAATAGAATTCTCAGCGGCCTCTATAAGATGCCTTAAAAGAACAGCCGATGTAACGCCGCCTACTCCGCCCGGAACAGGCGTCACCGCCTGAACCTTCTCAGAAACCGCATCAAAATCAACATCTCCGCACATCTTGCCGTCAGCAAAATTTATACCGACGTCTATAACAATATTTTTCTCAGAAACGTATGAATCATCGAAATATTTAGCCTTGCCTATACCTGAAACAAAAATATCTGCATTCTTTATAACACCTGCAAGATTTTCTGTTTTGGAATGGCATACAGTCACAGTAGAGTTTTCCTTAAGGAAGAGCATAGAGAGCGGCTTGCCGAGTACAAGGCTCCTGTTTACTATAACTACATTTTTGCCCTGAAGCTCATGATCATAATGCTTCAGTATTTCGATAACTGCCTCAGGCGTACACGGCGCGATAGCACTGTCATCGCCGATAAATATCTTTTTTAGATTTTCTGAATTCATGCAGTCGATATCTTTTTCAGGAGATATCATGCTGCATATCTCAGCCTCATTTATCTGTTTAGGCAGAGGTCTGAAAATGAGTATACCGTGAACATCGGCATTGTCATTGAGCTCTGCCAGACTCTTTTTAAAGTCATCGTGGCTGACGTCAGCCGGATGAGCTACGACCTCGGTATCTATACCGACATCGCCGCACATTTTCAGGACGCGCTTTTCATAAGCGAGATCGTCCGGACGCTCACCGGCGCGCAGGATAGCGAGCTTCGGAGCAGCGCCGCGGCTGTCTTTAAATGCAGCCGCGCGCTCTGATACGTTATTTCTTATTTTTTCTGAAACCGGTTTACCGTAAAGTATTATAGACATTATTATAAAGTTTATCCAATCAATTTATTTTCTACGCGCTCATAGGTAATGCGCGATATAGCAGTGCCTTTTTCCATCGCAGCTGCGGCTCTTGAATCGAACTCGCTGCGAAGCTTTTCGTCCTCCATCATTTTTGTGTTTACGATGACGTTAAGACGCGCGCTCTTGAGCGCCGCAAGGCACATTACTGAGCCTGTAGCCGCATCGCTGACAGCGAGACGGCTGCCTATTTCAGAATACCTGTCAAGTACTTCAAGAGCCTCAACGCAGAGCTCAGTTAGCTCAAGAGGAGCTTCAGCGGCAGGCACAAGCGCTTTTTGCATAGCTTCGCGTCTCGCTGCCTTGTCTTCCTCTGTGGAGTTCGGCATCCTGTATACATCTGAAAGCGGCTTAAAGGAATCTATATCCTTCTGTACAGCCTCTTTCATTTTTTCTGTTATCACGCGAGATCTGCCGATAAGCTGCTGTATCTCTTCTTCATACTGAGCGTATGTCTTTTTACCTGTGGTAAGCTCGCCTACCATAGTTCCGAGCGCGATACCGACTGCGCCTACAAGCGCCGCCGCGCTCCCGCCACCCGGGACGGGTGCATTGCTTCCGAGTTCGGAAATGAACAGATCGCATGTTTTATTAAGCATAAATACCTCTTGTTTGTTTTAAATTTTTTAGAACAATCCGAGGATCTTTCCTGTGCTGTCCACGTCGATGTTCTCTGCAGCAGGCACTTTAGGAAGTCCCGGCATCGTCATTATATTTCCTGCAAGAGCTACTACGAAGCCTGCTCCTGCGGAAGCCTTTACATTTCTTATACTGATCCTGAAGCCTGAAGGGCGTCCGAGCTTTGCGGCATCGTCAGACAGAGAATACTGAGTCTTTGCGATGCATACAGGGAAGCTGCCCATGCCGAGAGATTCTATAGTGTCTATCTCGCTGCCGACCTTGCCGACAAAGTCAACGCCGTCAGCGCCGTATATCTTAGTCGCTATAGCTTCTATCTTTTCACGGATAGAAAGGCTGTCATCATAAGCGAACGTAAAGTTATTTTCGCCTGACTCGGCAAGCTTTATAACCTCCTCTGCGAGCTCGATACCGCCGTCGCCGCCCTTGCCCCATACTTCTGAGAGCTTGACGTTTACGCCTATCTCCTTGCATTTTTCTTCTATCTTAACGAGCTCTGCTTCTGTGTCTGTAGGGAATCTGTTTATCGCTACGACTACAGGGAGTCCGTATACGTTCTTCATATTCTCTACGTGCTTCATAAGGTTCTCGATACCCTTTTCAAGCGCAGGAACGTTTTCTTCGTTGAGATCTGACTTAGGAACGCCGCCATGGAGCTTAAGCGCTCTGGCAGTAGCTACGACTACTACGGCGTCAGGTCTGAGTCCGCTCTGTCTGCATTTTATGTCAAGGAACTTTTCAGCTCCGAGGTCAGCGCCGAAGCCTGCCTCTGTAACAACGTAATCGCCGAGCTTGAGAGCTATCTTTGTAGCCATTACGCTGTTGCAGCCGTGAGCTATGTTTGCGAAAGGTCCGCCGTGAACGAACGCAGGAGTGTGCTCGAGAGTCTGAACGAGATTAGGCTTGAGAGCGTCCTTCATAAGAGCGGCTACAGCGCCCTGGGCCTTTATATCGGCTACAGTTACAGGCTGTCCTTCGTAGTTATACGCAACGATTATCTTTGCGGCTCTGGCCTTGAGGTCATCGATATCGCTTGCGAGACATAAAATAGCCATTATCTCAGAAGCAACGCTTATATCGAATCCGTCTTCGCGTGGAACACCGTTCATCTTGCCGCCGAGACCGTCTACTATGTTTCTGAGCTGTCTGTCGTTCATATCCATGCATCTTTTCCACACGATGCGCTTTACGTCTATGCCGAGCTTATTGCCCTGTTGGATATGATTATCGAGCATAGCAGCTATAAGGTTGTTAGCTGTAGTTACAGCGTGTATATCGCCTGTAAAATGAAGGTTTATATCTTCCATAGGAATTACCTGCGCATAACCGCCGCCTGCTGCACCGCCTTTTACTCCGAATACAGGTCCGAGAGAAGGCTCTCTGAGAGCGATAACAGTCTTTTTGCCCAGCTTTTTAAGAGCGTCGCCGAGACCAACTGCCGTAGTAGTCTTACCCTCGCCTGCAGGAGTAGGATTGATAGCCGTAACGAGTATCAGCTTACCATTCTCTCTGTCCTTCATATCGTTAAGGATATTATAGTCTACTTTAGCCTTTGACTTACCGTAAAGCTCAAGGTACTTTTCGTCAACGCCTGCTGCTTCTGCGATCTCTGTGATAGGGCGAAGGTCTGCTTCCTGTGCGATCTCGATGTCACTTTTATAGCTCATTTTTTTCTCCTTTTACGTTCAGTTCTTCAAATAAAGCGATAAAAAATCACAATTCATCTATATTCATTCAAATTACATTCATGAGTAATGCCGCAATATATTCCAATAAATATAGCTGCGGTCGCCGCAGGAAATACATGAAGATATTTCCTGTTAAAAACTAAAAAAATATCCCAAAATGCCGTCTGATTACTAATTCACTCCCTATCTTTCCGATAGGTGGGTATCCTGTATACGGTTTCAGGCTTCCTCCCCGTAGGAGGCTTGAGATCCGCCGTATAACTCCGAATTCCCGTGAACTTATTGTAGGTTAAATTACATAATCATAACGAACACTCCAGGACATTTTTCGTATCTTATTGTACACTATTTTTAATTGATTTATTGTAAAAAAACTATGTATACAATATACTTTTCTGTTCTTTTATGTTTTTACTCTTCTGTAAGGTCGATAGCGCAGTTTGTAGTTACCTTCTGAACGTCATCGTTATCTTCGAGGTCAGCGATGAGCTTCTTTAAAGACTTGATCTCTGATTCTGAAGACGGTGTTGATTCCATTGAAGGGAGATACTCGATATCAGCTTCTACAAAAGTATAGCCTGCTGCTTCGAGAGCTTCTGAAACGGCGTTGAAGTCATCAACCGAAGTGTAGATCTCATAGCTGTCTTCTTCAGTTACCATGTCTTCCATGCCTGCTTCCATACCTGCTTCCATGAGAGCGTCTTCGTCGATATCGTCAGTCTTTTCGATAATGATAAGACCCTTTCTCTCGAACATGTATGAAACGCAACCCGGCTTACCGAGGTTACCGTTGTGTCTGTCGAATGAATGCTTTACAAAAGCTGTAGTTCTGTTGTTGTTGTCAGTGAGTACGTCAACGATAACAGCAACACCGCCAGGACCGTAACCTTCGAATGAACCTTCTACGAGAGCATCGCCTCCGAGCTCGCCTGTACCCTTTTTGATAGCGTTAGTGATCTTATCATTAGGCATGTTGATGCTCTTGGCTCTTTCGATAGCATGCTTAAGTGATACGTTATAATCAGGGTCTCCGCCTGCCTTGGCAGCTATAGTGATAACTCTTGCGTATTTTGTAAAAAGAGCGCCTCTTTTAGCGTCCTGAGCAGCTTTACGTCCTGCTATTGTACCATGTCTTCCCATTGTATTTCTGTTCTCCTTCGTTTCTTTGTTTTGAGTCCTCGACAAGTATAGCACACATCAAATGTGAATTCAATTAATTCTTCATAGAATGTATAGGTGCAGGTATTCTTCCGCCTCTTGCGACGAAGTCCTCGCATCCGAACTTGCTTACAGGCATTACAGGAGCAGTGCCGAGCAGTCCGCCCATTTCTATCTCATCACCTACGACCTTGCCTTCCGCAGGGATGATCCTGACTGCAGTAGTTTTGTTGTTTATAACGCCGATAGCAGCCTCGTCGGCGATTATTCCTGAAATAGTAGCCGCAGACGTATCTCCCGGAACTGCGATCATATCGAGTCCTACAGAGCATACGCATGTCATGGCCTCAAGCTTTTCGAGCGTGATAGATCCGCACTTTGCAGCGGCGATCATGCCCTCGTCCTCGCTGACAGGGATAAATGCTCCGCTCAGTCCGCCTACGTGCGATGAAGCCATTACGCCGCCTTTTTTAACTGCGTCGTTGAGCATTGCGAGAGCAGCTGTAGTTCCCGGAGCGCCGCAGCATTCCAGACCGATCTCTTCAAGAACGCGCGCGATACTGTCGCCTACTGCAGGAGTCGGCGCGAGCGAAAGGTCAACGATACCGAAAGGCATATCAAGACGCTTTGAAGCTTCGCTTGCAACGAGCATACCCATTCTTGTGACCTTGAACGCAGCCTTTTTGATAGTGTCTGCGACAACGTCGAACGGCTGACCCTTGCAGCCTTCGAGAGCTACCTTTACAACGCCCGGTCCGCTTACGCCTACGTTTATTACTGTATCAGGCTCGCCTACACCGTGGAACGCGCCTGCCATGAACGGATTGTCCTCAACAGCGTTAGCAAACACTACCAGCTTTGCACAGCCGAAGCCGTCCTTATCTGCAGTAAGATGAGCAGTTTCCTTGATTATTTCGCCCATGAGCTTTACAGCGTCCATGTTTATGCCTGAACGTGTAGAGCCTACGTTTACAGACGAGCATACGAGCTCAGTTTCTGCGAGCGCCTGAGGGATAGAACGGATAAGTATTTCATCGCCCTTTGTCATACCCTTCTGAACGAGCGCTGAGAAACCGCCTATGAAGTTTACGCCTGTAGTCGCGGCAGCCTTATCGAGCATTTTGGCGAAAGCTACGTAATCAGTGTCAGTGCTTGAGCCTGCAACGATAGACATAGGAGTTACAGATATACGCTTGTTTATGATAGGTATACCGTATTCTCTTTCTATCGCCTCGCCTGTAGATACGAGCCTTTCTGCTTTTTTAGTGATCTTGTCGTACATTCTCTGACGAGCTATCTCACCGTTTGAGTGCGCGCAGTCCAGCAGTGAGATACCCATAGTAATGGTCCTTATATCAAGCTTCTCCTTTTCAAACATGTGGAGAGTCTTCATAACATTATCTAAATTTATCAATTTCTGTCTCCTA
The DNA here is from genome assembly GCA_963632005.1 of Succinivibrio sp. Lineage (GTDB taxonomy): Bacteria > Bacillota > Clostridia > Peptostreptococcales > Anaerovoracaceae > CAKQOE01. The sequence goes on from CAVGTL010000022.1 coordinate 10,990, forward strand.
TAATTCGCTCATTGCAGTGAAGATGCCTTCGTGCTGTATCCTGATAGAAACGCCCATTTCCTGTCCTTTTTCCTCAAGCTTTTTCTGAAGCTCTTCGAAGGAAACAGGTGTCTTTGAAGTGTCTACTACCATTATCATCGTAAATACTTCCTGCATGATAGTCTGGTTTATATCGAGAACGTTTACGTCGTACTCAGCGAGCACCGATGTAACGTTGTAGATAATGCCGATCTTATCCTGTCCGATAACTGTGATTACTGCTTTCATTGCTTATCTCCTTTCGCAGCTTATGTATTTTAAGCGGGATCGGTCATACTGACCGCCGCCTTTATAACTTTTTCTCAAGGTTTTTGTGTGCCGTAGCCATCATGAGCTTTATACGATTGAGCTGGTTTACGTCGCTTGCACCCGGGTCGTAGTCTATAGCGCATATATTTGAAAGCGGATTATGCTTTCTGAGCGGCTTTATCATGCCCTTTCCCGTAACATGGTTCGGGAGACACGCAAACGGCTGCAGACATACTATGTTTTCTACGCCGCTGTCTATGAGCTCCGTCATTTCTCCCGCAAGCAGCCAGCCCTCGCCGCACTGCGTACCGAGCGACGTTACTGTTTCAGCTTTTCTGGCTATCTTGTCTATATGGAGCGGAGATGTGAATCTGCTGCTCGCGTCAAGCTCGCGGTTTATGATGTCACGGAAATAGTAAATGAGCTTCATACCGGCTCTGCCGACCAGATGCGTCTTGTACGAGCCTGCCATCTTTTCGTAGTTGAAGTCGAAGTTCTTCAGGTTGTACATAAAGAAGTCGAGCAGATCCGGAACTACAGCCTCGCCGCCTTCTTCTTCTATTATATGTACTATATCGTTATTCGCATTTGGATGATACTTTACAAGTATCTCACCTACTACGCCTACCTTCGGCTTTTTGATATCAAGAAGCGGTATCTCGTCAAATTCTTTAACTATGGCTTTTACGTTCTTTTTGAACTCGCCGAGCTTCCTGTTTTTTACATTAGCTCTCGTTATCTCGTTCCACTTATGATAAAGCGCGTCTACGCTTCCAGGCTCTGCCTCGTAAGGCCGTGTCGCGTTTACGAGCCTCATGAAAAGGTCGCCGTAAAGCATAGAGTAAAGAACTCCCATAAGAAGCTTAGGAGTGAGCTTCATTCCCGGGTTCTTTTCGAGTCCTACGTAATTTATGGAAACTACAGGTATCTGCTCCATGCCGAGCGACTTGAACGCCTTACGGAGCATCGCTATGTAGTTGCTTGCACGGCAGCCGCCGCCCGTCTGAGTCATTATTACAGCAGTCCTGTCAAGGTCGAACTGACCTGACTGAAGCGCGCTTATGATCTGACCGAGAGATACGATAGTCGGATAGCATGCGTCGTTGTTTATGTACTTCAGACCGGTGTCCACGGCGTTTTTATCTACAGCCGGGAGCACGACGGCGTTGTAGCCCGCCTCACGGAACGCTGTTTCGAGCAGGTCGAACTGCATCGGAGCCATCTGCGGGATTATGATAGTATAATTCTTTCGCATCTGCTCTGTAAATATGACTCTTTCGAACGGTTCAGAATGATCCTCGGCATGTATGCCGTTCGCTTCACGTTCGCCTATCGCTGCACGGAGCGAACGTATCCTTATTTTGGCTGCTCCGAGGTTTGAGCCTTCATCTATCTTGAGTACTGTGTACAGCTTGTTTTTAGCTGAAAGTATCTCCTCGACCTGGTCTGTCGTTACGGCATCGAGACCGCAGCCGAACGAATTGAGCTGTATGAGGTCGATGTCCTCTCTTGATCCTGCAAAGTCAGCAGCTCTGTAGAGCCTTGTATGATAAGCCCACTGGTCAAGCACTCTGATAGGTCTCTTTATGTGGCTGCGCCCCGCTACAGACGATTCTGTAAGGACCGCAAAGCCGAACGATGTGATCACCTGATCGATGCCGTGGTTTATCTCAGGGTCGAGATGATACGGACGACCTGCGAGCACGATCGCATGTCCGTTGTTCTTTTCTATGTAATTTATTATTTCATCGCCCTTTGCAACTATGTCTGCCTTAAATCTTGCATCCTCTGCTCTGGCGGCGGCGACAGCATTATTGACTTCTTCTTTTGTTACATTATAATTATTGAGCGTTAGCTCCTCATAAAGGCGCTCTTTTAAGCGCTTGTCATCATAATACGGCAGGAACGGGTGTATGAATGTCACTCCGTTGTCCTTGAGCTGGTCGTCCATATTGCCTGCGATGACTTCAGGGTACATCGCTACTATCGGGCAGTTGTAATGGTTGTTAGCATCAGAATCCTCCTGGATCTCGTAGTTGATGCTCGGATAGAATATGACCTTTACGCCGGATTCTATCAGTGATTTTACGTGCCCGTGGACGAGCTTTGCTGGGTAGCACGCCGTATCCGATGATATGGTATCCATTCCCTTTTCGTAAAGCTCTTTTGACGAAAGCGGCGAAAGCTGCACGCGGAAGCCCAGTTCAGTAAAGAACGTGAACCAGAACGGATAATTTTCATACATATTCAATACGCGAGGGATGCCGACAGTTCCGTGCAGCGCCTTTTCCTCGCTGAGCGGCTCGTAGTCAAACAGCCTTTTAAGCTTGTATTTAAACAGGTTGTGGCTGTCGTCAGTCTTGCCGCTGTGTCCTGCTCCGCGCTCGCATCTGTTGCCCGTTATAAACCTGCTGCCGTCGTTGAAGCGGCTTATAGTGAGCTGGCAGTTGTTTTCGCACAGTCCGCAGCGCGTGTGCATGTTTTTCATTGTAAATGCGTCAAGAGCCTCACGGCCTGTAAGGCCGGACGGTGTGCTCCCGTCCCATCTGTCTCTGCCTATGAGGGCAGCGCCGTAAGCGCCCATTACGCCTGAGATGTCAGGCCTGATCACCTCTCTGCCAAGCACGAGCTCTATGCTCCTGAGGACAGCTTCATTCAGGAAAGTACCGCCCTGGACGAGTATATGCTCGCCTGCTTCAGATGAATCTCTTAATTTTATTACCTTATATAATGCGTTCTTTATAACAGAGTAAGACAGACCTGCAGAGATGTCACCTATCGTAGCGCCCTCTTTCTGAGCCTGCTTTACTTTTGAGTTCATAAATACAGTGCAGCGAGTTCCGAGGTCTACAGGCGCGTCTGCCGACAGCGCTTCCTCTGCGAAATCGCTTACCTTCATATTTACAGATTTAGCATAAGTTTCTATGAACGAACCGCAGCCCGAAGAACATGCTTCGTTCAGCATGATATTGTAGATAGCGCCGTCCTTTATCCTTATGCACTTCATGTCCTGACCGCCGATATCAAGGATGAAATCAACGTCAGGCTGGAATGCTCTTGCCGCTTTATAATGAGCGATAGTCTCTATCTCACCGTAGTCGGCTCCAAATGCTGCTTTTATAAGTCCTTCACCGTAGCCGGTAGTAACACAGTATGCGATGTGAAGGTCGTCAGGCATAAGAGAATAAAGCTCGCGAAGCATCTGGCGCGATGTTTCGACAGGGTTGCCTTCGTTATTTTTATAAAATGTATAAAGCAGATTGCCGTCAGCGTCAGTCAGCGCAGCCTTTGTAGTAGTAGATCCTGCGTCTATTCCCAGGAACGCCGCGCCCTTTGCAGTTTTAAGGTCTTTTCTGCCTACCTTGTGCTGCTCGTGCCTCTTTTTAAACGCCTCATAGTCAGCTTCAGTTTCAAAAAGCGCCGGAAGGTGCTTCGTTTCGGATTCTTCCGCCATGCCCGGCTGCTTTATCTTTTCTGCGAGCGAGCGGATGCTCGCGACAGGATGTTTGTCTGACATTAATGCAGCGCCTATCGCTACATAGAACTGCGAGTTGTCAGGGAATATAACGTTTTCGTCCTTGAGCTGCAGAGTTTCTATAAAGCGCTTTCTGAGCTCTGACATAAATGAAAGCGGTCCGCCGAGGAACGCAACGTTTCCTTTTATAGTACGTCCGCACGCAAGCCCGCTGATAGTCTGGTTTACTACAGCCTGAAATATCGAAACTGCAAGGTCCTCGTGTGCCGCACCCTCGTTTATGAGCGGCTGTATGTCAGTCTTTGCAAAAACGCCGCATCGAGCGGCGATCGGATATATGGTGTTGTAATGCTTGGCTGCTTCGTTCAGACCGTTTGCGTCGGTATTCAGCAGAACTGCCATCTGGTCTATGAAGGCACCCGTGCCGCCCGCGCAGGTACCGTTCATGCGCTGCTCTATCGTGCCTTCATAAAATGTTATCTTAGCGTCCTCGCCGCCGAGCTCTATAACTACGTCAGTCTGAGGTATGAGCTCCTGAACTGCCGTCGAGCATGTCACTACCTCCTGCTCAAACGGTATGCCGAGCCTGTTTGCAAGCGTCAGACCGCCCGAACCCGTGATCGTAACGTGAGCGTCGCCGTCGTACTCAGCGCAGAGATCGTCCAGCATCTCTCCGGCCTTTTCAAATACATTCGACATATGGCGTTCGTATCGCTTGTATTTTATGTTGTTATCATCGTCGAGAAGTACGAGCTTTACGGTCGTAGATCCTACGTCGATTCCTAGTTTCATACGGAAATTCCTCCCATATCAGTTATTCGCTATAAAAAATTACTACATATTATATAAATTTAATATACACTCTAAAAAAGCTCTTTCATCATAGGATACATTGATTGAGCAATATTTACAAGAAAAAATTATTTAATGCGACCACTTTTATCCCGTAGTTATCGGTCTTTAAATATAAATACATCTATGATACAATATACATTCGGAAAAATTTTAAGAACTTTATTTTGGAGAAATAAAAGGGGAATATATTTTGAAAGAAACAGGAAATATCAGAATGTTGCGGTGTATCGCCGCTGCTGTTGTTTCTGCGCTGCTTATGCTTACAGGTCTTACGGGCTGCGGCGCGGGTAATAACGCTCCGGCGTCAGCCGGTCACAGCGCCGGTGACGGCGACAATGATGCCGCCGGAGGCATTAATATAGTCACTACTATATTTGCACCGTATGATTTTGCAAGGCAGCTATCTGCAGGAGTCGATACAACGAATGTCAGCATGCTGCTCTCGCCCGGCACGGAGGTACATTCTTATGACCCGACGGTGCAGGATATTATAAAAATTTCCAACTGCGACCTTTTTATCTACACGGGCGGCGAAAACGATGAATGGGTGAACGATATACTCGACTCGCTGGATCATCCGGTAAAAACGTTTAAGATGATAGACCATGTAGACGCTGTTGTTGAGGAAGAAGTCAAAGAAGGAATGCAGACTACAGGACATACGCACAGCCACAGTGATGAGGATGAGTCGGATCACGACGGCGCGCATGATGAAGATCATGAGCATGACCACGACAGCGAGGATGATCACGACCATGATGCTGCGCATGATGAAGACGGGCACGAGCATGAGGCTGAGTGGGATGAGCACGTATGGACTTCGCCTTTGAACGCGCAGGAGATAGTAAGCGATCTGGCTGACGAGCTTTGTGAAATTGACAGTGAAAATGCTGGTGTTTACCGTAATAATTTATCGTTGTATTTAACGCAGCTAAAGTCGCTGGACACTGATCTTCACAGCGTTATAGACAATGCGCCGCATAAAATGATGATATTTGCGGACAGATTTCCTGTCAGATATTTTACCGAGGAATTCGGGCTTGATTATTACGCCGCCTACCCCGGCTGCGCGGCAGACGCCGAGCCGTCCGCTGCTACGATGCGCTTTTTGATAGACCGAGTGCGCGACGAGGATATAAAGGCTGTCTTCTATATAGAGATGTCCGATGAGCGCATCGCAGATACGGTCTGCGAGGAAACGGGCGCGCGTAAGCTGCTTTTCCACAGTTGTCATAATGTCACTAAGGATGAGATGGAAAGCGGCGCGACGTACATTTCCATAATGAGAAACAATCTGGAAAATCTCAAGGTCGCGCTTTATTAGCTGCCGGATCGTTTACGGGTAAAAGGAAAATATATACAAAATATTTAATTTGTGATTTGAATTATTGAATTTTAAGAGGTAGAAAAATGGCACAGATAACCTGTGATAATGTTTCATTTGAATACGACGGAAGGACGATATCGCGAGCGCTGTCATTTGAGATAAACAGCGGCGATTATCTCTGTATCGTCGGCGAGAACGGCTCGGGAAAGAGCACGCTCATCAAGGGGCTTTTACGCCTCAAGGCTCCTGCTGCGGGCAGCATAACATACGGTGACGGGCTGCTGCCGACTGAGATCGGCTATCTGCCGCAGCAGACGGGCAGCCAGCGCGACTTCCCTGCTTCTGTTTACGAGGTCGTGCTTTCTGGGAAGCTCAACTCGCTCGGCATGCGCCCGTTCTTCAGCCGTAAGATGAAGGAAGAAGCGCTCGAAAACATGCGCCTTATGGGCATAGAAAATCTTAAGAACCGCTGCTATCAGGAGCTTTCGGGCGGTCAGCAGCAGCGCGTCCTCCTCGCCCGCGCGCTTTGCGCTACAAAGAAGATGCTCCTGCTCGACGAGCCTGTGGCTGGGCTCGATCCGAAGGTCACAGACGATATGTACACGCTGATAGACCATATAAACAAAAAGATGGGAATAACTGTAATAATGGTATCGCATGACATACAGAGCTCTGTAAGATACGCTTCTCATATACTCCACCTCGGCCACGGACAGCTGTTTTTCGGCCCTGCCGATGAGTACCTGCGCAGCGACCTTTGCAGGAGCTTTATGGGAAATCAGTTTAAAACAGTAAAAATACATCCGGCTAACAAGTGCGAGATATGCAGGATGAAGAATTTAGGAGGGCCGCAGGAAAAATGATCGATCTCTTATCTGAAATATTTTCATATACGTTTATAACAAGAGCGATGATCGTCGGAACGCTCGTTTCATTGTGTGCTTCGCTGCTCGGCGTTAGCCTTGTTTTAAAGCGCTTTTCTATGATCGGCGACGGGCTCTCTCATGTGGGTTTCGGCGCGCTTGCGGTGGCTACGGCCATGAACTGGGCGCCTATGTGGTTCGCTATACCGGTCTGCGTTATAGCTGCTTTTCTGCTCCTGAGACTCAGCGAAAGCGCGCGCATCAAAGGCGACGCTGCTATAGCGATGGTATCGTCGGGAGCGCTTGCTACGGGCGTTATGGTGATATCGCGCAGCACGGGCATGAGCACCGACGTTTATAACTACATGTTCGGAAGCATACTCTCGCTGTCAGCGGACGACGCGATACTTTCGGGCGTGCTTTCAGTCTGCGTCCTCGTGCTCTTTATACTTTTTTATCCGAGGATATTCGCAATAACATTTGACGAGACGTTTTCACAGGCCACGGGAACGCGCGCAGGGCTTTACAACTCGGCCCTTGCAGTGCTTACAGCCGTAACTGTCGTTATCGGCATGCGCATGATGGGCGCTATGCTCATATCGAGCCTTATCATCTTCCCCGCCCTTACATCCATGCGCGTATGCAGGCGATTTAAATCAGTTACAGTATGCGCCGCTGTCGTATCAGTAGCGTGCTTCCTTATAGGCATGCTCGTGTCTATAGTGCTTGAAACACCGAGCGGCGCGAGCATCGTATGCACTGATATAATCGCGTTTGTAGCGTTCAGCATCGTTGGGCGCGTTATGCCTGTTGTTCGTAAAAAGAATGAACTGTAGATATATTGGATCTAAATGATAAAAAATAAGCCTTGAAAGCAATTAACTATAGTTTTCAAGGCTCTTTTTCTTATTGTATGTATCTCAGATTTCCGTTTTTTATTTCATTCATCTTACCTGTAAACATTTCCTCAAATACCTGATCACACGGAACTTTTATCATTCGCCTTTCTTTCGAAGCGTCATGTATCTTGAATGTAGTCTGATCTTTTCCCAGACAACAGTTTATGTACGATTTGATATACGGCTCTGCTTCATCACGATTGAATCCTATTTCCTTTTTAAGTCTTAGAAAGGATGATAATACGCTGACACAAACAGTATTTCCTATGGCAACTATCCCATTTCTGGCATTTTTATCATCTGAGCAGAATATATAAATTTGTTTTCCAAACTTAGTATTTAAAGCCTGTACTAAGACATATGATTTTAATTCACCAAGGTTTTTCCCTGTACCTATTGCATAACAATCTGATTCCAGAATTGCAAGGAATTCATCTTTTGTTAAATATAAACCATTCACTTTAGATATTTCTGTAAAATTTTCTTCAAAGTATCTGTCTTGATACGAATCACATGCAGTTTTAAGCATATCAATATAATATACGACCCTTAAGCTTCCGTAATAATCTAATAAATCGTCGAGTATCATTTCATCATCATACAGGTGGATCGTTCTATCTGCGACTCTGTCATTGAACCATTCCGGAGCACCTGCAATATTGTGCCGCGAAAGCTCAATGCCTATCTGTTCATGACAACAAAAAATATGATTCGGCATTGTCATAACCTTGTCGATCAACGTGTGCTCGTCATCTTTACGGATCATATGCATCTTGGAAATAAAGTCTGTATCTAATAAGGCATATTTTTTACTTGTCATAGCTTCTCCCTATTTTTTCCATGAAATTCTTTTTCAATTTCTTTCAAGTATGCCTTATCTGACGCTTCTCGTGTATTTATAAGTAAATCATGTTCAGCATTAAAAGTCATATTTTCAAGAAGAGTTCCATAATAAATAAGGTAATTACTATTTTGTTGCCATTTTTTAGCTTTTCCTGTTATTTCTATTCTATCTGCAATGTCCACAGAATTTTTATCAAGTAATTCTTTAGCATTTGTTTCTTTTATTACTCGGTTTTCCAGCAATCTAAGGACAACTGCTTTATATGGAAGTGAGAATATATCCATCAAAATCAGTATATCATCAACATTCAATCTCTCTTTTGAGATTCCAAATATTTTCATCTGCTCTATCATACTTATATCAGGCATAAGTAAAAGTCCGGCAAAAGCATTGGCTTCAAGGTCTTCCTGAGAAACTGCTTTTTCATCAAATATGCTTGAATCAAGCAAAGATCCGTCTGTGATAGTGTCTGCGTTTATATCCTCAGCATAACAATGAATATGATACAGCTCATGCGCCATTGCAAATATTTGTTTACATGCGGGTAGACCTGAGTTAATACACAGGAAAACAGTTCCCTTTTTTATAAAAGTTAAAGCCCAAAGTTCATTATCCATGAAAGGGTATCTGAACAATTCAAAGGATAGTCCTCTCTTTTTTGCATAATTGGGAACGACGCTGAATATAGAATCCCTTATGATCGTATTTCCGCAATAATTAGCTGCAAATGCTTTTGACAGTTCATTTATTTTTTCGAATTGCGCATTTTGCCTTTTATATAAACTATCGTAAATAATATTACCCATTAAAAGTCCATATCCTCCATCATAGCCGTTCCGTTTTCCCTTACTTTTTTATGGAACAAGATCATATCAGAAAGCTTATCAGCAATTTTAATGGCGTTCTTAGCTTGCTCCGATTCCACTTTCCCCATAAATGCATGTATAACATCTGTATCAGGCATACTTTTCGGAATTTTAGTCAGTTCTTCCATTTTAACTCCAAGGAAATCAGCGATCTGTTTAAGCTCTATTGCATTTATCATACGAGAACCGTTAAGCATTTTACTTACAGTCTGCTTGTTGGTATGGAGCGCTTCCGCAAGCTCTACCTGCTTCTTGTTCTGACTTTTAAGTATCGTAATGATATTTTTAGCGATTATCATATTTGCGTTACTCATTTAAGCACCTCCTCGGCAATTAATTCTGCAATACTGACTATAACGTAGCGCCAGATGTCCCCCGCCTCTATAGGCGGCGTGCTACGCTTTAAATATATATCAGAACGAAAAAATAGTCAATATTATAGTTACTTTTACGGTAAATTTTACAATTTAGTATCTGCTTAGTGTGTTATCTAATGTATGGAGCGATATATTATTACTGATTTAACCAAAATAAAAGAGGGAGAGACCCGCAGGCTCTCCCCCGCCTGTAGGCTTCGCAAGTTTCTACAGAACGATCACTGAACTTAATATACGTCATTTTACAATGTCTTGTCAATAATCAAAAAGATTCTTATTTTGACAGGTTTATGCGGTGACGCATGCTTGATTAGTGGATTGATTACATCATGTTTTTGTCGCGCCATTTGAGCAGGAGGGCTGAGTTGATTATTACGAGGACTGAGCCGCAGTTGTGGACGAGGGCGCCGATAACTGGTCCCATGGCGCCTGTGATGGCGAGGATGATGGCGAGGAAGTTGAGGCTCAGCGAGAATGTTATGTTGAGCTTTATCGTCTTCATCATGCGTTTTGCGAGGGCCAGTAGATGCGGGAGCTCTCTGATCTCGTCGTCTACAAGGGCGATGTCTGCTGCGTCTACTGCTATATCGCTGCCTGCGCCGCCCATTGCTATGCCTACGTCTGCTTTTTTGAGCGCCGGGGCGTCGTTTATTCCATCGCCTGTCATGCAGACCTTTTCGCCGTTTTTCTGACTTTTGTCTATCCAGTTCAGCTTATCCTCCGGCAGGCAGCCTGAGATGATCGAGCTGCTTTCTATGCCGAGCATGCCGCCTACCGACGCTGCCGCGTTTGCGCTGTCGCCTGTGAGGAGCACCGGTTTTACGCCGAGCGACTTGAGCTGGTTCAGCGTTCTTCTGGCTGCAGGCCTTACGGTGTCTGCGAGCGCTATGTATCCGGCAAGCTCGCCGTCGCACGCTATGAATATCACTGTAGCGCCGTTAGCTGCTTTCTTTTCTGCGCCGGTCTTAGCCTTTTCCGTCAGTGTTACGCCGGATTCGTTCATCATGGCTTCGTTGCCTGCTAAGATATGCCTTCCTTCTATAACGGCTGATATGCCGCGGCCCGGCGTCATTTTGAAATCCTGCGGAGCTGTTGTCGAGCCTGAGTTGCTTTCGTTGAAGCACTTTACTACTGCCTTGCCGAGCGGGTGCTCCGAGAGCGATTCAGCTGATGCAGCCAGACGATAGAGTTCTGATTCTGATATAGCGTCAGTTACAGGAACTACAGAAGTTACGCGAGGCGTGCCGTATGTAAGCGTGCCTGTTTTGTCAAACGCTACCGCCTTTACCTGCGCGAGTCGTTCGAGCGCGTCGCCCTCGCGGACGAGGAATCCGTGCTTCGTCGAGTTGCCTATCGCCGCCATGATCGCTGTAGGCGTTGCGAGCACGAGCGCGCACGGGCAGAATACTACGAGTATAGTAACGGCTCTTATGATCTCGCCTGTGACGAGCCATGTTATAGCCGCCGCTGTAAGCGCTATGACCACGATCCATGTAGCCCACCTGTCGGCCAGGCCGACGATCTTTGCTTTTCCTGCATCCGCTGACTGAACGAGGCGGATCATTCGCTGTATCGAGCTGTCCTCGCCGACTCTTGACGCTTCCATTTCAAACGCGCCGAACTGGTTTACAGTTCCGCTCGATACCTCATCGCCGACGCCCTTATCAACAGGAAGCGACTCGCCCGTCATAACTGCCTGGTTTATCGAAGTCTGACCGGAGATTATCACGCCGTCAACAGGGATAGTTTCGCCCGGAAGCACGCGGATAATGTCGCCTATTTCAACATCCTCGGCAGGAATTATTTTTCCATCTTTACCGTAATTTTTTTCAGTAGTCTTGTTTTTAAGAACTCGCGCAGTCTGCGGCGTGAGATGCACGAGCTTTTCTATGCCTGCTCTCGCCTTTGCGACTGTAAGCTCTTCGAGGAGCCCGCCTATCTGCATGATGAAAGCGACCTCGCCTGCCGCGAAATCCTGTCTGATTATGACTGACGCGATGAGCGCGAGCGATACGAGCACGTCGGCTTTTATGTCGAAAGCTGTAACGAGGCCGATTATCGCTTCCATTATAATAGGCACGCCGCACAGTATGATAGCCGCCCACGCCGGGTCGAACGGCAGCCACGGCAGCAGATCGAAAAAGCTGCATATGAGCGATATGCCGCCGATTACAAGGAATGTGACGTCTTTTTTTGTACCGCCTGTTTCCATTAATTCTTCAAGTTTTTCCATAAGCTGTTTCATTGAAACTTCTCCTTTGGTAAATGCATAAATTTTAAGGTGTTTTAAATCATACCCTACCTGGTACAGTAGGGATTATACCCATAGGGGTATACCCTGTCAATATAATAAACGAAAAATTTCCAAATAATTTGCAAAATCAATTTTCAAAATATCCCGCGGGCCTGCCCGCCCACAGTCATGATATTTCCATTAAACATTAAGGCTCTTGAACACGATTCTGTACAAAACATTGCTTTTAACGCTATATTGTGATAAAATATAATTTATATGCGTACAGCATTGTTTTTCAAAATACAATGTATCATCCGCACATCACCGATCGATTTTCAGGTGTTGCGGCAATGCAGCAGATTTTGATAAATTTTTTAATTATTGCAGAAGGTTGGAGAGATGTTAAATGAGTAATAACAACAAAAAAAGAAGTTCCTTTTCCGGAAAGCTCGGCTTTGTACTGTCCGCCGCAGGCGCGTCGGTAGGCCTTGGAAACATATGGCGTTTCCCTTATTTTGCCGCAAAGTACGGCGGCGGCATATTCCTGCTGGTATATATAGTCCTGATGCTTACGTTCGGCTACGCCATGGTAGCGGCCGAGACTGCTATCGGACGTATGACCGGCAAGAGCCCTGTAAGCGCGTTCGGCTCTTTCGGAAAGTCAAAATGGCTTAAATTCGGCGGCTGGATAAACGCTGTCATTCCTATGCTGATCGTTCCGTATTATTCAGTTATAGGCGGCTGGGTAATAAAATATCTTACAGGTTATGTAACAGGCGGGGCTCAGGACCTTGCAGCAGACGGATACTTCACTGATTTCATATCTAACGGCGTTTCGACCGAGCTGTGCTTCGTTATATTCGTAGCCCTGACGCTCGCAGTAATATTCGCAGGCGTTGAAAACGGTATCGAGCGAGTTTCTAAAATAATGATGCCGATACTCGTCGTACTCTCGATAATCATAGCCGTTTATTCGGTAACAAGACCGGGAGCGCTCGCAGGCGTCAAATACTTCCTCGTTCCAAACGTTGCAAACTTCTCATGGATGACTGTAGTAGCTGCAATGGAGCAGATGTTCTACTCTCTGTCTATCGCGATGGGTATACTTATAACATTCGGTTCATACATGAAGAAAGACGTCTCTATCGAGCATTCAACTATAAATGTAGGTATATTTGATACGGCTATCGCCATCATGGCAGGACTTATGATAATCCCTGCAGTATTCGCTTTCTCGGGCGGTGACCCTGACACGCTCAATGCAGGTCCTTCACTTATGTTCATCACTATACCTAAGGTATTCGCAAGCATGGGGCTCGGCTCTGTAGTCGGCATACTCTTTTTCCTGCTCGTGCTTTTCGCAGCTGTCACAAGCTCTATAGCCCTTACAGAGAGTGCAGTTTCAACATTTGAGGACGAGCTTGGCTGGGGACGTAAAAAGGCTACCGCTATCGCAGGCGTTATCATGCTCGCGCTCGGAACTCTTTCATCGCTCGGCTACGGTCCGCTCGCGGCAGTAAAGATCATCGGAATGCAGTTCCTCGATTTCTTCGACTTCCTGACGAACTCTGTAATGATGCCTGTAGCTGCGCTTGTGACATGTCTGCTCGTGGCGAGAGTCATCGGCGTTAAGGGCATTGAAAAGGAAATGACGCTGAACGGCAAGGGATTCCGCATGAAGAGCGTGTTCAACTTTATGATAAGATA
>CAVGTL010000023.1:0-24463 GCA_963632005.1 Succinivibrio sp.
GATACGGGCAGGGCTTCAAGCGACCTGCATGCCCGCCCGCCTGCATCGGCGTCCTGTATTTACAAAAATATAGATTAAAATAAGGAAAAATATTATAAAAATGTTTTATTTTACATATATAACGATCCCGCTTATATGCGGCGCCCTGCTCGACCTCGCCCTCGGCGAACCAAAGCACATAAAGCACCCAGTAGTAATAATAGGCAGCCTCATATCAGCCCTTGAAAAAAAACTGAACAACGGAGCCGACTCAAAGAAAAAGCTGCAAGGCGGCCGAATAACAGTCATAACAGTTTGCACTGCTACGGCCGCTGTAGCGGCCGCCATTCCGGCAGCCGCCTTCGCCATAGGCCTTGCAGCAGGCGCATACATGAGCCGCGCAGGCATCATCCCCTGGATGATATGCGGCACGCTCGCAGAGCTCTTCTGCGCCCGCCTGCTGTGCATTATCGTGATGTCGATAATGTGCTGGCTCATGCTGGCAGCAAAGAGCCTTAAACAGGAGAGCATGAAGGTATATGAAGCATTTGAGCGTGGTGACACCGAAGGCGCGCGTTACAGCGTTTCGATGATAGTCGGCAGAGATACCTCAGTGCTTGACAGAAACGGAATAATAAAGGCAGCAGTAGAAACAGTAGCCGAGAACACATCAGACGGTGTGACAGCGCCCGTTTTCTGGATGGCGCTGCTCGGAATCCCCGGCCTTTATTTTTATAAAGCAGTAAATACGATGGACTCGATGATAGGCTATAAAAACGAAAGATATATAGATTTCGGGCGCTGCGCAGCGCGCCTTGACGACGTTTTAAATTACGTACCGGCAAGGGTCACGGCGCTTTTTATGGTAGCTGCGGCGTGCCTCCTGCCGGGATACGACGGTCGCGGAGCATGGCGGGTGTGGCGACGCGACAGGAGAAAGCACGCAAGCCCAAACTCCGCCCAGACAGAGTCAGCATGCGCCGGAGCGCTCGGCCTACAACTCGCAGGCCCCGCAGTATATTTCGGAGTTACCCATAACAAACCATTTATAGGCGACGCAAAGCGCGACATAGAGCCTTCAGATATACCGGCAGCAAACAAGCTTATGCTGACAACAGCTTTTCTAATGACAGCAACAGCTGTCATCATCGGAATTATCAGTCTACGGGGGTGATATAATGGTACTTATCATAGGAGGAAGGTCACAGGGCAAGACAACATTTGCAAACGAAAAATACGGACGGGACGCTGTTTTTATAGATGGACTTCAGGACATAATAAAAGGCTGGCTAGTATGCCTGCCGGAGGACTACACAGAAAAGCTTGCAAATAAGCTTTCATATAACGGCACTGTCGCCCCCGACATGTCAGAATCAGACATCCTGAGCAATGCATTCATGCAAAACGTAATGAACGACATCCCCCTTAACGCCATAGTAATATGCGACGAAGTAGGCTGCGGCATAGTCCCGTTAGACCGCTCAGAACGCCTCTACAGAGACATCGTAGGCCACGTCTGCTGCATGATAGCAGCACGTGCTGACAGCGTTATACGAGTCCACTGCGGCATAGGAATGAAGATAAAATAATGTTTATAGATACAAAAAGACGCCCAAAAAGCGACCTGCATGCCCGCCCGCCTATATTGGCGTCCCGTATATACAAATTAAAAAATATGAAAAATAACAAATTCCGCCATGGAGGCGAACTTAAAAATACAGACAGTAAAATAAAATACGATTTTTCAGTAAACATAAACCCCCTCGGCCTGCCCGAAGCAGTAAAAAAAGCTCTCGCAGAGTCCCATGAAGCCTTCACAGACTACCCCGACCCGGACTGCCGACAACTCAGAAACGCAATTGCAGAAAAAGAAGGAGTCAGCCCGGAGCAGATAGTATGCGGCAACGGCGCAAGCGACATAATATACCGCATATGCGAAGCGCTCAACATAAAACACGCCCTCATACCCGTACCGGCATTCTCAGAGTACGAACGAGCCCTTAACAATAATAATGCGTATATAGAGTACTTATACACCGAAATGGAGTATGGATTCGCACTGACGCCGGAAGCCTTTGAAAAATGGACAGAAGAACGCGCAGAAGCAGCCCATGACACTGCAGAAAAAGATACAGAGCTGCCCGACGCGATATTTTTATGCACACCGACAAACCCGTCAGGAAGATTACTTGACAGCAAGCTCATAGAAAAAGCAGCCGCATGGTGCGCAGAAAACAACGCAGCACTTATAGTAGACGAATGCTTTCTTGAATTTCACGAAAACAGAAATTCACTTACAGCAATAAATATAATTAAAAATATAAATAAAGAATCATGCAAAAATAATTGCCGGGATATGGGCGCGCCGGCGCGCACAAGCAGCGGAGCATTCGAGCATTCGAGCATTCATTCAGGCATTATTATAGTAATAAATGCATTTACAAAAATATACAGTATGGCAGGACTGCGCCTAGGGTACGCCGTATGCTCAGACGCCGAAACAGCGCGCATGATATCGGAGCGCGGTCCGCACTGGAACGTGTCCGGCCCGGCGCAGGCAGCAGGGATCGCAGCGCTCAGAGAAAGCGATTACCTGGAAAAAACCGTAAAATACATAAAAAACGAACGTGAACGCATGTCAAAAGAGCTCTCGGATGTGCTGGCAGAAAAAGACAGCACTTTCAGAACATTTAAAAGCGACGCAAATTACATACTTTTCACAGCTCCGCCGGGACTGGCGGAGGCGATGGTCGCAGAGGGCATAGCTATACGCGACTGTAGAAATTACGAAGGACTGGCCGGGCGACCTGAGCACTATTACCGCATAGCAGTAAGAACGCCGAAAGAGGACGATGAAATGTTCGGAGCGTTGAGGAGGTGTCTGAAATGGCTGTAAACATAATGATACAGGGAACGATGTCAAACGTGGGCAAGAGCCTTATAGCAGCAGGTCTGTGCAGAGTATTCACGCAGGACGGCTACAGAGTAGCTCCGTTTAAATCCCAGAATATGGCATTGAATTCATACATCACAGATGAAGGCCTTGAGATGGGCCGCGCTCAGGTAGTTCAGGCAGAAGCGTGCGGCAAAAAGCCGTCTGCGCTTATGAACCCGATACTGCTTAAGCCGACGACAGACGTAGGTTCACAGGTCATAGTAAACGGCAGGTCGCGCGGAAACATGAAGGCTGCCGATTATTTCAAGCACAAAAAAGAGCTTATACCTGACATAATGGCGGCGTACAACAGCCTTGCTGCCGATAACGACATAATAGTCATAGAGGGCGCAGGCAGCCCCGCAGAGATAAATCTTAAAACTGACGACATAGTAAATATGGGTCTTGCTGAAATGCTCGACGCTCCCGTATTGCTCGTAGGCGATATAGACCGCGGCGGCGTATTTGCCCAGCTTGCAGGCACTATGCTCCTGCTTGACGAAAAGGAAAAGGAGCGCGTAAAGGCGCTAGTCATAAATAAGTTCAGAGGTGACGCAGAAATACTGCGCCCAGGGCTCGATATGATAGAAGACATATGCAAGCGTCCTGTAGCCGGAGTAGTTCCGTATGCAGACGTCGATATAGACGATGAGGACAGCCTTACGGAGCGCTTTAATAAAAAGGCATACAGCTCGGCAGGCGCGGCGCCGGAAACGCAGCCGGGCGAGCCAGAGACCGGCAGACGGCCAAATATAAAAATATGCGTGATCAGGCTTCCAAGAATATCGAATTTCTCAGATTTTGGCATCCTTGAAGCAATAGAAGGCGTCGATATGATATATGCTGACAGCCCACACGGACTGGAAGAAACTGACATTATAATAATACCCGGAACGAAAAGCACGATAAGCGACCTTGAATGGCTGAAAAGGCGCGGCCTGGGAAACGCTGTCATAAAAGCGGCGCGCGCGGGAGTGCCTGTAATAGGTATATGCGGCGGCTATCAGATGCTCGGTGAAAAGATAATAGACATGACCGGCGCAGAAACTGACGAAGCCTTCACTGAGGCTGACGGCCTTGCGCTGCTGCCTGTCATAACAGAGTTTGAAGAGGAAAAGGAAACAGTGCAGACAGACGCGACTGTATGCGAAGCAGATGACTTTTTTGCGCCGCTTGGAGGAGTTCAGTTAAAAGGCTACGAGATACACATGGGCTTCAGCCGCATCACAGACAAAAACGCGCGCCGCTTCGCATCTGTAAGAGGCGCGCAGCGCCTGGACGGCTGCGTGCGAGGAAACGTCATGGGAACGTACCTGCACGGACTTTTCGACAGCAGAGAGTTTACCGAAAAGCTGCTTGAGCTTGTCGCCGGGCGAAGGGTGGCCGTGCCTGATATAGCAGCATACAAAGAGACTCAGTATGACAAGCTTGCGGACGTTATCCGCGCAGGACTTGATATGGACCTCATTTATAATATTATGGGATTGAGCAGATAGAGCTTTGCTCGATGCAGCTTCATATCATTATTTTGATAAAGTAACGTAATCAATTCAAAAGTTAATTGCTTCAGAGAGACATCAGTATGATAGAACTAATAATAACAGGAATATTTGCAGCAGCGCTGCTCGCATGCGTTTTCGCTGACATTTCAGTATTGTATCCGCTGATATTCGGATACTTCTTGTTTTCAGGATACGCGCTCCGGAAGGGGCAGCGCATCGGAGAGCTGCTGCGTGAGACTTTAAACGGCATAATGACCGTCAGAAACATACTTATAACATTTATTCTTATCGGCATGATAACGGGTATATGGCGCGCCTGCGGCACGATAGCGTTCATCGTATACTACGCATCAGGTCTGTGTACGCCGTCAGTAATGCTCATGGCATGCTTCCTTCTCTGTGCGCTGCTTTCTGTGCTTACAGGCACATCGTTCGGCACGGCAGCGACCATGGGCGTTATATGCGCCACTATGGCACACAATATGGGAATACCGCCGGTGCTTTACGGCGGAGCAGTTCTTGCAGGCTCATTCTTCGGAGACCGCTGCTCCCCGATGTCGACGAGCGCCCTTCTCGTAAGCGAATTAACAGGTTCAGACATATATACGAATATAAAAAATATGATAAAGTCTGCAGCCGTCCCGGCTGTACTTACATGCGTGATATACGCGGTGCTCGGCCGCATGTGCGGCGCGTCAGGCGGAGGCACGGCGCTTACATCAGTATTCGAGCGCTCATTTGACCTGACAGTCATAACGCTGCTCCCTGCAGCGGCGATAATAATACTCTCATGCATGCGCCTTAACGTAAAGGCCGCAATGACGGTAAGCATAGCAGCGGGTGTGTTTGCAGGCGCATACGCGCAGCACATGAGCGCGCCCGACATCATAAAGGCGCTGATAACAGGCTTTGCGCCGCAGGATGCAGAGCTTGCAGCTGTTATGAGCGGCGGAGGAATAGTATCTATGCTGAGAGTGGCAGCCATAGTCTGTATTTCTGCAAGCTATGCCGGTATATTTGACGGAACAGGTTTCCTTGAAGGCATACGAACAGTTATAAACAAGCTGTGCAGTAAGACGTCGGCATTTGCCGGAACACTTGTAACATCGATAGTGACCTCTATGATAGCCTGCAACCAGACGCTTGCCATAATGCTCACATATCAGCTCTGCTCAGATGCAGAAAAAAACAAGGAAAAATTTGCTATATATCTTGAGGATAGCGTAGTACTGCTGGCAGCGATGATACCGTGGTCGATAGCCGGAGCCGTTCCCCTTGCGGCAGTCGGAGCACCGGCGGCTGGCGTTGCAGCAGCAGTCTATCTTTATCTCCAGCCTGTTTGGGGTATTTTTATACACAGAAATATTCACCATACCGCGACATCTCTTGTCGAATAATGTAGAAGATATAAAATATTTGACAGACGTTTATCATTGAGGGGTTTACGATTTTGATGATAAACTATCAACAAGAGGAATGGGAGGGAAGTGCATGAGATTATACAGCGAAGAAAAAAGGCTGAATATATTCATGTGCGTTCTCACAGTCATGATGTTTGCGGGGGCAGCGTGCTGCGTTGCAGTATGTTTGGAGATATGCGCGCGTCTTAATGAAACAGTCATGTCAGAGGCGTCGCGGGAACATATTTATCGTGAAGTACGTATACTCGTATGCTTTATCGGTTCTACAGTCATCACATCGATATGCATGGTAGTAATGCGTTACAGATCGAGCAGCCGTACAGAAAAAATGGAAAGAGCAATAGTCGAAGCAAACGCAAGGAATGATGCCAAAAGTGATTTTCTGTCTATGATGTCACACGAGATCAGGACTCCGCTCAACTCGATAATGGGTCTTTCATCTCTGGTAAGAAAAAAGGCAGGAGAGGGTGAAGGTGTAACTGAATATCTTGATAAGATGGACAGCGCATCATCGTACCTCCTTTCATTGATAAACGACATACTTGATATGTCATTCATTGAAAGCGGAAAGCTTATGCTTGAAAACGAAACATTCAGTCTGTCAGAAATGATAAATACAGTGGAGTACATATACAGACCTGTAATGGAAGAAAAAGACCAGAGCTTTTCAGTAAAGCTCGACATAGATAATGACGCTGTAGTATGTGACAAGTCTAGACTGGCGCAGGTCGTTATGAATCTTATATCGAACGCATGTAAATACACTCCTGACGGCGGCAGCATAGAGCTGACAGTCCGTGAGATAACGGGTGGAGAACGATCAGGCGGCAGTGCAGTGTATTCGTTTGCAGTAAGGGATAACGGCATAGGCATATCCGAAAAAGACATACAGCGCGTTCTTGCTCCGTTCGAGCAGGTCCGTGATAAAAGGCATTCTAGCGGTCTGAAGGGTACAGGGCTCGGACTGGCTATAAGCAGGAACATCCTCTATATGATGGGGTCAGATATAAAAATAGAAAGTATCCCTGAAAAAGGGTCTGTATTTTCATTTGAGGTAATACTGGAAAAGGGCGACATCGCAGGTCTGACTGCCGGCAGGCAGGAAACAGGCTCGTGCGGCATAAACGGAGCTCGTATACTTATAGTTGATGATAATGAGATGAATGCGGATATGCTTGCCGACATCCTTGAAGAAGAAGGCGCGAGCTGCGAGGTATGCGGCAATGGCATGGACGCTCTGAATATATTCCTGCAGTCAGGGAGCTGTGACGCCTGCGGCAATGTACACGAACGTCTTGATGCAATACTGATGGACATACAGATGCCGGTAATGGATGGTCTGACAGCTGCTGAGGAGATACGCCGGTCAGGTCATGCTGATGCGGCAGATATCCCGATAATAGCTATCACAGCGTTTGCTTTCGGTGAAGATATCGAAAGGAGCATGGCAGCAGGAATGAACGCCCATGTCACAAAGCCTGTTCATCTTGAAGAGATATGCTCTGTCATGGCAGAGCTTATCGAAAAAAGAAAGTTAATGAGCATTTGAAAAACAAAGGGGGAACGGTTATGTATAATAACACGGGAAACGTAAAATATCTGTCTGTTTTTTCAGATATGATGAAAAAATATCAGGAAAGCTGCAGGAGCAATCTTGATGGCTATCGATTCACGCCTAACGAAACGGCGATGATGATATATATGCTTAAGCATCCTGAAACGGACACTGCAAAGGATATTGCCAGAGATCTCGGCATATCGCAGTCACTGATATGCAGATCGGTCGATTCTCTTACACGCAAAGGTCTTATAGACGTTGTAAAGGACAGTGACGACAGAAGAGTAAATCATCTGACATTGAACATAAAAGACAGATCACTCAGAGACACGCTGCTTTCAATGGATCCAGAATTTGAAAAGCAGATGACAGAGGGCGTGACAGCAGATGACCTCGTTGTTTTCCAGCGCGTCATATCACGCATGGCAGAGAATGTAGGCATTGTTTAAACATCGGCATTACTTGACGTAAAGCGGTCTGAATAATATAATTTAAATGTTGTAACAATAAATTATATTATCATGACCGTATTTTTTTGTCCGAAAAAGGGTATTGCTGCAGTAAAAAGGGTATTATTACAGAAAGAGATCAATAAAATAAAATGTTAATATTTCAGGAGGTAGATAATTTATGTCTAATGGTATGTCAGCTTTCTCAAATAAACAGGAACGAATGTATTCCGATCCATCTGATGTGGTAGTTTCTGACAGACTGTATAATCTTATAATAGGAGGAGTCATAGTCTACGGAGTTCTTATAAATGCAGTAATAGTAAAGCTTATGGGTCCTGTATTCATCAACATGAATCCACTTGCGCTCCTTATCGGTTATTTTGTGCTTTGCCTGGCAGGCTGCACTATTGCGTACAGATCTGACGACCCGCTCATAAGCTTCGGCGGCTATAACCTTGTCGTGCTGCCGATAGGCGCAGTATTGTCAGTATGCCTGCAGGGATACGATACAGGCGTTATATTCCAGGCGTTCCTTATGACTACGATAGTCACTGCAGTAATGCTCGTCGCGGCAAGCGCTTTTCCGGGAACATTCGCAGGCATGGGAAGGATGCTCTTTATCGCGCTCATAGGACTTGTCATAGCACAGCTGCTGTGCATGCTTTTCGGAATATACCCGACAGCCATCTCATGGGTCGCTGCAGCGATATTCTCGCTTTATATCGGCTACGACTGGGTAAAGGCGCAGATGTATATAAAAACTGTAGACAACGCCGTAGACAGCGCGCTCGACATATATCTCGATATCATAAACCTGTTCCTGCAGCTTCTCAGGATATTTGGCAACAGAAACAACGATTAATGCATCAATGCATCAATGAATGATCACAGGAGCGCGAGCCTGGCTCGCAAGCAGGAAGCGCAGGATTAAAATACAAAATAAAGCAGAAAACATCTAATTTACATGTAATATATATGATATAATACTACTTATGTTCAGATTAATAGAAATGTGGTGTTGATATGATAATAAATATTTTTTCAGAAAGAAACAGTGGTTCGGAGGCACTTTCAGAAGAGCTTTCGGCGAAGGGTGAGCAGTGCATATTTGTTGCGGGCGACCGCGGATTTGCAGCTGACGCGCTTTCAGAGTACACATCAGGCTCCGCTGCTGGCAGTCCGGAGGATGATGCAGATGAAGATGAGGTGCGCCTGTTTCTCATAAAGTCAAATGAAAAGGAAAATCTTTCAGACGCGCTTTCGGTACATGCGTCGCTTGACGGCATATCAGCTGCGGCTGCGGCTGCCACTGTGAGCTTATTCGTATTTTCATCATCAGAAGTAACTCGCACAGTGCTCGATTCTCTGGATTTTGGCGATATAGCCCTCAGACTGATCGACCCTGTAGAGACAGCAGTATGGAATCTCATGTACGACCATCCGCTTTACGAGATGCGCGACAAGCTTCAGGATGAAGAGGTAAGAGTGCTCATAATCGGTGACGGACCGGACATCCCGGAGATCATAAAAACTGTTTACTGGTGCGGTCGCATGCGCCTTTTCAGAATGAAAATGAATATGATAGGCGCTGATATGTCTCATATAGAGACTGAAATGAAATTCAGATGTCCGGGGCTCTTTACTCAGACTATGCAGGAAAATCTCGATATGAGAGAGCGCGGTCTTATAACGCCTGAGCTTTATCTTCCGCTGCGTCTGACGCGCGCGCATTACATGCAGGCAGATACATCGACAGAAGCGTTTGAGATAGCGCTTAACAAGTGCCTTGATTCAAACTACATAATAATAGACGAGGGCGACGACGAGGCTACGCTGCGCACGGCGATAGCTGTAAGAGCTCATTTCATCAGAAAGCATGTTTTGAGCGAAGGATTCCTGAAGGGCGAAGCTACGGGCGTTACAAAGCTGCCGGGCATATACGTGCATATACACGACGACAAACTTGCAGAAATAATACCGCAGCTTGCCGTTGAAGGACATCCTGCAGATCCGGGCAACGATGAGCTCGCGTTCGTGCCATTCGGCTCACTGAAGTCAGTATATAATGTAAAAAATATAATAGAAGATCCGCTCGGAAAGCTTGCTGAAGCGCTGTTCCCTAAGGAGTTCAGTACAGACGCGGCTGCCGATAATGATAATGCCTGTGAGAAAAAATACATAGGAAAGAGCATGCCGCCTTCTGTCAGGAGGCTCCTGAGAGCGAGCGCGCTGCATCTCAAATACAAGCTGCGCGACATGAATATGATAACGCGCGGATACAGGCCTGATATCTACAATGCGGATAACTTCCCTCAGATGCGCGACATTTCAACGCGCAGAACGAAGGATATAGAACAGAATTTCAAATTCGAAATGACTGCTCTCGAGCATCAGAGCTGGACAGTATTCAGACTGACTGACGGCTGGATACCTGCCGATGCTTACCATGCTCTCGGTTACGGTCGCCTTTACAGTGACGGTCACAGAGAGCACAGACAGTTTGCCGGAAAGATGAGCGCAGCATGCGTTGAATCGAGCGCGCTCAGCGGTACCGGAACAAAGCTCTACGGAAGTCCGAGCTATTTCACGGAATACGATCGCGAAACAGCGGCTAAGACATGCGAAGCTATAAAGGCTGTCTACCCTGAAACAGAATTCGCTGAACTTGTTAAAATGGATTTTGACTATTAGACGGTCCGGCTGTAATATCGATTAAGTGTTAGCTGAAGTTTTTTTATTTGAAGGGAATGGTTTAAGATGTATTTTGAGGAATTTACGCTTGGAAAGAAATGGGATATAGGCGAGATCCACATTACGAGAGAAATGATGCTTGACTACGCGTCAAAGTACGACTCAGCGCCTATCCACATGGACGACGAGGTAGGAAAGAACAGCATATTCGGAGAGATAATAGCGCCGGGAACTATGACGGGCATGCTTCTCTGGAGAAAGTGGCTGCTTGATTACAAGCCTCTCGGACATTTCATAGCGGGTATCTCAAGCTACAACGACTGGTACAAGGCAGTAAAGGCTGGAGACGTCATAACCGGCACGGCAGAAGTAGCATATGTAGAAGAAAGAAACGAGTACAACGGTCTTGTGCGCATAAAGATAGACGGTTATAATCAGAATGGCGAACACGTTATAACTGCAAACGATACTCTCGTGATCGGCAAAAATCTTGAGAATATGAAAAAAGAGGTATAATAAATGAGAAACATGAGTAAAAAACCTGTTATCACTATAGGCCGCGAGTACGGCGCAGGCGGAAGAACTGTTGCAAAAGCCATATCAAAAGCGTTTGATATCCCATGGTACGACAGAGATTTCGTAAAGATGACTTCCGAGGACAGCGGATACACTATAGATGAGATAAACAGGGACGGCGAAGAGATAAGCCCGCGTACAAAGCTTATAGACGCGATATTCTCAAACGCCTCTTATACAAGCGCTCATGACGCGATATTCAACGCTCAGAGAAAAGAGATAGTAAAGCTTGCTGCAAACGCTCCATGCATTATCGTAGGAAGATGCTCAAATGTAGTTCTCAGAGAAGCAAATATTCCGAGCTTTGACATATTCCTTTACGGAAGTCTTGAATTCAGAATGAAGCGCGCAGCTGAGCTTGGCGAAAACAAGGATATGGATCTGCAGAAATACGTTGAACAGCGTGATACATACCGTTCAAACTATTACAAGACATACACAAAGAAATCAATGGGCGATTACCATGATTATGATATCTGCGTAGATATGAGCTCTGTAGGAACGGAAAAGGGCATAGAAATGATAATAGCCGCTCTTAAGGGCATACTCGAATAAAAAACTCCCGCCGGAAAGGTCGATACAACGACCGCCCGGCGGGAGTTCTGTTTTTTGTGTTACGACTAAAATATATTCAAATATATTTTAATGATTAAATTGCAGCAGCCTTGTTTGAAGCAAGCTTCTGCATTACGAGTACGATACCTACGAGTACGATACCGATTATATCAGTAACAGTGCCGGGTATGAGCAGAGTGATGCCGCCTGCGATGCAGAGTATACGCTCCAGAGGATTCATGCTCTTGAATATGTATCCTGAAAGACCTGCAGAAACGCCGAATATACCGACAACTGCAGTTACGCAGATAGTAACTATAGAGAACGGCGTACTGTCTATGAGCAGCAATGAAGGATTCAGAGCAAATATATAAGGTACTATAAACGCTGCGATAGCAAGCTTTGTCGCGTTAAACGCAGTCTTCATCGGCGGAGCCTTTGCAATAGCGCTTCCTGCATAAGCTGCGAGAGCTACAGGAGGAGTGATATCAGCTACGATACCGAAGTAGAATACAAAGAAGTGAGCAGCGAGTGTAGGGATACCGATCTCAGGGCTCATGAGTATAGGAGCGCATGTAGCAGCCATGATGCAGTAGTTCGCAGTAGTAGGAACACCCATTCCGAGTACGATACAGCAGAACATCGTAAGCACGAGAGCGATCATAGCATGTCCGCCTGAGATAGATACGATAGTCGATATGAGCTTTGAAGCAAGGCCTGTAGAAGTGATGCAGCCTGCAACGATGCCCGCCATGCCGCATGCGACAGCTACTGAAATAGTATTTTTGCCGCCGACCTCGAGAGCCTCGATGATCTTTTTAAGAGTAAGTCTGTCGTCCTTATTGAAAATACCTACGATGATAGTAGCTACGATAGCGACTGCTGCAGAGAACTGCATAGTTCTTTTGTTTGTAGATACGAGAGCTACAAGTATAACTATCGGAAGGAGCAGGTAGATCTTTTTAATAAGCACAGCGAAGCGAGGAAGCTGATCTCTTGAGATACCCTTAAGACCGAGCTTTTTAGCCTCGAGATGAACTGCGATAAATATGCCTGTGAAGTATAAAAGTGCAGGCAGGATAGCTCTGAGAGCGATCTCGCCGTAGCCTACGCCTGTGTATTCCGCCATGAGGAAGGCAGCCGCACCCATGATAGGCGGCATGATCTGTCCGCCTGTAGAAGAAGCCGCTTCTACAGCGCCTGCGAATTCTCCCTTATAGCCTGTCTTTTTCATCATAGGGATAGTAACTGAGCCTGTAGTAACTGTATTGCCTACAGATGAGCCCGATACCATACCGCAGAGTGCAGATGAGATTACAGCAACCTTTGCAGGACCGCCCGATGCAGAACCTGCAACAGAGTTTGCAAGATCTATAAAGAAGTTTGAAATACCTGTCCTTTCAAGGAACGCACCGAAAATGATAAACAGTACGATATATGAAGCACATACATTTATAGGCGTATTCATTACACCAGAAGTCGTATAGAACAGGTCATATATGACCTTTCCGAATCGTACATTCATAAATGTATATACGAGCAGCGCGCCGCATACGCAAAGTATAGGAAGACCTACCGCGCGACGGCAGAGCTCCATGAGCGCCAGCACCGATATTATCGCAATAGCGACCATCATAGGATCGTTTGTGATCCTTGTGGCCGTTCTGAGTATTTCATGCGCGTTAAAGCGGAAATAAAGAAAGCCGAACGATCCGGCGATCATTATAAGTATGTCGTACCATGGAATGTAGTTGACTCTCTGCTGTCCCTTTCTGGCAGGAAAGTTGATAAAGCCGATGATAAGGACGAATGCAAGGAACGTAGTGAGTCTTTCTTCTCTCAGTCCTTTTCCGAATAGTGTAACGATAATACAGTAAATGGAGAATAATGTAACTATGCCTGTAACTATGTATTTAGGAATACCTTCCCAGATACGTACATTTGATTCTCTGTCATATTTTTTCATTACCTCATCAAGATCGACATCCATCTGATCCTGAGAAGCAGATTCATCTGTCAGAGGATCCGGCTGTACATTGGACTGCTTCTTCTTGAATAATCCCATGTGTTCACCTCCTTTGATATTTAAAAGCTGTAACGTATATTTGAACGCCGGATGCAAATATACTTGAAAGGCTGTAATGGTTTCCCACTACAGCCTTGTAAGTAACCTGTGATATGCAGACGTTCTTATGCATGCCAGTTTAACAATTGCTGTCATGACACGATCATTTTTAAATTTATGTGGACCTTGTCCGCTTTAATTACTTTGTAGGAACTTCGATACCCTTTTCAGTGAAGTACTTTGCTGCGCCTGGATGATAAGGAACTGTTGTCATAGAAGTTGCATACTCGAGATTGAGTTCAGCGCCCTTAGCGTGTGCAGCAGTTATAGTGTCGATATTTTCATAAATATCAGATACGAAGTTGTAGATATCATCTTCTGAAGCGTCGTCTCTTGCGATAACTACAGCAGCAACTTCAACAGTTGTTACGTCAGCGTCGAGACCGTAAGCGTCAGCAGGGATAGTTACCTTTGAGTAGTAAGGTGACTCAGCGATGAGTGTGTTGATGTGCTCGTCATCAAGGCTTACAAGGTAAACAGGGTTTGTAGTAGCCAGTGATGTGATAGCTGTAGTAGGAGCGCCTGCTACGAGGAATGCAGCGTCGATCTTGCCGTCCTTGAGGGAATCAGCACTGTCGCCGAATGATTCGTAAGTAGGAGTGATGTCATCTTCGCTCAGACCATAAGCCTTGAGAACATCCATAGCGTTGAAGTATACGCCTGAACCAGGAGCGCCGATAGAAACGTTCTTGCCCTTGAGGTCAGCTACAGTCTTGATATCAGGGTTGCATGTAACGATCTGTACCTGTTCGCCGTAGAGAGCAGCAACTACTGAGAAATCAGTAACAGCAGCGCCTTCGAAGAGGTTTGTGCCTTCATAAGCATAAGACATAACGTCAGACTGAACGAAACCGATCTGAGCGTCGCCGTCTTCCATAGCCTCGATGTTAGCCTGTGAACCGCCTGATGTGATAGCAGTTACCTTAGTATCAGTGTCACCGCTTACCTGACCTGCGAGTACGCTTCCGAAACCGTAATATGTACCCTGGTCGCCGCCTGTAGTAAATGTAAGTGAGCCTGCAGGTGAAGCAGAACCGCCGTCAGCAGAACCGCCGTTTGCACCGCCGCCGCAGCCAGTCATGAGACCGAGAGCTGTGACAAGAGCGAGAGTTAAAGATAAAAATTTCTTCATAATCTTTCTCCTTCATTGATAAAATTTTGCTTTAACTTTGAAACCAGATTAAAATCAAAACCAGATCAAAATCTGAATGTATACAATCGTGATTATACCATATAAAGATTTTTTTTACAATTATATAAGGCATATATAAAGGCAAATACAGGGAAAAAATACATTTTGCATTTGAAAATACGAACATGCTGATAAAAAAAACAAAATTTTATGAAATATATTCGGAACGAGTGTTTACAAATCTGTTTTCATGTGGTAAAATCATCTCAAAGATTAAGGAGGTAAGATATGGGCAGAAGAGCACTCCCTACAGATGAAATGAACCTTACGGAAAGAGAACGTAAGATGCTTGATTTTATGAAAGAATGCACACTTGAGAAAGGATATCCTCCTACAGTGCGTGAGATCTGCGAGCAGCTTGGCGTCAAGTCTACTTCCACGGTTCATAAAGATCTGTCATCACTTGAGATAAAAGGCTTTATAAAAAAGGACCCGTCAAAGCCGAGAGCTATAGAAATAGTAGGCTTCGACCGTTTTGCTGAGGAAAGAGCAGCAGGCAGACATGCACCGGTAAGAGCGTCAGACCTCGCTGATGTAGTAGAGATACCGCTTGTCGGACAGGTAGCAGCAGGCATACCTATCCTTGCAGAGCAGAATATAACAGATACGTTCCCTGTACCTGCACGCTATATAAACACAGGCGGCACGCATTTTATGCTTACAGTAAAAGGTGAGAGCATGATAGATGCAGGCATACTCGACGGAGATTACATCCTCGTGCAGCAGCAGAGCACAGCAAAAAACGGTGAGATGGTCGTAGCGATGATAGATGGCTTTGAAAGCGAAGCGACTGTAAAGACGTTCTACAGAGAAGGCGACCACATACGCCTGCAGCCTGAGAATTCTACAATGAGTCCTATAATCGTCCGCGATGTCAAGATACTCGGTACTGTAAAGGGCGTATTCAGGTATTTTAATTAAAAAGCGATATATACATACATTTTGTTAAAAAATACGTTGACACACGTATCTTGTTGTAGTATAGTATATCGGTAGCATGAAGAAGAAGTTATCCGCTTCTCACCTGACGGCACGGGTCGCTCAGGTTAATATGAGTTCTTATTTATTTACGAGATAATTTCGGCGGATACTTTTATGTATCCGTTTTTTTATGCTTATCATGAATTATTTTTAGGAGGTGCTCGTCATTAGTAGCAAAGAAAATCAGATCAACGAAGAAATCCGCGAGAAGGAAGTAAGAGTAATTGACGCTGACGGTTCACAGCTTGGTATTATGTCTACATCTGCTGCGCTTCAGATAGCTGCAGATAAGAAGCTTGACCTGGTAAATGTTGCTCCTTCAGCAAAACCGCCTGTATGTAAGATACTGGACTACGGAAAGTTCAGATATGAACAGCAGAAAAAAGAAAAGGAAGCTAAGAAAAAGCAGAAGATCACTCAGGTCAAGGAGATCAGAGTGAGTACTTTTATCGAAAAGCACGATCTTGAGGTTAAAGCGAATAACGCTGCTAAATTCCTGAAGGACGGCGACAAAGTAAAGGTCAGCCTGAGATTCAAGGGAAGAGAAAAGGGTTACGCAAACATCGGTGAAGAAGTAATGAAGACTTTCGCTGACGCAATAGCGGAGGTAGGTGTCATTGAAAAGAAGCCTATGCTCGAGGGCAGAAGCATGATCATGATTTTAGGACCTAAAAATAATTAATATCTACAAAGAAGAAGACACAGGAGGAACACAGACATGCCTAAAATGAAGTCACATAGAGGCGCAATGAAGAGATTTAAGGTTACAGGTGCAGGCAAGGTAACAAGACATAAGGCTTACAAGAGCCACATCCTTACAAAGAAGAGCCAGAAGAGAAAGAGAAATCTCAGAAAAGGCACTACACTTTCAAGTGCAGATCAGAAGAGAATCAGCTCAGTACTGAACGTATAATTGTAAGGAGGATATAGAAAATGGCAAGAGTTAAAAAGGCAGTAAACGCAAAGAAAAAGCATAAGAAGATTTTAAAGTTATCTAAGGGTTTCTACGGACAGAAGAGCAAGGTATTCAGAGCTGCTAATCCTGCAGTTATGCGCTCACTCGCTTCTGCATATGTAGGCAGAAAGAGAAAGAAGAGAGATTACAGAAGTCTCTGGATCGCAAGAATCAACGCTGCTGCAAGACAGAACGGCATTTCATACAGCCAGTTCATGAACGGTCTTAAGAAGTCTGGTATCGATATCAACAGAAAGATGCTCTCAGAAATGGCTATCCATGACGCTGAGGGATTCACAGCTCTCGTAAACACTGCAAAGGCTGCTTTAGCTTAATCAGCGCTTATCGAGTATAAATTTAAATTACATGCTGCGCAGGCGACTGTGCGGATCTGACCGGTATGGCATAAAGCTGTACCGGTTTTTTTATTTGACAGACTTTATTCGACAGTATGTGAGCGTGGACAGGGAGTATCATATTGCCTGTAAAGAGGTGATGTATATATGGATGTCTACGGTGAATATCTGTTTGTTGAAAATTTCATGGCCGGGTACGGTATAATACGGCTTACGGCTATTATGTGCGGGCGGAAGCCGTCTTATGCACGCGTGGCGTGCGGCGCTGTGCTTTGCGGTCTATTTGCTTTTATTCTATTTATAAATATTCCGAGGATACTGGAATTTACAGTGGGAATATTTTTTTCAGCGCTTATCGTCTATATAGTTTTTTCTCCGCAGCGTATGAAGAATGAGCTGAAGCTTGCAGCGGCGTTTTACATAGTGAGCTTTATGACGGGAGGCGCCGCAATAGCGCTTATATTTGCTTCAGGCTGCAACGGCGCAGTGAGTAATGGAATATTTTATGTAGGAGAACGGGTATACTTTTTTATGATAGTGGGCGCAGGAACAGCAGGGATGATGCTCGCCGGACTTGTAAGATTTTTTAAAAGGTCGGCAGTCCGCAGTGATTCGGTAGTCACTGTCAGTGTGGAGATAATGGGAAAGATCGTTGAATGCAGTGCAAGGATAGATACAGGAAATTATCTGCGCGAGCCTGTATCAGGAAAACCTGTTTCTGTAATAGAAAAGACGAAGGCTGAAAGCGCGTGGGGAGAGCTTTACAGGAATCATATGCTCGACAACAGGCTGCGTGTCGTGCCGTACAACAGTGTAGGAAATGAAAACGGGCAGATGATAGCTATAAGATGCGATAATATTGTTATAGATAAAGGAGCAGGTGCTCATGGCAGCAGGAGGATATATCTGCAGAATGCTTACATCGGTCTTTACGATGGTGTTTTTGTCTCAGACGGAGATGAGGAGAGGTATGATCTGCTGCTTCAGCCGGATATGGTAAACGAGGGGTGCTTTGCAATATGATACATAAATTATTAAATAAAATAGCAGAGTGTTTTAAAGCGCTTTGGAGCAGGCTGTTCGGAGAAGAAAAGACAGGTGTTTATTATATAGGTGGAGCTGACGTACTACCGCCGCCGCTTCCGCCTGATGAGGAGCGCGAGCTTACCTCAAGGCTTGCAAATGACGACGCAGAGGCGCGTTCAAAGTTGATAGAGCATAATCTCAGGCTTGTGGTATACATAGCAAAGCGCTTTGAAAATGCGGGCGTAAATGTTGAGGATCTTGTTTCGATAGGGACTATAGGTCTTATAAAGGCTGTAAACACATTTGCACCGGAAAAAAATATAAAATTGGCAACATACGCATCAAGGTGCATAGAAAACGAGATACTGATGTATCTGAGACGTAACGGAAAGACTAAGTCAGAGATATCGTTCGACGAGCCGCTCAATGTAGACTGGGATGGCAACGAACTGTTGCTTTCAGACATTTTGGGAACAGAAGAAGATGTGATATTTGAACATCTTGAGGGTGAGGTCAACAGACGTCTGCTCTATCACGCCATAAAGAAATTAAATCGACGTGAGCGGCGCATAATCGAGATGCGGTTCGGTCTTGCCGGAGGGCATGAAATGACACAAAAAGAGGTTGCTGATATAATGGGAATATCACAGTCATATATTTCCAGATTGGAAAAAAAGATAATAAACCGTTTGAGACGCGAGATAAACAGATGCATATAAAATGCGCTTTATGAACACAATATCCATAGAAAAAACTCCGACAGGTAAGCGGCGCACACGCGCCGAGCTGCGGAAGAACAGGCAGGATCTGTGGATAATGTATATGAATAAGGTTGAGATCTGCGGCATAAATACATCTGAGCTGCCGGTCATGAAGGATGTAGAGATGCAGGACATGATAGACAGGATAAGGTCAGGTGATAATGAACTCAGAGAGCGCTTCATAACAGGAAATCTGCGCCTCGTGCTCAGCGTAGTGCAGCGCTTTCAGAATCGCGGTGAAAGCATGGATGATATTTTTCAGGTCGGCTGTATAGGACTTATAAAGGCTCTTGATAATTTTGACACGAGTCACGGCGTAAAATTTTCTACGTATGCAGTACCGATGATAATAGGAGAGATACGGCGTTATCTGCGGGATAATAATTCCATAAGAGTGAGCCGTTCTATGCGCGACCTCGCATACCGCGCGCTCCGAGCACGCGACGAGCTGCTGAAAACGATGCATCGTGAGCCATGCATAGAGGAAATTGCTGAGAAGGCAGGCGCTCCGCGCGAGGATGTCGTAATAGCGCTTGATTCCATACAGGATACCGTTTCTCTTTATGAACCGGTATTCAGAGATAATGATGACACCGTGTATATAATGGACCAGATAAGCGATGTGCAGGACAGCGAGGAGAAATGGATGGACCGTATAGCGATATATGAAGCGATGGTACAGCTTAGACCGCGTGAGCGTTTCATAGTTGACAGGCGTTTTTTTGACGGAAAGACGCAGACGGAGGTCGCTGACGAGATAGGAATATCGCAGGCGCAGGTCAGCAGGCTCGAAAAGAACGCACTCGGCGCGATGAAAAAAAATATTCAGTATTACAATTAAATATGGTAAAATATTATTTCAACATCTGTTTAAAAGACTGCGCTCCGTAAGGCAGTCTTTTTTTATGATGCCGTGAGGCATATTGTTAAATGCGAGTCATTGCAGCAGGCTGCGGCATGCATTAAAAAGCATTGAAACGGAACGTTTTTACTGTTAATATATATGGAGTTGGAAAAAACGGAGGAGAATAATTTATGGATCAGCAGTTAAAAGAATTATGCATTAAATGTGAGGCTGACAGTAATCTGGAAACATGTCTGGGAAAATATACTAAACCGAGGCTCAAACAGATCCTGGATATATACGGCGCAAAGATGCCTTCGGCTGCTAAGAAGCAGGAAATGGCAGAAAAAGCAGAGGAATCTATCAAGGAAAATGTTATAAGCTATTTTAATGAAGAAGGCTCAGACAGAGCAGACATGAAAATGGAGATGCAGGCGCTCATAAGAGATGGAAAGACGTTAACTGCTTATGATGATTTTGCGTCGATAAAGGAATTTTTTGACAGAGGACTTATATATCTCAGAGCTGATGGAGAAAACGCAGAGGTAGTGGTTCCTGTAAACGTGAAGGCTATAATGGAGCATGTAGACGAAAAGCCGCAGCAGTTTGATGAGCAGAGCTATGGTGCAGAAGCTCGTCCTGCAAAGGAAGGCTCACAGGACAGAAGTGAGCAGGACAAAGAGGTTATAAAGTACGCTGCAGCACTTGCAAACATGTACGGAGTATATCCTGCAAATCAGGTAAAGGAGACATGGGACTTTAACCACCAGCGAGCTATATCGCCTAACGACGTAAGAAGCGCTCTTTTAAAGGCAGGAGACGCTGATGGATTCTATATAAATGACTCATCATATATCATATCTACAATGCTGCCTACGCTTGAAGATTATTTTGCGGCATTAAATAATGTAAGACGTTCAGATACATATTATTATCCGTCTGAAGAAGTTATAGAAGAATTTGCTGATGGACCTGTTTACAAGGTCGCTCCTGAATATTATATCCTCAGAAGCTATCTTACAAGGAAGCTCGGAGGAGACGAAGAGAAGGCAGAGTCTGTGATATCAGAGCTTTATGTCGTATGTGCTCGTGATGATGACGATGCAAAAGTCATAGCATTCATAAACAGTAAGGGTGTGGAGTTCGATGATGACGAAGACCGCAGAAGGTTCATGTATCTGTACACTTGCTGGGGATATGAGCTCAGGATATGGCAGTGCAAGGGTTACAAGCCGTCAGAACTTCGTGTGGAAAAACTGGAATACAGAAACTTCCACAGACCTGAGCTTGGTGAACCAAAGAAGATAAAGCTTACAGGCAGAAATGACGAATGCCCTTGCGGAAGCGGTAAAAAATACAAAAAATGCTGCATGAAGTACGCTGAATAGTATTAAAAGTATTTTATCAATATATTACTGATGCAGAGCGTACGGCTCAGAGCAAAAAAGAATATAAAAAAAGAAAAAGGACTGTCGTTTCAAAGCGGCAGTCCTTTGTAGTTTACATGGTGATCTATTACATGGTGACCTAATTAAAATTATCTAAAGTAGACGAGATCTTCCTCAGGTTTTTCTACCGGCTGGAAATCTGTTACATATAATACAGGACCGTCGTCACGCATTTCAGGATAATATTCGACTTTTATCTTTGCCTCGATACGTGCAAAGCCCTCCTCCTCAACGATATTTTTAGCGTTCTTCATATCGCAGTAGAACGCAAGGAAGCTGATGTCATCAGCGCAGCATATCATTGCAAAGCGTCCACCTGCAAATCTGTTCGGCAGATCCTCAGGACGGCGGTGCATCTGAACGAGCAGCTTTACAGTCTTACCCTCGTATTTTGCAGGCTCATTCATGGCGTCAACGTAAAATACGCCGTAATCCTCGTCCTTTATTTCTATAACAGGCGCGTCTATATCGAACGGGAGAGGAAGTCCTTCATTGTAGTCCTGAGCCTGACCGCTGTTGTCCTCCAGGAATATGAGCGCGCGCGGATTCATCGCCTTTACATTAGTGCTTCTGATGTACTCAGAGAGCTCAGGTGTGCAGCGGTTGAATACGACCATCTCAGAAACGCCTACATGCTCGATGATCTTAGGACCCATATTTTTCAGGTATACTTCATAAGTCTGAGCATTTATAGTTGTTATTATCTGGTAAAGCTCCCAGTCACGCGGGAACTCCTGCTCTATAAGAGATATCTCCCACATGCCGTTGTACTCGAGCACTATCCTGTCAGGCTTTACGCTCATTGCAGTCTTTTTGAGCGTTGCTCCGTTAAAATCTTCTTTTGATTCGATCTGAAGAAGAGTAGAATTTGTTTCCTTAAGGAATTTTTCGTCGTATTCCTCTTCTCCCTCCTCGCATGCTACGATTAGAGTCTTTTCGTTTTCAGTAAAGCCCGGGTCGAGCAGTGTGTCCTTTATAAACTGCGTCTTGCCGCTTTCCAGAAAACCGTTAAATATATAAACGGGAATTCCCATAAATAAATTCTCCTTAAAATATTATTTGTGAATGATATCAAACTGCCGTCGGCCCAGCCGACCCACAGTTAAGTTAAATGCCGAAGAGCTCAGCGAGCTTGTCCTTCTTGAGCTCAGCGCCTATTACGCATATCTGACCTGTGTAGCTTGCTGCGCCTGTTCTGATCTCAGATTCACCCGGAACATAGTCGAAGTGGAGCCATTCACCGTCAGGGTTCTGTACGATGCCCTTTGCGCGCAGTACAGCGCCGTAGATACCGTAATCAAGCTCATCGAGTATTTCTGTAATACCCTCAGCTGTGAACTTCTTAGGAGTTTCAACGCCCCAGCTTGTGAATACCTCGTCTGCATCATGGTCGTGGTCGCAGCAGCTGTGGTCGTGGCCATGATGGTGATGGTCGTGATCGTGACCGCAGCAGTCATGGTCGTGGTCATGATGATGTTCATGTTCGTGCTCATCATGATCGTCGTGGTCGTGGTGATGTTCATGCTCGTGCTCGTCATGTTCATCGTGGTCGTGATGATGTTCATGCTCGTGCTCGTCATGTTCGTCGTGGTCGTGATGATGTTCATGTTCGTGCTCATCATGTTCATCGTGGTCATGGTGATGATGGTGCTCATGAACAGGTTCGTGAGCCAGTTCTTCCAGCATCTTGTCAGCCAGAGACTTGTCGCCTTCCATAGCTTCGAGGATCTGAGCGCCTGTCAGGTCATCCCACGGAGTAGTTAAGATCTTAGCTTCTGCGTTATGCTCTCTGAGCAGCTTTACGGCAGCCTCGAGCTTTTCTTCGGAAAGCTCCTGCGTCCTGCTTAAGATTATAGCCTTCGCATGCTCGATCTGGTCGAGATAGAACTCGCCGAAGTTCTTTATATACATCTTGCACTTCTTAGCGTCAGCGACAGTTACAAAGCTTGAAAGCTCTACATCAAGGTCAGACGAAACGTTCTGCACGGCTCTGATAACATCAGAAAGCTTACCTACGCCTGAAGGCTCGATAAGTACTCTGTCAGGAGAGAACTGGCTTATTACCTTTCTGAGTGAATCGCCAAAATCGCCTACGAGCGTGCAGCATATGCAGCCTGAACTCATTTCAGTTATCTCGATGCCCGAATCCTTAAGGAAACCGCTGTCGATATTTATCTCGCCGAATTCATTTTCAATCAGAACGACCTTTTCGCCCTGGAATGATTCAGCGACGAGCTTTTTGATGAGTGTAGTCTTACCGGAACCTAAAAATCCGGAAAAAATATCTATTTTTGTCATTATATGACCTCCTTTTATGTCATTACAACAATATATTTAAATGTGTGCGCTTCATTATACAACTTAATTTATACCCCTGCAAACGAGAAAATAACACCGATAACAGCAGATATTCCGATAAAAACGACAGGATGTATCTTTTTGAAATATTTCATCCCGGCGAAAAGCAGCACGCCCAGTATGACGGCAGGAATATTTATCAAATGAAGCAATGAAACGATACCGCTTCCTGCGGCGGCCTGGCCGCCAGATACGATGAACGCGACTTCTACGACAGAAAAACCGGCGCTCACTATAAGTCCCATAGAAGCAGCTCTGAGTCCATAGAGTGCCCAGCCTACGTATTTATTGTCACTGAAGCTGTCGAGGAACTTTGCTATTACTATTATTATAAGTATTCCAGGAGATATGAGTCCGAGCGTGGCAACTATCGCGCCGAGAATGCCGGCGGTAGTAAATCCGGCGTATGTTGACATGTTTATGCCGATAGCGCCGGGAGTTGACTCGGAAATGGCTATCATGTCCGCGATGTCAGCCGCAGTGAACCAGCCTGTTTTATCTGCCATATCATAAAGGAATGGAAGCGTTGCAAGACCGCCGCCTATGGAAAACAGACCTGTCATAAAGAAGCGCGCGTAAAGCTCTAATATCAACATTATCTGCGGCCTCCTTTTTCTTTTTTACTGTCAGCGTTTTCTGTAGCATCCTTTGTGACAGCCGGGCTGTCGGCAGGCGCAGATGCATTTCTGCCGTGTTTTATTACATTTATTACCACCCCTGCTGCGCCGGATATGATGACCATTAATGC
>CAVGTL010000024.1:0-24018 GCA_963632005.1 Succinivibrio sp.
TATATATACGCCGCTCAAGCCATTTTATGCTATCGTATACGGTCGGATATGCCTTGATCGCGAAGCTTATACCAAGTATATGGGTTCATACGGCATAATGATGCAGGACGCCAGATCGTATCAGAATCTGATATCTATTATTTACCTGGAAATATACGCAGCGATATCATGCGACAGGCTCGATATGAAAGCCGAAGCAGCGGAGCACCTCAGAGACGCAGTGGAAACAGCTTATCTTGACGGTTTAGTGACACCTTTCGTGGTAAACGGCAAGGAACTGGCAAATGTCTGGAAAAAGACAGATTATGCGCCGCAGCAGCAGGAATTCATAGAAAACTGCAAGGCTCTGTACAAGAAATACGAAAAAACGCTGAACGTAATAGTCCGTGAAGAGGATTCATCGCCGCTCGATCTGCTCACCAAGCGTGAGCGAGAGATAGCGCTTCTTGTTGCCGATGGCAAGACAAATATTGAAATAGCAAGGGAACTAAATCTCGCAGAGATCACGGTAAAAAAGAGCCTTTCCAATATATACGCGCGACTCGGCGTGAGCAACAGAACGTCACTTTTGAAAAAACTCAATCAATAATACATAAAAAATTAACTCTATAATGTAGAATAAAGCCGCGCTGCCGTAAAAGCAGCGCGGTATTTTTGTGTAAATGCGCTGCGCGCGTCCATAATGCGTCCGCCCGGCGGACCCACGCCGGCTGCAGTTGTTATGCCAGCGCAGCCGGAAAAAGTATGTTTCGGGAGCGCAAGGCGCTCGATACGGCATTTTATTAATACTGATTCATGTATTAAAGTAGATACAACATATTATTTTGTATAAATAATATTGTCTGACAAATATTTTTTTCGTACGTACTAATTTGTCAAAAACGTTGAAATTTAAATGATAGGCGTAATATTAATTGTTACGAATATTGTTGGTACACATATAAATATACTTTAGTATACTATACAAATGGATATTTTTATATTATAATCCCAATTGTAGTTGAGAGATGCACATGATTATCAAGGGCTACGGTGTATTCCTCAACAAGTACCTTTTAAAACTGAATAGAGAAAATTTAAGAAATTGAGTGAGATCTGTTCTTTTTTAAAGGTACACTTAATAACGTCCGGTATAAGCCGGGCACGCTATTATATGCATTTTTAAGATGCAGTGTTCTTAAGAAAAGGAGAGTTTCAAAATGAGTGATACTCAGAATCTTACAAAGAAAAGATGGACTATCCTGTTTGCTGCTTGCGTTATTAACGTAATGATCGGTACAGGATACGCATGGTCAATGTTTGCCAGCCCACTCGCTGAGCACTTTGCTGGTCTTGGTTTTACTGAACCAATGGCAACACTCACATGGGCATTCACACTCGCTAACTCATTAGGTCCTATCCCAATGATCGTTGGTGGTTACATCAACGATAACATCGGTCCTAAGTGGTCGATCTTCATCGGTGGTATCTTCTTCGGCGGCGGCGTATTCATCGCAGGCTGCGCTTCATCACCTATCATGGTAGTTATCGGTTACGGCGTTCTCATGGGTCTCGGTATGGGTCTCGTTTACGGCTGCACTATCGGTAACTCTATCAAGTTCTTCCCTGATAAGGCAGGTCTTGTAGGTGGTCTTACTACTGCTACATATGGTTTAGGTTCAGTTATCCTTCCGCTCATCATAAAGAGCATCGTAAATGCTGATACAGTACTTGGTACTTTCAAGGTATTAGGTATCGTATACCTCGTAGTTATCTGCGTAGGCGCATTCCTTATCAAGAAGGCTCCTGTTGGATTCATTCCTGAAGGTTGGACTCCACCAGCTCCAAAGGCAGGCGCTAAGGCTCCTGAATCAAAGAACTGGAAGCAGATGCTTGCAGACCCTATCTTCTGGGTTATGATGGTTATGATGATGTGCGGCGCTACATTCGGTCTGATGCTCATCTCTAACTGCCGTGGCGTAGTTACAGCTGTAGTATTAGGCGGAGCAGCAGACGCTGCAGCAGTATCTGCAGCAGCTACTACAGTTACACTCCTCGCTTTATTCAACGCTTTAGGTCGTGTAGCTTGCGGTACTATTTCAGATAAGATCGGTCGTGTAAACACACTGTTCATCATGCTCGTTTTAGGCGTTATCGGTATGTTCATCCTGAGCATTACTGGTGAAGGTCAGTTAGGTATGTTCAGATTAGGTGCTGCTCTCGTAGGTATGGCATTCGGTTCATTCATGGGCGTTTACCCTGGTTTCTGCGCTGAACAGTTCGGTCCTAAGAACAACGGCGTAAACTACGGTATCATGTTCACAGGCTTCGCTCTTGCAGGTATCGTTGGTCCTAAGGTTCTTCAGGCATTTGAAGCACCTTTCACTCAGGCTTACTACGTAGCTATGGGTCTCGGTATCCTTGGTATCATCATGAGCTTCGTATACAGAGCAATGAGCAAGGCTAAGTAATTGACTTAAAAGTCTTGAAAATCTGATTAAATAATCTCATAAAAACTAAAAGGAATGCCGTGCTGAGGTAATGAATATTATCTTAGTGCGGCATTCCTTTTTTATTTTGTTGGTAATACATAAAATAGAGTATAAATCATAAGTATACAAACAATATACATAAGTACAATAGAAAATTGCTACACAAAGTATTATAATGACCATGTAA
Organism: Succinivibrio sp.; assembly: GCA_963632005.1. Lineage (GTDB taxonomy): Bacteria > Bacillota > Clostridia > Peptostreptococcales > Anaerovoracaceae > CAKQOE01. The sequence continues at coordinate 2,659 of CAVGTL010000024.1, forward strand.
TCAGGAAGGAGCGTATGGCCAATAAACGCTGCTGAATGATCACGGCACCTTTACAATTAAATAGTTTGTTTATTTGTTCAGATGCATAAACAATGCTTTTGATAATGCATATCGCCGGTTTGGCTTATGTTGTTTTCAAAGCACGCTTTTTTCAAGCATCATTATTGATGCACAGTTATATGAAAAGGAGAGTTAAAATGAGTGATAACTTGAATCTGACAAAGAAAAGATGGGCCACTCTGGTTGCGGCCTGTGTTATCAATCTGATCATCGGTACAGGTTACGCATGGAGCGTATTCGCAGGTCCATGGGCTGAAAGACTTGGTGTTCCGAGTGCAGCACTCGCGTTTACAGTTTGTAATGCAGTAGGTTTTATCACAATGATCACAGGCGGTAAGCTCAACGATGCTATGGGTCCTAAGTGGGTAGTAGTTATCGGCGGCGTAATGTTTGGCGGCGGCGCATTCCTGACAGGCTTCTCTACAAGCCTTACGATGCTCGTTATATTTTACGGTCTTGTACTCGGTCTTGGTATGGGATTTATTTACAGCTGTACTATCGGTAACACTGTAAAGTTCTTCCCGGACAAGAAGGGTATGGTAGGCGGACTTACTACAGCATCTTACGGACTCGGTTCAGTAATACTGGCTCCTGTAGCACAGAAGATGGTCGCTTCTATGGGAGTTGCTTCATCATTTAAGGTATTAGGTATCATATATCTGGTAGTTATCATCGTAGGCGCATTCATCATGAAGCAGTGCCCTGCAGGCTTCGTTCCTGAAGGATGGACTCCGCCTGCTCCTGCAGCGGGTCAGGGAGCTCCTGCAGCTGTTGATAAGGACTGGAAGGGTATGATAAAGGACCCTATATTCTACGTAATGTTCATCATGCTCGTATGTGGCGCATTCTTCGGATTAATGATGATATCACAGTGCTCACTGGTAGCACAGAGAATGATAGGCGTAGAAGTTACAGCTGCGGCTACTATAGTATCTATACTTGCACTCTGCAATGCTGCAGGTCGTGTACTGTGCGGTTTTATCTCAGATAAGATCGGTTCTATAAATACAATGACTATCGCGCTCGTACTTGCTGTTATAGGTCTTGGCCTGATCTACATGTCAGGCTATGGCGGATCAGCTCCGAGCAAGTCAATATTCATCCTCGGTATCTGTCTCGTTGGTTTCTGCTTCGGCGCATACATGGGCGTATTCCCTGGATTTACAGCAGGTCAGTTCGGTATGAAGAACAACAGCTTAAACTACGGTGTAATGTTTATAGCATTCTCTGTAGCCGGAGTTCTCGGACCTATGATCATGGCTAACTGCTACAATGCAAGCGAAAGCTACAGTACACCTATACTGATCGCTCTCGCACTCGCAGTAGTAGGCTTCGCTCTTACATTTGTTTACAGAGCAATGTCTAAAAAGAGTAAATAATCAATACAATTCATATAAAAAGCTACATAAATATTAATATATCGGCACGGCTGCGCCTGCTGCAGGCAATATGCGTTCCCTGTTGCAGGCGGGTCTGCCGGGAGCGAATGCTCCGTTAGATCGCTGCGGATAATATAATTAATTCGCTCGATAATTAATTCGCGGGATGTCCAGATGGCCATGGACCTCCCGCGGATCATGGATGTGCTTTATCCTGAAAAATAAAGTATACATTCGATCGACCTTAAAAGAAAAACACCATATTCCCCTGGTTCCGTACCGGGGGATTTTTTATATATTGAATACATTTTCACAGCTATTGACAAAGCCTGAAAAAATGGTCAAAATATAATAATACACTTAAATGACAGGAGGTATGTAAAATGGGAAATCAGGAAGTACTGTATCAGGTCTCTGAGGTCATAGAGGACCGCAGACTTAATCCGAAAGAGGGATCGTATACCAATTATCTTTTTGATAAGGGCATAGATAAAATACTCAAGAAGGTTGGAGAAGAAGCAACAGAAACGATCATCGCGGCTAAGAACGCGGATAAGAAGGAAATCGTTTATGAGATGTCTGACCTGATCTACCATCTTACTGTTCTCATGGCTGTGACAGGCGTTACATGGGACGATATAATGGAAGAGCTTGCAAGACGCGAGCTTAAGACCGGAAATCTCAAAATCAGCGATAAGCCTGAGAAGGTTACGGAATATTAATATATTGTAATTTCTATAAATACAAAAAGACGCCATATACTGCCGGAGAATATACGGATAAGCGCAGTTGAAATTCCCTATACCACGGACTGAAAAATTGCATTGCAGCTAAAGCTGCGCAATTTCTGTATGAGGCCTGCGCGCCGTATCGGAGATACGGGCAGGGCTTCAACCGTTACGTATATTTCGCAGGCAACAAGAGGCGTCCTGCAATTACAGAAAATTATACATATATAAATGTACATAAAAGGTGAAATAGCAAGGAGAATATAAATGATGACAGGTGCTCAGGCTATGATAAAAGGCCTTAAAGAGCAGGGAGTGGACATAATCTTCGGTTATCCGGGGGCTACGATATGTCCTTTTTATGATGAATTGGCAAAATCAGAAAGCGACGGCGGCATAAGACATATACTCGTAAGGCAGGAACAGAATGCGGGACATATGGCTTCAGGCTATGCAAGAAAATCCGGCAGAGTAGGCGTATGCGTCGTAACATCCGGACCGGGAGCTACAAATCTTATAACAGGAATAGCAACTGCATATATGGACAGCATCCCTATCGTTGCAATAACAGGACAGGTACCGACAGACGTTCTCGGCAGAGACGTTTTTCAGGAAGTAGATATTACGGGAGCATGCGCTCCGTTCGTAAAGCACAGCTATCTTGTAAAGGATGCTTCACAGCTTCCGAGAATAATGCGGGAGGCATTTCACATAGCGTCTACAGGAAGGCCGGGACCGGTGCTTATCGATGTTCCGAGCGACATTCAGAACGAAGAGTTTGAATATGTCGATCCGGGCGAGGTAAATATAAGAGGATATAAACCGAGCGTTTCAGGTCATGTAAAGCAGATAAAGAAGGTAGCCGATGAGATACAGGGTACGAAAAAGCCTTTAATATGCGCCGGAGGCGGCGTATTCAGCTCAGGCGCGCAGGACCTTATAAAGAAGCTCAGCGAGAGCGCGCATATTCCTGTAGTTACTACTATGATGGGTCTCGGAGTTATGCCGTCAGACGATAAGATGAACCTCGGCATGATCGGACAGTTCGGAAACAGCGCTGCAAACTACGCGCTCAACAACAACGACCTTCTTATAATAATCGGCGCAAGAGTAGGTGACCGCGCGGTCACGTCTCCTGACAAGATGGCAGAAAAGACAAGAACTATCCATATAGATATAGACCCTGCGGAAATAGGCAAAAATATGACACCTACAGTTCCGCTCGTAGGTGATGTAAGAAATATACTCGTAAAGCTTCTGGCTGAAAATCCTGTAGCTGACAGTGATGAATGGATAGCAGAAGTTACAGAGCGTTCAGAAAAGGAAAAGTACAAGATTTCCGAAAAGAGAACAGCCGGAACTATCGGACCGAGAAACTTCATGCTCGAGCTCGGCAGACAGCTTAAAGACGATGCATATGTAGTTGCTGATGTAGGCCAGAACCAGATATGGGCAGGAAAGTATATTCCTGTTAAAAAAGGGAGATTCCTTACATCGGGCGGTCTTGGAACTATGGGATATTCGCTCCCGGCAGGTATAGGCGTAAAGTTTGCGGATCCGGACAGACAGACTGTAGTAGTATGCGGCGACGGCAGTTTCCAGATGATGCTAAACGAGCTCTCTACAGTTGTCGGAAACGGTCTCGACCTGAAGGTAGTGCTTTTTAACAACAGAAGGCTCGGTATGGTAAACGAGATACAGAAGAAGGCTTATTCAGAAGGTCCATTTGCCGTTTATATGCCTGAAACTCCTGATTTCTGCAAGCTTGCTGATGCTTACGGAGTTGCTCACAGACGTGTTGACAATGAAGATGATATGAGCGCAGCCATAGCTGAAATGCTCTCGTTTGACGGACCGTTCCTGCTCGAATGCAGGATAGATCCTGATGAAAGCACTATGATACAGTAAGGGAGGACGTCGTTAAATGAAACAGATAATTTCAGTACTTGTTGAAAACCAGGCAGGTGTTCTGAACAAGATAACAGGCCTTTTCGCGAGACGCGCGTTCAATATCGACAGCCTTGCTGTAGGCGTTACAGAGGACAAAAGCGTATCGCGTATAACGATGATCGTAGACAGCGGTCACAATGCACTTGAACAGGTCGAAAAGCAGCTCAACAAGCTCGTGCCTGTTATAAAGGTAAGAAGCTTCAATATGAATGAACTCGTAGGAAAAGAGCTTGCATTGATAAAAGTAGGCGCCTGCGCCAAGACAAGAAGCGAGCTTAAGGATCTCGCAGACATGATGGGGGCAAGGATAACAGACATGTCGCCTACGACAGTTACGTTTGAGATAAGCGATGCTCCGGACAGGATAGATACATTTGAAGAAATGCTGCGCACTTACGGCATAAAAGAAGTGGCGCGCACAGGAATCGTAGCCCTGCAGAAGGGAAGCAACTTTATAGCTTAGACCATTACTGACAACTATTAAAATATGAGCACAAAAATATCCGAGCTCCTGGCTGAAATACCGTCAGGCGATAAAATATCAGCAGACCTTCTGGACATGCTTCAGGAGGGCTGCAGTATACAGCAGATACTTGATTATTCATATAAAATACTTGGTAATCCGGTAATGCTGGTAGATGTGACGTTTAATTACGAGGCTTCGGCGGGGACTGAGTTCCTCGATGATGAGCCTGTCTGGGAATATACGATAAAAAACGGTTTCATGCCCAATTACTACCTTAACCACATAGCGGGTACAGACAACTTTGATGCTGTTGAAACATCAGTGCTTGAGGAAAATGCAGGCGGGCCGCTCAACAACCCGCAGATAACGGTAAAGGTAGTGCAGGCAGGCAGACTTATGGGCTACCTGATACTGCTGCAGAAAAATCACGAGATAACGCAGCAGGACAATATGTTCCTTCAGCTGATATCAGGCTTTCTGTCTATAAAAATGATGCGAAAGCTCGGAAACGACGATTTTCGGTTTTCTGTTATCGAAAATTTTCTTACATCTATAATACGCAATAAAATAACAAGTCCTGAGGAAATAGAATCGCGGCAGGAGCTTTTCGGTATAAAGCTTTACGATGTGCTCCACGTTATAAATATAGAAGTAACTGATTTTAGAACGAGCGATGAGCGTAAATACAATATGCTTCGCAAGGTCAGAAAATTTTTCGACCGAAACAACGTTATCCAGCTGAATGACTATATAGTCGTTCTTTACGATACAAAAACACTGAATGAAGCGTTCTCGCTGGAGATGCTTCAGGAGTTCACTGAGCTGCTTGGCAGGTACAACTGTGTTGCAAATATCAGCTATCCGTTCAATAATCTTAAGGATTTCTACCGTTACTATGTTCAGACGGTGTACTGTATGGATATAAGGGAAAAAATGGATCTGCATATACCGGTGCTTCGCTACAAGGATGTCATACAATATCATATGCTGCTTAATTTTGCAGAGCAGGTAAATCTCGATCTGCTGCTCGACAACGCAGTAAAGGAGCTTCAGCAGACAGACCGCGACAACGACAGCGACTATACAAACACACTGTTTACGTATGTAAACTGCCAGCAGAACATATCAAAGGCGGCAGAGCAAATGCAGCTTCATTATAATACTCTGAAGTACAGGATAAACAGGATCATAAGCATGACGGGGATAGACCTGAATGACGAAAACACCGTGTTTTCAGTAATGATATCCGAGCGCATCCTGCGTATAAAGGAGCTGATGAGTCACAGAGGCAGCAATTCACAGGGCTTCTTTGACAGTGAATGGGTAAAGCATATTGCTTCGCTTGGCAATTCAAACAATAATTAATGCAATAAATAATAAACAGACTGCGAGCGCCCGGCGCTCCTACAGCAGAGCATTCATTGCATAATTAAAGCATGATAACTGCAATTTAATAAAGATAAGAGGATGTTGATACCAATGTATGGGCGCGGCGACGCGCGGGACCTGTACAAAAGTTTTCAGTGTCCTCTTTTTTATTTATTTTTTTGTTGACATCTAATCTAAGAAAGCGTATATTATGTGTAGGTTAGCACTCACCTATATTGAGTGCTAACAGAATGAAAGGTGATGAATATGGATCTTACTGAAAGAAAACTTAAGATTCTGCAGGCTATTGTAGGCGATTTCATTTATTCGGCTGAGCCGGTAGGTTCCAGAACCATTTCCAGAAAATATGATATGGGCGTAAGCGCAGCAACTATAAGAAATGAAATGTCAGACCTCGAGGACATGGGCTTTCTTACGCACCCTCATACGTCTGCAGGCCGTATACCGTCAGATAAAGCATACAGATTATACGTAAATTCACTGATGAAGAAATACGAGCTTCCGGACGAAGAGAAAAAGGCGATAGAAAAAGAAATATCCGCAAACATGACAGAGCTTGACAAGACTATAAAGCATGCATCAAATCTTCTGTCAAGGCTGACAAATCTTACATCTTTTGCCATGACGCCGAATCAGGATGAGAATAAACTGAAATACGTGAACATACTTCCTGTCGATGAGAGAACGGTAGTGCTCATGATAGTGGCAGAGAGCGGAAAGGTAACAAACACTGCGGTAAGACTTAAATCGCAGTACGATCCAAAGACGCTCGAGCTTCTTTCAAAAGTGCTGACGCACAATTATCGCGGACGTTCGCTCAGCAGCATACTCACTCTTGATATCATAAAGGATCTCGAGTCTGATATCGTATCGATGGGAAAGGTTGCCGAAAACATAATTCCGTCGTTCATATCTACGCTTGAGAATATGCTTGATGTTGATCTTTATATAGACGGTCTTGAGAATATATTCTCCATTCCTGAATATAACGACATAAACAAAGCGAAAGTATTCATGAATATGGTCAGCAGAAAACAGGAACTGACAAAATTGCTTATGAACCGCGAAAGCGGGGTAATAGTTACGATAGGAAACGAAAACGATGATGACATCATGAAAGACTGCAGCCTGATAACCGCTACATACTGCGTAGACGGTCACTGCGTCGGAAAGCTGGGAGTCGTTGGACCTACCAGAATGAAATATGATGAAGTAACATCTGTAGTCGAGTTCCTTACTCAAAACCTGAACAGCGCATTCAAACTGACAGAGGGAGAAGAAAATGACTGATAAAGATATAAACAAGGACATTCCTGAAGAAGCTGGGCTCACAGAAGAGCAGACTGCCGAAGGAACAGCAGAAGCTGCGGCTGAAGAGGAAGCTCCAAAGGAACAGGGCGCTGACGAAAATAAAGAAGCGCCTGAAGAAAAGAAGGAGCCTGAAGAAGATAACGACACGCGTTATATGAGACTGGCAGCAGATTTCCAGAACTACAAGCGCCGCGTGGAAAAAGAAAAATCCGACATATATCAGTATGCGAATGAAAAGATAGCGTTAGATATAATAGAAGTAATGGATAACTTCGAAAGAGCTCTGATGCACAGCGCTGAATGCGCCGACAAGCAGTTTGCAGAGGGCGTTGAGATGATCTACAAGCAGCTCAAAACAGTTCTCGACAAGAACAACATAATCGCGATAGAGGATGAAGGTCATGAATTCGACCCTAATTTCCACAACGCGGTAATGGTTGAAGAAAATCCTGATTTTGAGAGCGGAATCGTGATTCAGTCGATGCAGAAAGGGTATACACTGAATGGAAAGGTAATAAGACCATCAATGGTAAAGGTTGCTCAGTAGAGCGACTAAGAAAATTATTACCTTATTATATAGATGCCGGCCGGAAAGATGTTGAATCAGAAAGATGTCAGATCAGAGAGATGAAAACAGACAGACCCGGCACAGGCAAATAAAATAAATATGAAATTAACCTCAGGAGGTAAATAAAATGGGAAAAGTAATAGGTATTGATTTAGGTACAACAAACTCATGTGTAGCAGTTCTTGAAGGCGGCGAGCCTACAGTAATTCCTAACGCAGAAGGTAACAGAACAACTCCTTCAGTTGTAGGTTTTGCAAAGAACGGTGAAAGACTTGTAGGTGAGACAGCAAAGAGACAGGCAATAACAAACCCTGACAGAACTATCGCATCTATCAAGAGATACATGGGTACAGATCATAAAGTAGAGATCGATGGCAAGCAGTACACACCGCAGGATATTTCAGCTATGATCCTTACAAAGTTAAAGACAGATGCAGAAAGCTACCTCGGCGAAAAGGTAACAGAAGCAGTTATCACAGTTCCGGCTTACTTCACAGACGGTCAGAAGCAGGCAACAAAGGATGCAGGTAAGATCGCAGGTCTCGATGTAAAGAGAATCATAAACGAACCTACAGCAGCAGCTCTTGCTTACGGTCTTGATAAGGATAACAAGCAGCACAAGATCCTGGTATACGACCTCGGCGGCGGTACATTCGATGTATCTATCCTCGAACTCGGCGACGGCGTATTTGAAGTACTTGCTACAAACGGTGATACAAGACTCGGCGGTGATGACTTCGATGAAGCTGTTATGAACTACATCGCAGATACATTCCAGAATGAGCACGGCGTAGATCTGAGAACAGACAAGATGGCTCTGCAGAGATTAAAGGAAGCAGCAGAAAAGGCAAAGAAGGAACTTTCTTCTTCAAATACAACTAATGTAAACCTTCCATTTATCACTGTAAACGCAGACGGTCCTCTCCATCTGGACATGAACATCACAAGAGCTAAGTTCGACCAGTTAACAGCTAACCTCGTTCAGAGAACTATCGAACCAATGAACAAGGCTCTTGCAGATGCAGGCGTAACTATCAACGATATCGAAAAGGTCATCCTCGTAGGTGGTTCTACAAGAATCCCTGCAGTACAGGAAGCAGTTAAGAACGTAACAGGCAAGGAACCGTTCAAGGGCGTTAACCCTGATGAATGCGTAGCAGTAGGTGCTTCTATCCAGGCCGGCGTATTAACAGGCGAAGTAAACGACATCCTTCTTCTTGATGTTACACCGCTTTCACTTTCTATCGAAACTCTCGGTGGCGTAGCTACAAAGCTGATCGAAAGAAATACAACTATACCTACAAAGAAGAGCCAGATATTCTCTACTGCGGCTGATAACCAGACAGCAGTTGATATCCACGTACTTCAGGGTGAAAGAGAAATGGCTGCCGACAATACTACACTCGGAAGATTCCAGCTCTCAGGTATCCCACCTGCAAGAAGAGGCGTTCCACAGATCGAAGTTACATTCGATATCGATGCTAACGGTATCGTAAATGTAAGCGCTAAGGACCTCGGAACAGGTAAGGAACAGAAGATCACAATTTCTTCTTCTTCAAAGCTCTCAGAAGATGAGATCAACCAGAAGATCAAGGAAGCTGAGATGTACGCTGAACAGGATAAGAAGAGAAAAGAAGATATCGACGTAAGAAACCAGGCTGAAGCTATGGTTTACGAGACAGAAAAGACTCTTGATGAAGTTAAGGATAAGGTAGATGCAAATACTCTCGCAGGTGTAAACGCTGCAAAGGATGCCCTTAACCAGGCTCTTCAGGGTACAGATACTGCTGATATCAAGGCTAAGACTGAAAACCTGACAAATGAGTTCCAGAAGGTATCTCAGATACTTTACCAGAACGCTCAGGCGGCAGGCGCTCAGGGCGCAGCAGGTGCAGGTGCTGGCGGATTTGACCCGACTGGCGGTGCAGCTAACAGCTCAGCAGGTGCTTCAGCAGGCAGCGCAAACAATAACGACGATGTTGTTGATGCAGATTTCGAAGTTGTTGACGATGATAAATAATCGCGTATAATAATTAAATAAATCAATACGGAAATGTTCAGGTCGCACGGCTTGGCTATCCGGAGGGCGGCTCATTGAAGTCGCCCTTATTGTTGTAATTAATATTTAAAATATTCAATATGCGATAACTGATTTTTCAGACTGCGGCAGAGACGCAGCAGACAGAAATAATTTTATCCGGAGGATCGATATAATGGCAGATAAAAGAGATTATTATGAAGTCCTCGGCGTCAGCAAGAGCGCTTCAGAATCAGAGATAAAAAGCGCATACAGAAAACTTGCTATGAAATATCATCCGGACAGAAATCCGGATAATAAAGAAGCTGAGGAAAAGTTTAAGGAAGCAAGTGAAGCGTATTCAGTTCTTTCCGACCCTGAAAAGAAGCAGAAGTATGACCAGTTCGGCTTTGCGGGCGTAGACCCTAACGCAGCAGGCGGTTTCGGCGGCGGCTTCTCGGGCGGTGGATTTGAAGATATATTCGGAGATCTGTTCGGCGGCATGTTTGGCGGCGGAGGCGGTTTCGGCGGCTTTGGCGGTCAGCAGCGCAGACGTAACGGTCCGAGAAAGGGTCAGGACCTTCAGGCTCGTATATCTATAACGTTTGAAGAGGCGTTCTTCGGTACAAAGAAGAAGATAAAGCTCAAGAAATACGTTAAGTGTAAGGACTGTAACGGTACAGGCGCTGAACCTGGAAGCTCAAAGAAAACATGCCCTGTATGTAACGGTACAGGTCAGATAAGACGTCAGACTCAGACGCCTTTCGGCATGATGGCCAATGTATCTGCCTGCGATAACTGCGGCGGTACAGGCGAGATAAACGAAAAGCCGTGCCATACTTGCGGAGGCACAGGAAAGATCAGAAAGGATGTCACTATAGAAGTAAACATCCCTGCAGGTGTTGACGACGGTTCTGTTATAAACGTAAGAGGTCAGGGTAATCCGGGCGAAAACGGCGGTCCTGACGGAAACCTCTTTGTAATAGTAAGCGTAGCTCCGCACAAGCTGTTTAAGCGTAACAACCTCGATCTCGAGCTTGAGATACCTATCACATTCGCGCAGGCGGCTCTCGGCGCTGACGTCGTGATACCTACTATGGAAGAAAAGGTCTCATACAAGATACCTGCTGGCACGCAGCCGGGAACTGTATTCAGGCTGAAGGGCAAGGGCGTAAAATCACCTAATTCGGGAATCACAGGCGATCTGTATGTAAGAGTAATGCTCGAAGTACCTAGAAACCTTACAGAAGCTCAGAAGAAGCTTATTCAGGAGTTTGAGGACGGAAGCACAGCCGAGATGTACACAAAGAAAAAGTCATTCGGCGATATAGTACGCGAGCTCTTCACGGGTGAGGACAAAAAGGCTGATCGTAAGAAAAAGAAGAAAAAATAGAAGTTAAATAAACTTTTTAACGGAACATAACGCAGCCGATGTCATTCCGGTATTTAATTGCCGGAATGACATCGGCTCTATTTGTTTTTTTGGTATAACTAAAATTTTTCAGCAGCATAAGCCGATTCATGATATAATTCTACATTATGGTCTGAAACAGCAGGAATCGTCAATGCTGTTTAGTTGCAATTAATATTAATATATGAGATATGGGCGCGCCGGGCGCGCGAAAGTCAAACAAGAGGTCAAACATTATGAATTATTATGAAATAAAAATATTTACGTCATCAGAAGGAATAGAACCTGTTTCTTCTGTTTTAACGATGCTAGGTCACGAGACATTCATGATAGAGGACAGATCTGTAGTTGAAGAACTGCTCGAAAAGAAAAACTCATATGACTGGGATTACGTTGATGAGTCAGTGATAGCTCAGAAGGAAGAAGAATCAAAGATAACATTGTATCTCGAGCCTGACGAAAACGCGGAGGCGTATATAGACGCTATACGCAGCGCTATAGCCATGCTCAAGGAGCAGGATACCGACGGCAGATTCGGCAGATTGGCTGTAGAAAGCTCATACGAGAGCGACGAGGGATGGAAAGACAAATGGAAGGAATATTTTAAGACCTCCAAGATGACTGACAATATAGTGATAAAGCCTACATGGGAGGAGTACGAGCCGGCAGAAAACGAGATGGTGATCGAAATAGACCCCGGCATGGCGTTCGGCACGGGAACTCACGCAACTACGCGCATGTGCGTAAAATTACTTGAAAAGTACATCGAGTCGGAAGAAGACAGAGTCCTCGACCTCGGATGCGGTTCAGGAATACTTTCCATAGCGGCGGCGCTTCTCGGCTCTAAGCACGTTTACGGCGTTGATATAGACCCTAACGCGGTCACAGCTTCCGCGGAAAACGTAGAGATGAACGGACTTTCAGACGTTATAGAGATCGCTTATGGCGACGTTACCGAAGGGCTTGGAATGAAGGCTGATATAATCGCAGCAAATCTTATGGCTGACCTCATAAAAATGCTTTCACCGGATATAGCAAAGCACCTTGAGGGCAAGAAAATATTTATTTCCTCGGGAATACTCGATGAAAAGCTCGACGAAGTCTCGGAAGCGATAGAAAAGAGCGGATTTGATATAATAGAAGTCCTTCACGAGGACGAATGGTGCGCGATAGCCGCAAGATTAAAATAGGGTAAGATATAAAATAAAATAAGCTAAAGATCAAAATAAAACGGAGAAACAGGCTGCCCGATCAAAAGGGCGGCAGATAATTATTATATATGGAAGAAAACAAAAACTCGAAAGGAACAGTTTCTTTTTATACTCTCGGCTGTAAAGTAAACCAGTACGAAACGCAGATGCTCAAGGAACGCTTTTCCGAGGCAGGCTACGATATCGCAGGCGAGGAGGAGTTCGCAGATATTTATGTAATAAATACATGCACGGTAACGAATCTTTCCGATCGCAAGTCGCGCCAGTATATAAGGCGAATGAAAAAGATAAACCCCGATTCGGTCATAGCTGTTACCGGCTGCTACGCGCAGACAGACCCGGAAGCTGCGGCTGAGATAGAGGGCGTGTGCGTCGTAGCAGGAACTAACGAAAAAGCGGAGCTCGTAAAGTTTATAGAAGATTATATCTCGGAAAACGGCCAGAAGCGCGTGAATGTAGCTTCGCATATCATCCCTTATGACGAGCTTTCAGATTATGAAGAAACAGGAATAATAACGTCGATGGACTCGCGCACGCGCGCGTATATAAAAGTGCAGGAGGGATGCGACCGCTTCTGTTCATATTGCATAATCCCGTACGCCCGCGGCAAGGTAAGGAGCCGAAGGCTTGATGATATAGTAGCTGAAGCAAAGCAGCTCATAGACAACGGCTTTAAGGAACTCGTACTCACAGGGATCAACACTGCCCTGTATGGTGTTGATACAGAAGCCGACGAGCGCGGTCTGAAAGGCGTAGAGAGCCTTATAGCGGCTATAAACGAGCTTGACGGCGATTTCCGCATAAGACTCAGCTCGCTCGAGCCTAACGTAGTAGACGTGGAAACTGTAAGGAATCTGGCAAAGTACGATAAGCTGTGCCATCATATGCACCTGTCTATCCAGAGCGGCAGCGACACAGTGCTCAAGCGCATGAACCGCCGCTATAATTATGCCGACTACCTGAAAATAGCTGCGGCTATGAAGGAAACAGACGCCAATTACGCTATAACCACAGATATAATAGTAGGTTTTCCGGGTGAAACAGACGAAGAATTCGAGGAAAGTCTCAGAGCAGTAAAAGAAGTCGGATTTTCAGGCGTTCACGTATTCAGATACTCAAAAAGACGCGGCACAAAGGCAGCCGACATGAAGGACCAGATAGACGGCAACAAAAAGAACGAGCGAAGCGCAAGGCTGATAGAGGCAGCGTCAGAAGCTGCGATAAGCTTCAACGAGCGCAACGCAGGAACTACAAGGCGCGTATTGTTTGAAAGATTCGACGAAGAAGCAGGAATGCTCGAAGGCCACTCAGACAATTATATAAAGGTATACTGCAAGCCTGACGTCGGCCCGGCCGACCCACAGGAATTATTGGATAAATTCGCTGACGTACATTTGGAAAAGCTTTACAAAGACGGCATGGAGGGAAGAATAATTCTTCCTGTTTAAAGCTGTTGTATGATAAAATGGTACATGCTGACTGTTTTATCAGATACATTTCACATATGAAAGGAGGTGAAACGATGTCAGACTGCATTTTCTGTAAGATAGCAAGCAAGGAAATAACATCAGATTATGTTTATGAAGATGATCAGATCATTTCCTTCAGAGACATGGAGCCTCAGGCGCCTGAACATGTTCTTATAATACCGAAGCGCCACATAGAGTCTCTTGACGCTGCGACTGAGGCAGATGCAGAGGTTATCGCGCATATACTTCTCAAAGTAAAGGATATAGCTGCGGATCTTGGCATAAAGGACGGCTATAGAGTAGTAAACAACTGCGGCGAGGACGGTGGACAGACTGTAAAGCACCTGCACTTCCATCTTCTCGGAAAGAGAAAAATGACTTGGCCTCCGGGCTGATAAAGAAAGATTTTTTGCTGATTTTTGATGAAACAAAAAATCCTTGATTTATATTTCAAAAAGAAGTATAATAGATAACGCTGTAAGCTATTTTATCGGTTTTTACGCACTTATGTAATTTCAGAATACGGAGGGAGGGAAAACGAAATGGCACAGGTTATAGTTAGAGAAAACGAAAGTCTGGAAAGCGCGCTTAAGAGATTCAAGCGTTCTTGCGCAAGAGACGGCGTAATGTCTGAACTCAGAAAAAGAGAACATTACGAAAAGCCTAGCGTAAAGAGAAAGAAAAAGTCTGAAGCGGCTAGAAAAAAGGCTAAGAAGTATTAAAAAGAGGTGTTGTTATTGTCTTTAAAAGACAGACTTACAGCTGACTTCAAGGAAGCCATGAAGGCTCACGACGATGTCAGAAAAAACACGATAAACCTTGCACGCGCTGCTATCAAGCAGTATGAAGTGGACAACAGGGTTGAACTTGATGAGCAAGGCATCATCGATATTTTAACGAAACAGGTAAAGATGAGAAAAGATGCCCTCTCTGATTTTGAAAAAGCCGGAAGGACCGATTTGGTAGAAGCTTACAACAAGGAAATAGAGATACTTATGGCATATCTGCCTAAGCAGCTTACTATTGAAGAAATAACTGAGATTGTGCTGGCAGCGAAGGAAGAGCTTGGCATTACGGATAAGAGCGGAATGGGAAAACTCATGGGAGCTGTTATGCCTAAGGTCAAAGGTCTTGCTGACGGCAATGACGTTAAAAAGGTAGTTCAGAGCGTTCTCTAAAAAGTAATAATAATGGTGACAGATGATCTTAACGATCGTTTGTCACCATTTTTCTTTTTTTTCAGCCAGGTAATACATGCTGCAGATCTGATAGGTATATACCTTTGTCTGACCATAAGAGGAATCTTTTAATGCTCGAAAATATGCTTTCGGAAGAAATAATGATGTGATATATTCCAATATTTGTAATAAGAATCATGGACGATGAATAACGCCGATTTTATATACTATGGAATATACTTTGGTATAGATTTTAAGCGTAAAATGTATGCCGGACGTTAGACCTTATATGACAAGACATAAAGAATATCACTGATAGTCGGTACGACTTTAACTTGTCAAGATAGAAAATGATGCTGAATCATAAAAAATATGCAGTCATAATATAACTATACATATGATATTGTTAAATAAATAACAATATCACTCAAAAATCACCTATATTCTGACAATATACCCTAGGGTAAGAGTATACTATCAAAAAAGATTGAAGTATACATGCAAATATACTTATGTATATTAACTTAAAAATATAAATATTTACATGATAGTAACTATAATTTACATTTTATATTAAAAAGTTGTTTGAAAATAAATTCTATTAAAAAAATGATTAAATTTAATATTGAATAAACGTTGAAATTTCAACATATATGATGCAATAGGTCTGGACAAAAAGCAATATGTATACAAAGTATTTGCATAATAAGTATTGACAAACCCGCGGATTTATTTTATTTTATTAGTGCAACAAGAGTTAGCAAGCTTGTTCTTGAGCAAGATGAGTTATCGACGAACTCAAGACCTATTATATATGTTATGGATTTAACAAAGTCTGAATCTGATTCAGAAGATGAACAAATCTGTAACAAAGTGTTACATAAGGTATAAAGGTTAAATGGGAACGTCATAACTGATCGACCGGATATCTCTGGTGGCAAACAGCGATATCGGGATTTGTTCATACAAAACAAAAGTATCTAATATATATAAATGTATCAGATACGAAGTTCATAAAAGATCGATTTGATCTTATGAACTTAAAGTCGAGTGATAAAAAGAGTGAAAACGCAGATCAATATCTGCAAAACAAAATGAAGCCGGGTAAGAACGGTATCCTTATTAAAGAAGGAACTGTTAAATGATTATTATCGATCAGAAAGGAACGTCCGGATTCAGAAAATGCTTTCTTAGCAAAATCCAGGTTTTCTGCTTCTGCTGAGAGAAAGAATTTATCCGTATTGTTAGCATGATAAAGAAGTTAAGGTGGGAAGGATAATATGGCAAAGTTAATTACAGCCAGAGATGCTGCTGAAATGGTTCAGGATGGCGATGCTGTTATATGCGCGACATTCGGAGCGTCAGGTGTACCGGAAGATATCTTTATGGAACTTGAAAAAAGATTCCTTGAGACAGGTCATCCGAGAAGCCTTACATATACGCACGCAGCAGGAAGCGGAAGCTTCGCAGCGTTAGCAGATGAAAATGGATTCTGCAGAGGCGAAGATCATATCTGCCACACAGGTATGATAAAGAGATGGATAGCATCTCACAGTGCATGTTCAGATTTCTGCGCAAAGCAGATAGCTGATAATCAGTATGCTGCATGGTGTTTACCACTCGGTACTATGATCCACATGTGGCGTGAGCAGGCAAGAGGCCTTAAGGGCTGTCTCTCTAAAGTAGGTCTGGGAACTTACGTTGACCCTCGTTTCGACGGCGGCGCAATAAACCAGAAAGCAAAAGACCTCATAAATGAAGGTGAGACTTATGTTGAGTACATACCTGATTTCAGAGGCGAAGAATTCCTCTTCTATAAGGGACTAGATATAGATGTAGCGTTCCTGAGAGGAACAAAGATGGATAAGCATGGTAACATGTCCATCGAAAAAGAACCTTACAATTTCGAATCACTTACAGTAGCTCAGGCAGCTAAAGCATGCGGAGCAAAGGTAATTGTACAGGTTGAAGAAATAGTAGAAGTAGGCGAGATACATCCTAAACTGGTTAAGGTACCTGGTTTCTACATCGACTATGTTGTAATTGAAAAAGATCCTTCAAAGAAAGTAAGTACTGTTGGAGGTTTATATAATCCGGCATTTACCGGCGAGACAAGAATCGATATCGGAAGCGGCGGAGGAGATCCGATGCCGTTCGATGGTATAAAGGTAATATGCAGAAGAGCCGCTATGGAAGTTCAGAAAGGCATGATAGCAAACTTCGGTCTCGGAATGCCACAGCAGATAGGCTCTATATTAGATGAAGAAGGCATATCTGATTATATCACAATGCTTTCAGAATCTGGTTCAGTAGGTGGTGTACCTGCTTCAGGTGTAAACTTCGGTGCTCATTATAATATCGAAGCTTCATGTGACCAGGGTGATCACTTCAACTTCTTCGATGCTGGAGGTCTTGATCTTGCTGCATTCGGACTTGCAGAAGTTGATGAACATGGTGGTATGAATGTCGCAGTTTTAAACGGCGCTGTAAAGGGCGTAGGCGGCTTCATGAATATATCTGCCGGTGCTAAGGCTGCTTTAGTAGTAGGCACATTTACGGCAGGAGGAATCAAGACAGCTGTTGAAAACGGCGAGCTCAAGATCCTCAAGGAAGGTAAGTTCAAGAAATTTGTAGCTAAGCTTCCACAGAATGCGTTTGACGCAGAAGGTTTTGTAAAGGCAGGAAAACCTTTATTCTACATAACAGAAAGAGCTGTATTCAAGATGACTCCGGAGGGACTCGTTCTTATAGAAATAGCTCCTGGTATCGACCTTCAGACTCAGGTCCTCGACCTCATGGCATTTAAGCCTATAATTCCTGAAGGTGGTCCAAAGCTTATGCCGGCTGAAATATTCCAGGAAAACTGGGGCGGCTTAAAGGCAATAGTAGATGCAAAGCCTGAATTACATGTTGTTGAATAATCAACAATAAGTACAAAATATACATTAATTAATATGTCTTATATCCTGCGGTCCGTTTTTCCGGACTGCGGGGTTAAGAGTGCCGGAAACGGCGCCAATAAATCAAGCTGCAAAGGCAGCAACAAAATAATCACGATATTGTTTAATATTTAGAAACAGTATTGATGTAGCTGATGATTTTGAAAGGAGGAAAAGAGTTTATGACAGTAATCAATGAACTCGAAAAGCTGGTAGGCAAAGGCAAAGTAAGCGACAAAGCTTCAGATCTTGAGGCATATGCAAAAGACATGAGTTTAATGCCTTCTGGCTTAGCAGAAGCAGTTGTATATCCTGATACAACTGAAGAAGTTTCCGCAGTTGTTAAGTTTGCTTATGAAAACAATATTCCTGTTGTTCCAGTAAGTTCACAGACACACATGTACGGTTCTACAATTCCTAAGCAGGGTGGTATCGTAATCGATATGAAGAATATGAATAAGATTCTTGAGATCGATACTAAGCAGAGATTTGTAAGATTCCAGCCGGGTGTTACTTGGAAGCAGATGGTAGAAGCACTTGACAAGGAAGGCTGCAGAATGGTAATGCCATTAACAGCTCTTGGAAACAGATCTGTTCTTTCCGACACACTTGACCGTTGTGTTATCACAAATACAGTATATGACTACGGCGAAGTAACTCAGTCTCTCGAAATCGTTTACGGTGACGGATCTGTCTTCAGATCAGGTTCAGCATCTGTACACGGCTTCATGGAAACATACACACCTTCAAGAGGTGGTGACCCTTCTGGTCCGGGACTTGACTTCTACAGACTCGTTCAGGGTTCTCAGGGTACTATGGGTATCGTTACATGGATGCAGGCTAAGATCGAGTGGAAGAGCCGTATAGATAAAGTTTTATTAGCTCCTATAGAAGATCTCGACTACTGCAATCTGTTCTTATACAAAGTAATGCCAAGAAGAGTTGGTCAGGAGATCGTTATCCTGAACAAGGTAGACCTCGCTACTATGATCGCTGATTCAGCTGAAGATATCCCAGCACTCTGCGATAAGCTTCCTGAGTACACTCTCTGCATGGTTCTCAGTGGTCTTAAGAGACGTCCTGAAGAAAAGATCGCTTACGAAGAAAAGTTCCTCGTAGACACGATCAACAACACATTCAAGGATATGTCACTCAAGCCTGCATTACCAGGATTCCCTGGACTTGGCAGAAAGCTCCTCAATATCCTGAAGACACCATGGGATGGTCCTTCATGGAAGACAGTTCCTGCAGGCGCATTCGAAGATCTCTTCTTCATTGCTCGTCCTGAAAAGGCAAATGAATACATTACTCTTGTTAAGGAAATCCTTACAAAGTATACATATCCTCATACTCAGTTAGGTGTATACGTACAGCCTATCGAACACAACCGTGCATGTCAGGTTGAATTTACTTTCTTCTATGATCCTGAGAACGAAGCTGAAAAGGCTGAGATCGCAGCTATCGCACTGGAAGCTGGTACAGAATTATTAAAGAGAGGCGCTCAGTTCACTAGACCTTACGG
This sequence comes from Succinivibrio sp., assembly GCA_963632005.1. Taxonomy (GTDB): domain Bacteria; phylum Bacillota; class Clostridia; order Peptostreptococcales; family Anaerovoracaceae; genus CAKQOE01. The sequence continues at coordinate 22,257 of CAVGTL010000024.1, forward strand.
CGTAATGGTTCCTGTCGTTTATGACAGAGCTGGTAACTACACTGCAACTCTTAAGAGAATTAAGAATATCTTTGATGAAAAGAATATCTTAAATCCTGGCACACTGTGCTTCTAGTAGGAAAGGAGGAAGATTTACTATGGCAGATAATCGTTTCGACATATCCGTTTCTAAAAAGAATATGGAACTCGCTGCAGATGTCGCAAAAGATAAGAGATTAACAGGTGACCGTTATAAGCTTTCTACAGTTGACCCTGCTTATGGACCAGCTAAGAACAGCTCACACGCAAGATATGACACACCTAGAACTCCGTTAGAGTTCGATATTGAAAATATAAGCATGTTCAAGTACGATATGGACCACTGCATTAAGTGCAAGGGTTGCTATTGGGTAGAACATACATACAACCCTGGTGTTAAGTTCAACACTAGATGCCCGGCTAACCTTTACAATGACTTCGACGCATATGGTGCTATGGGTAAGATGAGAATCGGTCTCCGTATAATCGACGGAACACTCGAATGGACTCCTCAGCTCCTCAACATCATCTATGCTTGCCCACTCTGCGGCGCATGCGACGTTGCATGTAAGCGTAACCTCGACCTTGAAATCAACCTTTCACTCGAAGCAATGAGAGTTAAGGCTGTTCAGGACGGAGCTGCTCCACTTCCTGCACACAAGGAAGCTATCGACAAGATCGCTGCTACTGGCAACATCTATGGCGAAAAGGGTGACAGAAAAGCATGGGCTAAGGACGTTAAGGTTGCTGATAAGGCAGATGTCCTCTACTATGTTGGTGATAATACTTCTTACAAGAATCCGCAGATCGCTCAGGCAACTGCTAAGATCCTTGAAAAGATCGGTGTTGACTTCATGCTCCTCGCTGATGAAAAGAATGATGCTAACGTAACATTCTCTATCGGTATGGTAGAAGAAGCTAGAAAGGTAGCTAAGGAAACTGTAGAAGCTATCAAGGCTACTGGCGCTAAGACTGTAGTTATCTCTGATGCTGAATCTTACAGAATGTTCAAGGTTGACTATCCAAAGCTCCTCGACATCGCTACTAAGGATCTCGGATTTGAAGTTAAGCACATAATCGAACTTGCTGCTGCTGCAATTGAAGAAGGCAAGCTCGTTCTTACAACACCTGTTGACACTAGAATGGCTTATCATGACGCTTCATCAGTATCAAGACTCTGCGATGACTGGACTCCTTATAAGGGAGAAAGAGGTTGGATGGGTATGATCTATCCGGGTCAGAGAAGAAGAAGAGGTAGAGAAAACCTGTATGCACAGGCTAGAACTATCATGGCTGCTGTTCCAGGCGCAGACAATTGTGAATTCATCAGAATCAGAGAAAACGCTTTCGATATCGCTGCTGGCCGCGGCACAGAGATCGCTTTCCCTGCATTAACAGAATTCGCTACAAAGCATCGTCTTGATGAAGCTAAGGAATGTGGTATAGAAACAATCGTTTCAGCTGATCCTCAGTGCAGAGATGCATTCAATAAGTATGCAGATCCTAAGGATGGTATTGAAGCTATTGATATCACTGAACTTATTGTTAAAGCACTTTAGTGGGAGGTGAAATTAATGGGAATCGTAACACAGGCTTATAAAGCTATTGAAAATATTGTTGGTTCTAGATACATTTCAGACGATCCTGCTATAATGCAGGGTTACAAATCAGGTCCGGGCGGATACGAAGCTGGTCTCGGTTATGAAAGAGTTATGACAGTTCTTCCAGCTGCAGTTGCTCTTCC
>CAVGTL010000025.1:0-16017 GCA_963632005.1 Succinivibrio sp.
GTGAGGCGCGTCCCGCGCCATATGCGCCCCAAAAAACGCGGATCGGGCGATATACAGATAAAAGAGAGCGTTTCTCTTATAATGCCGGACGGCAAAGAATACCCTCAAAAAGAAGCTGATTCCATGCTCGAGAGCATAGTCGGCCTTACAAAGGACCAGTTCATGCAGGTCGCTATGATCGCCCAGGGTGAATTCATGGATGTGCTGCGTGCAAAGTCTTCTGATAAAAAAGAGATATTCCGTAAGCTCTTCAACACTGAAATGTACAAATCTGTCGTTGACGAGCTTGCCGAACGCAGAAGAGCAAAGGCATCAGAAATGGCTGTCATCAAAACTGAATGTATGACTGAAACAGCGCATGCCGTAATACCTGACAGTGATGCTGAACTGTTTAGACTAAAAAACAGCATAATGTCATCTGACACGCTTTCTGCTTCCGATATGGACGAATTTATGCGTCTGCTTTCAGAATACTGTACATGTCTTGAAAGCAATATTAATGATGCTCAGGAGAATTACAAAAGACTTTCATCTGAAAAAACTGTCGCGGAACAGGCTGTCATAAAAGCGGAAAATCTCTTAAAGGCTTTTGATCAGGTGGATGAAGCTGAAAAAATACTGGAAGGATGTGCGAAGGAAGAAGCTGATATACGTAAACACGAGAAGCTGATATCTGATATTAACAGCGCTTATGATATAAAAAGCGTATATGATCTTTACGAGTCATCTGCGGCTGCTCTTGCCGATACTGAAAACAGGCTTGCTGATGCCAGTAAAAAGCAGCCTGAGCTTGACAGGGAATGTGCCAATGCTGCTGAAAATGAAGCCTCACAGAAAAAGCTCCGTGACGACTCTGCAGGAAAACTTGCTGCTATTTCAGAAAAAGTAAAAAATGCTCTTGATGTTTTTAAAAGTATAGATGATATAAGAATATCAATAATTAACAAAGAAAAAATTCTTCAAACATCAACAGAAAAGCTCGAATCGGCTAAGACAGCTCTTGATAGCTTTAAATCAGCATTGCAGGAATGGAGGGATGAAGCTTCCAGACTTGACGGCGCAGACCTGAAGCTGGCTGATATAAAGAACAGAATTGTTAATATAAAGCGGCTTTCTAATGATCTTGAGGCTCTGAAAAAGCTGGCCAATGATATAGAACGTCAACGATCGGAATGCGACAGATCATCTGAGGCTTATAGAATAGCTTCTGAAGATTATAATACAGCAGATAAAAAATTTTCTTCAGCAAATAACGCCTTCTTAGATGCACAGGCCGGATTTATCGCAAAAGAGAGACTTAAGCCCGGTATGCCATGCCCGGTATGCGGAGCGACAGATCACCCATCACCTTGCAAGCTTCCTGAAGGTCATGAGGATATTACTCGTGAGACAGTCGATATGCTCGCTGAAAAGCGCTCCGAGCTTATGAGCATACGTTCTGAATGTGCTTCAGCAGCCGGAGCTGCTCTTGAAATCTTAAAAGAAAAGCAGAAAAGCTTCGATAGATCATATGCAAAACTAAGCGATGATATATTAAATAATATACCTGAATATATCCTTGTACACACATCATATATTTCCGGTGATGATCTTTCATTACAAAATATGGAATATGTAATAAACGGTTTTATTGACGTACTGTTTGATGAACATGCACAGATCACTAAAAGTGCCGAAAGGCTTGCAGAAATACGCAGCAATATAAACAGCTCTGCGGATCGTGAACGAATGCTTACTGATATGCTCGACAAAGCTAAAAATAACGAAGCAGCAGCATACACTGATCTTGAGGTGACGAAAAAAGAGTTGGCGTCGCTGACCGCATCTGCCGCTTATGATTCTGCAGACGAAGCTCGCACTGTACTCAGCAAAGCGCAAAGTGAAGCTGATCATTATGAATCAGAATATCTGTCAGCACGCAATTTACTTGACGATGCTCTGACCAGGCAAAAAAGTAATGAAGCTATTATAGAACGATTCACGGGCGAGCTGCCTGAGCTTTCAGCAAAAAAACTTGACCTGTATAGTAAATATGAATCAATTACACTGGAAAAAGGTATGCTTCCGTCAGAATGGCAGGATATAGCTTCAGAGTATGAACGCTCATATACCGAGTCATTGCAGCAAAAAGTCAGGGAGCATTACATTCATAAGGCAACGGCTGAAAAGGTAAAAGAAGCTGCTGAAAATGAGATAGGCACAAATACAAGACCTGTAACAGAAGAACTCAGGCAGGCAGTTTCTGCAGCTGAAGCTGCACTTAATGACGTTATTATCCAGCTTGAGCATATGAAGCATGTATTTAAAACAAATACCGAAGTACTAAAAGCCCTGAAGTCAAAAATTGCTGACAGAGCTTCCGTACTACAGGAGCATAGTCGAATAGATACATTGTACAGACTTCTTGACGGTAAGGTAACAGGTGCGCGCATGGATATAGAAACATTCGTTCAGCGATATTATCTGAAGAAAATACTTCGTGCAGCAAACAAACGCTTTTTCAACATGTCTGCCGGTCAGTTCGAACTAAGAATGTACGATACAAAAAAAGCAGGAGAGGGTGCAAACCACGGTCTTGACCTTATGGTATATTCTACAGTGACCGGAAAGGAAAGAGAGATAAGGACTCTTTCAGGCGGTGAATCATTCATGGCTGCACTTTCGCTTGCTCTCGGTATGGCTGATCAGATACAGCAGAGCTCTGCCACTGTAAATCTTGATATAATGTTCATAGATGAAGGCTTTGGCTCACTTGACGAGCATTCAAGAGGACAGGCTGTAAGAGTACTTCAGCAGATGGCAGAGGATTCAAGACTTATAGGTATAATATCACATGTCACCGAATTGAAGCATGAGATAGACGATCAGCTCGTAATAAAAAGAGATGAAACTGGAAGTCATGCAAAATGGACGATAAGTTAATGAAAATCACCAGGGAGAAAATCATATGGAACTTATAGATATAATGAGACACCGCAGAAGTGTAAGAAAATATACAGACGACCCTGTAAGAGATGAGGATGTTGAGCTTATCCTTAAAGCAGCAATGACATCTGCAAGCAGCAGAGGAAAAAGATCCTGGTCTTTTGTTGTCGTTAATGATAAGGAACTTCTTTCAAAGCTTGCCGAGAGCAGAGCAGGAGGGGCTGCATCGATGCTTAACGGAGCTCAGGCTGCTATAATCACAGTTGGAAATACGGAACTTTCTGATATGTGGGTAGAGGACTGCTCGATAGCTATGACTAACATGCAGCTCATGGCTGACTGCATAGGGCTCGGAAGCTGCTGGATACAGGTAAGAGAACGTGACTGCAGTGAAAATGTAACATCAGATAAATATGTCAGAGAGCTTCTGATGATCCCTGATGGATATAAAGTAGAAGCAATACTTTCATTAGGAGTTCCTGAAGCTCATCCTGATGCAAGAGATACGGATGAGCTTTATAAAAAGCTGATGCCTGAAAAAGTGCATAAAGACAGATGGTAGTAAAGATGATATAATTACTGAGTATTATTTTTACAGCGGTAATTATCCCGCAGCTGTATTTTTTAAGGAGGAGATTTTTTTACATGCAGACTCTTTTTGATGCAATCATTGCAATCTGCGAGAAGATCCAGATAATTTCAGATCTGTTCTGGGACTTCCCGACAAATTTTGAATGGTACGCGAACATTCCAATACTCGGAAATTTTTCACTCGCCATCATACTTCTTATCGGATCGGGCATATATTTCTCATGCCGTCTGAGATTCATACAGGTAAGAAAGTTCCGTCACGGTCTTTCTGTCCTGAAAAACAGTAAAGCTGGTAAGGCAGGTATTTCGCCGCTTGCTGCGTTCTTTCTTTCTACCGCAATGAGAGTAGGACCTGGAAATATCCTCGGCGTTACGGGCGCCATATCTGTCGGCGGTCCGGGAGCTCTTTTCTGGATGTGGGTGTCAGCATTCTTCGGAATGTCTACCGCATATACGGAATCTACCCTGGCTCAGATATTTAAAGAAAGAAAAAATGATGAATACGTCGGAGGTCTTGCGTTCTACGGCAAGAGACTCCTCAAGGGCTCAGCAGTCGCAGGTATCGTACTTTCTTTAATGTACATAATATACGCACTCTTATGCTTCCCTGCTCAGGGCTTCAACACAGTTTCTTCTGTAGCGCAGATAGCTGAAGAGATCACAGGAAACATCATTCCTACGAATTCAGCTCTTTACTGGGTAGCATTCGTTGTCGTTATCGCGCTCATGATAGCTATATCATTCGGCGGTATCAAGAAGATCACAAAGGTAACAGATGTCGTAGTTCCTATCATGGCTGTAATATATGTACTTACAGTAGTTGTTCTTATCCTCGTAAACTTTACGAGAATACCATGGTTCTTCTATGCAGTATTTACAGAAGCATTCAAGCCTGAATCAGTATTCGGCGGAGCGTTCGGTATAGCGCTTTCACAGGGCGTTAAGAGAGGCCTTATGTCTAATGAAGCAGGTCAGGGTACTATAACTATGCCGGCTGCCGCTTCAGACGCAAAGCACCCTTGCGACCAGGGCTGCGTACAGGCTATCGGCGTTTTCCTCGATACTATGGTCATCTGTACTTTAACAGGCTTCGTAGTGGTAATGGGAAGAGTATGGCAGACAGACGCCTCTGCTGAATGGTTCGATGCAGGAAAGCTTCCTAAGTTCCTTTATTCTGTACAGGAGCTTACACCTGGAACAACGTTCAATACCGCTATATCAGTACTTGTATCAGTATGCTTCGGACTGTTTGCGTTTACATGCCTTCTCGGATTTATGTCATTTACTGAGATATGCGCCAACAGGATATCGCAGAAAAAGTCATTTATTAACTTTATACGCGTGCTCTGCCTCTTAGTAGTATCGTTCGGCGTGCTCACAAGCATAGCAGGAATGGATCTCGGAGCTCTCTGGAATCTGTCTGACTTTGCGAACATACTTATCGCATACTGCAATATACCGCTGCTTTATATAGGCTTCAAGTATGTAAAGCGTGCTACAGATCACTTTGAAAAGAAAGATGGTACGCCGTTTACATCAGAAGCAGCAGGTATATCCGTACCTGTATGGGATGAAAAGAGCAAGACACTGAAGTAAGTAATTTTACCGATAGATCCACTATGTACAAAGAAAGGATAAAACACATGTTATATGTATGCTATCCAAAATGCTCGACATGCCGTAAAGCGCAGAAGTGGCTCGACGAGCATGAAATAGAATATACGCTCAGAGATATAAAAGAGGATAATCCTTCATACGATGAGCTCAAAGAATGGCATGAAAAAAGCGGACTTCCGCTTAAACGCTTTTTTAACACGAGCGGCGTACTTTACAAGGAAATGCACCTGAAGGACAAGCTCCCTGAAATGAGCGAGGAAGAACAGCTCAGACTCCTTGCGTCAGACGGCATGCTCGTCAAGCGCCCCATAGCCGTAAAGGGTGACACAGTAACAGTAGGCTTCAAGGAAGCTGAATGGGCTGAAAAAATATTCTAACAGCCATCTAAATATGTATTTAAAATAACACCTGCGATAAGCTTTTATTTGCTTACTGCAGGTGTTATTTGTATACTTTTATTTCACAGCACAATATTATATTTTATATTGTATTTCTGTAAGCATTACTGTATAATGCTGGTTATAGACATATGTTCATTATTTGTTATGCACAGCTGTAAAGCTGCAAAATTTCTGCTCATATGTTTATTCATTCAATTCATTTTATTCTTTACAAATTTCATAATTACAGGAGGATCTTTATTATGAAAAAACACTTAAAGAGCATGTTATGCGCCGCTCTCTCAGTAATGATGATCGCTGCCATGGCAGGCTGCGGAACAAAAGATGCTGCAAACGGATCAGCAGATACGACTTCAGCAGATAACCAGACACAGGCTGAACAGCTTGCCGATCTCAGCGGCAAATCGTTATTTATATACTGTGGAGCAGGTATGAAGGATCCGGGAAGTGATATAGTTGATGCTTTCAAAGAAGCTACTTCATGTGATGTTAATATTACATTTGGAAATGCTGCGCAGATAAACAGCCAGATAATGAATTCAAATGAAGGTGACCTCTTCATCTCAGGAGCTGAAACAGAGCTTAAGACTCTCAAGGAAAATAATTATGTAACTGATACAAAGCAGCTCGTACAGCATATTCCTGTTATAGCTGTTCCAGCAGGAAATCCTGCAGGCATAAGCTCTATAGCTGATCTCGGAAACGGCGCAAAGCTCGTTTTAGGCGATGCTGACGCAACTCCTATAGGCAAGATAGCAGACGCTGTACTTAATGATGCAGGTATAATGGACAAGGCAGACATAGTAGCAAGAACATCTACTGCCCCTGAAATGATCACTGCTCTTAACTCAGGTGAAGCTGACGCTGCTATAGTATGGAAGGAAAATGCTGAGAGCAAGGACGGCGTTGAGGTACTTGAGATCGCTGATATGGACAATTACATAAAGATCATTCCTGCAGCAAGCCTCTCATGCTCTGAAAATGCTGATGCGCTTGCAGAATTCCTCAAGTTCCTTGACAGCGATACTGCACATGATATCTGGACAAGCTACGGATATGTTGTAGTTCAGTAGATCACGCTAACTCATCATATAGATATACAAAAAATATAACAGATAATATGGTAAATAAGAAACATACAAAAAGACGTATATCTGTTTTCTATGTATTTTCGGCGGCCGCAGCAACTGCTGTGACCGCCTTTGTTCTTATAGCCATGGGTTTCATAGTCATCAGGGGCGTGCCATATCTGCCCGAAGCCATTAAAAGCGATGAAGTCAGATTTGCAGTTTGTTTAAGCTTGAAAACAGCAGTGATATCAACTGCAATATGTCTTGCGCTAGGGATCCCTGCAGCATACGCGCTTACACGCAAACGCTTCACATTGTCAAAATTATGCAATATGATAATCGAGCTTCCGCTGTCAGTTCCAAATATTATGCTCGGTCTGAGCCTTCTGTTAATGTTTTCATCAATACCGGGCAAAGCGCTGAGCTCACATGGGTTTAAAGTCATATTCAATGTAAACGGAATAATAATTGCACATATACTGGTAAATCTGCCATTTATTATAAGAATGATGCGAACTGCTTTCATGAATATAGACCCTCGATATGAGATAATAGCAGGCAGTCTCGGAGCAGGAAATCTGAGTACTTTTGTGAGGATAACGCTTCCATTGGCTAAAAATTCCATAATAGGAGCCGGTGTACTTGCATGGTCAAGAGCACTCGGCGAGTTTGGGGCTACCTTGATGCTCGTTGGAGCTACAAGGATGAAAACGGAAACTCTGCCAACAAGTATATATTTAAACATGGCTACAGGTGATACAGGTCCCGCAATGGCATGTGCCATGATACTGCTTTTCATATCGGCTGTATCACTTTTCATTACAAACAGACTTAATAAAAAGCCGGGAGAATACAATGAAGATATGCGCAGATGATTATTCGGTATCGCTCGGAGGATTTTCTCTGAAGAACATAACTCTTGAAATACAGGAAAAAGAAATATACGCGATCCTTGGAAAGACCGGTTCGGGAAAATCTGTGCTGCTTGAATCGCTTGCAGGATTCTACGAGCCTGCATCGGGATCGATATCATATGATAATATAAACGTACGCGACATACCTCTTGAGGATCGCAATATAGGCTTCGTGTATCAGGACTACGGACTTTTTCCTCACATGAACGTGCGCGATAATATAGAGTTCGGCCTTAAAATGAAAAAGGTCGGACCTGATGAACGTCACAGACGTTCTGATGAGCTTATGGAGGAACTGAATATAGCACATCTTGCCAAAAGGATGCCCGGAAATCTCAGCGGCGGTGAACAGCAGCGCGCAGCTCTTGCAAGAGCTCTTATAACAAGACCTCAGATACTTTTTATGGATGAGCCTTTTTCAGCGCTCGATCCAAACACTAAGCTGCGTATGTATGACCTTATAAAGAAACTTCATGCTGAATTTGAATGCACTATTATATTTGTAACGCATGATTTCAACGAAGCCGAGGTCATGGCAGACAGAGTCGGGATCGTTATTGACGGTCAGCTTCGTGCCGTATGTACGGCTGATAAGCTGAGAAGCTTTAATGATGACCCGGATGTAGCTGAATTTCTCAACAGTTCCGGTGGGCGCGCGTAGCTCATTTCACAGAAAATAATTTAACAAATATATTTATTTTATTACAGAAAGGCAAAAAATGTATACATTACAGCTTGACTACAGGAAGCTCATTCAGGAGGATACTCCGTATTTTGACCTTACGGTGCATCTGCTCGGACTCGATGAGCAGCCTGTAAAGATAACATATTTTACAAGAGAAAAGTGCGTTGTATCAGGCACAGAAGAGGTCCGTGAGATATTCAGGACTCTGAATATAACGACAGATGAATTTGTTCCTTCCGGCACTGTATGCGAGCCCGGTACGACTCTCATATCGGGAACCGGAAGAGCAGTAGATGTCCATATGGCATGGAAGCCGGGTCAGAATATGATAGACCAGGCTTCAGGAATAGCCACAAAAGCTAAACGCATGACTGATGCTGTACGCGCAATAAATAAGAATATAACAATTCTTACTACAAGAAAGGTATTTCCGGGAACAAAGGCAATAGCTGCAAAAGCCGCCGTCGCCGGCGGAGCATTACCACACAGGCTCGGTACGTCAGAGTCTATACTCGTATTCCCGCAGCAGATAAGACTTATGGGCGGCATGGATGAATTCCTGAAAAGGCTTCCGTCGCTCAAAGCAGAGTGCTGTGAGAAAAAGCTTATCATAGAAACAGACAACGAAGAAGATGCTGCCATGCTGCTTCGCGCTGGCGCTGACGGAATACAATTCGAAAAGATAAAGCCCGATGTTCTTACGGGCATCTGCGAGCGCATCTCAGCAGAATTTCCAAATGCTGTACTTCTGGCTGCCGGCGGCATAAATGAAAATAACTGTGCTGCATACGCTGCAACAGGCGTAAATGCGTTAGTTACATCAAACGTATATACGGCAAAGCCTGTAGATATCAGCGCAAGACTCGAAAATGCATAAATTCTTAAATGTTACTTATGAAAACCGGCACTATTTGCCGGTTTTTATTTGTCTACAGAACGATTTTGATATATAATTTAACGGTGTGTGCGTGCGGCGACGCACGATATTCTTAAATATATATTAAAAGGAGCTGATTCTGTTATGAACAGTAAGAATATTGATTTTTCAGAGCTTTATGAAAATCTCAAGGATATTATAAAAGAGTGCCAGACAAAAATAGGGTATACAGATAATGAACTGAATTTTTATTATCCTGTAAAATCACTGAACAGATTTTTTGACACTGACCTCACTACGGACGAGCTTAAGGAGGTTCTGCCGGAATTTTCAAAATACGCTGAGGATACGCTTGGTGCGCTTAAGTTCAGACTTGAGGGTGAACGTTTCAGATTTATAGTTCCGAGAGAAGGCGGCGCATATGTACGAGATAATGTACCTGACAGCCCGTTCCTTAAGGAGTTCATTGCTGAAACTGTACGCCAGGGATGCGATATAGATTCTGTGCTTGCGATATTCAGAAAATATTCGGAGCATGTCGTATGCAAAGAAATAGAAAACGATGAATTTGAATATCTCGTGTATTTCGAAGACGGTCAGCCTGACAGCTATCGCTACTGCCTGGAATTTGAGTTTGGCAGAGCCGTCTACCACCGCTTTACCGTAAAGGAATATGAATCTTTCGGATTTTAAAGTATGACGATAACATATAACGATAATATACAAAATATGTAAAATGAATAAATAGCAGAAAAGGAGAAATGTAAAATGAATGGAGCAGAAGATACCGTTAAAAAGCCTGTGATCCCTCTGGGAATGGACGCGATAGCAGAAGCAGGCTTCAGAGAGCTTTATCATAACTACCTTTATATACACTGCAGGGACGTTCTTGACGACATCATCTCTGATGAGCTTCAGGAAGCTGATACAGGTATGCTCGTATATTGCTATATCGATGCCGAGGCCGGTATATCATACAGAGCTATGGCGCTGGCGCAGTACAATAACGACGATGGAACACTGGCGTTCCGCGAGATGCCTGAGGCGCTCGGAAAGTGCGTATTCAGATACCACAGCAGATATATAAAGCAGGAGTATCCAAGCGACGAAGGAACGGTTACGATAGCTACTATCACACCAAAGGAGCACGGATTTATAAATGTATCTATGGACATGCCTGATGTAGACCTTTCTGCATTTACCGAAGAAGAAAAAGCTATCCATGAAAATTATGACCTTACCAAAAATCCTAAGAAAGAAGAGCTGCGTTCAGAAAAATACAAGTACATGGACAAGTACAGACATCCTGCATGCCCTGATGATGTAATGGTAGTCCTCTTCAGACCTGACGTTAAGCCTGAAAGCGTATGGGTAAGGTGTGAATTTGAGGCTGAAAATGAAGTATTCGGAAGGATGATGACAGAACCTAAGACAGATTTCCATATCCATAAGGGTACTGTGATAGGCTTCGTTCCTTACGGTGAAGGCGATGAAATGATACTTGTTGCAACAGGTCATACAGCAAGGACTATATCATAATTTCTGTTGTCGGCAATAAATTGACCGCAGCTTAATGCAATGATCCTATGCATATTATGCGGTCAAATTTCCATTTGATCAATTTATTTGAAAGGTAAAAATATAAAATGAAATATGATGTAATAATAATAGGCGCAGGCCCGGGCGGTATATTCTCTTCTTATGAGCTTGTTAAAAATGCTCCGAATCTCAAGGTCGCAGTTTTTGAATCAGGAAATCCTCTCGAAAAGAGAAAATGTCCTATAGACGGCAAAAAAATAAAGAGCTGCATAAACTGCGCTACATGCGCTATCATGAGCGGATTTGGCGGAGCCGGAGCATTCTCTGACGGCAAGTACAATATAACAAATGACTTCGGCGGAACTCTTTTCGAACACATCGGTAAAGAAGAAGCTATAGACCTTATGAATTATGTTGACCATATAAATATAACTCACGGCGGAGAAGGCACTAAGATGTACTCTACAGCAGGAACTCATCTTAAGAAAGTCTGCATGCAGAACAAGCTCAAGCTCCTCGATGCGTCAGTAAGGCACCTCGGAACAGATATAAACTACATAGTTCTTGAAAATCTGTATGCAGAGCTCAAGGATAAGGTTGATTTCTTCTTCCGTGCTCCGGTTGAAAGCGTAGAGGCAGTAGATGGCGGATACAAGGTTCACACAAAGGATGAAACATATGAATGTGAAAAATGTATAATTTCTGTAGGAAGAAGCGGCAGTAAATGGATGGAAAAGGTATGTAAGGAGCTTGACATTCCTACAAGCTCAAACCGCGTAGACATCGGTGTACGTGTCGAGCTTCCGGCTGCGATATTCTCACATCTGACGGATGAGCTGTACGAGAGCAAGATCGTATACAGAACAGAAAAGTTTGAAGATAACGTAAGAACGTTCTGCATGAACCCTTACGGCAGCGTAGTAAACGAAAACACTAACGGCATAGTTACAGTAAACGGTCACAGCTTCGAAGATCCTGCAAAACAGACAAACAACACTAATTTTGCACTCCTCGTTGCAAAGCACTTCTCTGAGCCGTTCAAAGACAGCAACGGCTACGGCGAAAGCATCGCGCGCCTTTCAAACATGCTCGGCGGCGGCGTTATGATCCAAAGATTCGGCGACCTCGTAAGAGGAAGAAGAAGCACGCATAAACGAATAGAAGAAGGCTTCGTTACGCCGACCCTGTCGGCAGAGCCTGGTGACCTGAGCCTTGTTTTACCTAAGCGTATACTCGACGGCATAATAGAAATGATATACGCGCTCGACAAGATAGCTCCGGGAACTGCAAACGATGATACACTCCTTTACGGTGTAGAAGTAAAATTCTACAATATGGAAGTAGAGCTCAACAACGATCTGGAATGCAGATATGACGGACTTTATATTATCGGTGACGGAAGCGGTATAACACACTCACTTTCACATGCTTCTGCAAGCGGTATATATGTAGCAAGAAAGATCCTTGATAAGGCTCAGCAGTAATAAAACATAAAATATCGATCATAATCATATATAATCATAATCATATATAAAGGAAATCATTACACCATGACATATAATGAACTTCTTGAAAATGCAAGAAAATGTCTCGGTCCGTATTGCAAGGGCTGCGCTGTATGCAACGGTGCAGCCTGCAAAAACATAATGCCGGGACCTGGAGCCAAGGGTACAGGCGATAACGCTGTAAGGAATTACAACAAATGGCGCGAGGTCAGAGTAAATATGGATACTTTGACTGACGTAAAAGCAGCAGACACATCTGTTGAGATATTCGGCAGAAAATTCAAATATCCTATATTTGCAGGGCCGGTCGGAGCTGTAAAAATGCACTACAGCGACAGATATGACGACAATTCATACAATAATATACTCGTTTCGGCATGTGCAGAAAGCGGCATAGCGGCATTCACTGGCGACGGCAGCGATCCTCTCGTCATGAAATACGCTTGCTCCGCGATCAGGAATTCCGATGGTGCAGGTATACCAACTGTAAAGCCGTGGAATATCGAAACAATAAAAGAAAAGCTTGCCCTCGTACGCGAATCAGGCTCTTTTGCATGTGCAATGGATATAGATGCTGCAGGACTTCCGTTCCTTAAGAATATGACCCCGCCGGCAGGAAGTAAATCAGTAGATGAGCTTCGCGCCATTGCAGAAGCGGCAGGCGTACCGTTTATAGTAAAAGGCATCATGACTGTAAAAGGCGCGCTGAAGGCAGCTGAAGCCGGAGCATCAGGCATAATAGTATCAAATCACGGCGGAAGAGTACTTGACCAGTGTCCTGCTACTGCCGAGGTACTGCCTGAGATAGTCGATGCTGTACAAGGAAAGCTTACTGTACTTGTTGACGGAGGCATAAGATCAGGAACAGACGTCTTTAAGGCACTTGCAATGGGCGCAGACGCTGTAGTCATCGCACGTCCGTTTGTAACTGCTGTATACGGCGGTGGAGCAGAGGGCGTTAAGCTGTACACAGAAAAGATAGGAGAAGAGCTGCGCGATACTATGCTCATGTGCGGCGCAGCATCATTAAAAGATATCGACAGAACTATGATAAGGCTTCCTCGTTAGGCACATCAGTAAAGTTACATAATTAACGCATATTAAGAAAAATTTTCGCTCATTTATTACCGTTTTACTTTACTGAATGAGACTTCTACGTTAAAATATCTATTAACTGGACATATTTGTAATATTTTTGTCGAAATCTGTACTTTTTTGTCGATATTAAACTTCGACATTTATATTGTCAATCGTTACAGATATTATTAAAATAGAGTTACAAAAAGATGCAAAATGTCGAATAATAATGTAACAAAGGAGTATCAAATGAGCGCGATAAAAGTAGCGATTGCTGATGATAATAAAGATTTCTGCGGACTGTTGAACGATACACTGGGCGCAGAAAAGGATATAGACATAATCTGGATAGCAAATAACGGTAAAGAAGCTATTTCCTGTCTTAAAAAGGATGATCCTGATGTCCTCATACTTGATAACATCATGCCTTACATAGATGGATTTGAAGTTCTTGAGCAGATACCTGATATGGACCTTCCAAAAAGGCCGAAGATCATAATACTCACTGCCATGGGTCATGAAACACTTACAAAAAGAGCTATCTCACTCGGCGCTGATTATTATATAGTAAAGCCTTTTGATATGAATATACTACTGAAAAGGATATACAACCTTGCGGGACGCGGCAGTCTCGTAAAACCGGCAGAAAGAGATAATTCCAGAACATCAGGCAGCAGTCAGCTTTCATCTTCAAGTCTCGAAATGGATATAACGAATCTCATACATGAGATAGGGGTTCCCGCTCATATAAAAGGATACCAGTATCTGCGCCTTGCCATAACACTCTGTGTTGAGAATATGGATCTGATCAGCGCAGTAACAAAAGAACTCTATCCTATGATAGCAAAAGAATTCGACACAACGCCAAGCCGTGTCGAGCGCGCTATAAGGCATGCCATAGAAGTTGCATGGAACAGAGGAAAGCTCGAAACTATAAATAATCTTTTCGGATATACTGTTCATACAGGCAAAGGTAAGCCTACAAATTCAGAATGCATAGCTCTGCTCAGTGATAAAATACGTCTTGAACGCGCTTCAGCATAAAATTTTGTATCACTCTTTTGCGCTGTCAATGATACATAAGTCATATTTATGCAGAATGATAAAATATTTGGCATATAAAATAATTTTAATAAAATTTAGGATTGTCATTATTAAACTTTCATGTTAATATAGGAATGTCCATTGAATATCAATCACTCTGGATAAATTAGCCTTGATAATAAGGGGGAAGTTTTATGGCAAACAAAGAGACTGCGATCAGAAATTCAAAGAACCTTTCAAGCTTTAGCTCTATTACAAAAGCATATTACGAATTTACAAAAAAGAAGCTTGTAGGATATAAGTTTACACCAAACGAAATCTCTACAATGATCTATCTTCTTGAAAATGACGATATCGACACTGCAAAGGGCATATCAGACAGGTTCGGCGTAACACAGTCACTGATCTGCAGATCAGTTGATTCACTCACAAAAAGAGGTTTCATTACAACAGAAACAGATTCTAACGACAGAAGAGTAAACCATCTTACACTTCACATAAGTGACAAGAAGCTTCTCAGCATTCTGAAAAGCATGAACACTGATTTTATGGATTATATTCTTTCAGGAATACCTGCAGAAAACGTAGAGACATTCAGAACTGTTCTCGAAACTATAGACGAGGGTCTCAGACGCTAATTTGCGCGATCGGCTATATTGCATTAATACATAATTTCACATAAAATTCACTTACAGGAGATCCGGTCATTGACCGGATTTTTCTGTATCAGAAATATACAATAAATGATACACAAATAAATATACGGCATCAGGGAGGAATATCATGGCTGTTTTAACACAGGAAAAAATAGACAGGATAAATGAACTTGCCAGAAAGGCAAAATCAGATGAGGGACTTACAGAGGAAGAAGCTGCTGAAAGGCATCAGCTCAGGCAGGAATACCTCCAAAGCTTCAGAAAAAATCTTGACAGTCAGCTGTCAAGGATACAGATAGTAGAAGCTGACGGAAGTATCACTCCAGTCGTAAAAAAGCCTAAAAAGTAAAAAGCTGAATAAGACTGAAGATTCTCGTCGATTTTCGTATTATGACTATGCTCATACAGATCTCACTTTTCGGTATACTTGATATCCGGAAAGGCGGTTTTAAAAATTATGGTCGATATGAAAATGATAACAGGGCGCTGCATAGCTCTTCGCGCCGCGGTAATGGCAGCAGCTGTAATGATTGTTTCACTGCTTTCAGGCTTTGCAGGCGGAAGCCTGGCAGGAGAAAAAAGTGACTACGGACTTACGCCTCTGATAGAAAGAAGGACTATAGCCATGCAACGCTTCATGTTCAGCAGCAATGAGATCGAAAGGAACAAAGAAGAGCTTTTTTCCAGGCTCTCAGAGGTGGAAACGTATCCAGCACTCTCTGATGATTTCAAGAGTGCTGCATCGTCAATGAACACAGATCATGACAGAGTTATAAACATAAAGATCGAAGATGTTATATGTAAAGCACGTACACGATCCTACGGAATATATAATGTAAGTATAAAATGGTATATGTCAGGGTATACAGGATATTATACTGAAAACGGATCGTACAGGATACGCACTCGCATAGTAAACGGGCGTCAGTACATAGCTGAATTTATGCCCGTATAAATACGAAAAGTATTGATATTTCAGGCTTTTATGCTGTCTGGCCGTGGGCGCGCCGGCGCGCGTAACATATGAAATATTCGTTTTGGGGTCATATTTTTTCTTTAGTTATATTTTGAGTATAGCAACTAAATATACTAAAGAATAGTATTTTTTAATAAATA
>CAVGTL010000025.1:16027-22301 GCA_963632005.1 Succinivibrio sp.
ATATAGCTGAGTTTACGCCTGTACAGCATTAAAAACGTTGATATTTCAAGTGTTTCAGCCGTCAGGCCGTGGGCGGCGCCGGCGCCGCGGGGTGTGCGCAGCATTTATTCTCTTATTCATTCGTTATCTAATGATATTTTGAGTATAGCAACTAAATATACTAAAGAATAGTATTTTTTAATAAATATTTGCGGAAAACCTTTATTGTTTTTGAAAAGACGTTATAATATTGATTGAGCAAATCATTAAGGATATTTCGGGCATCCGGATATAAAGTTGCTATGAAATAAATTGAAAGGAAATATATACAGCAATGGAAGATACAAGAAAAGTTTATCTTGATTACTCTGCTACGACTCCTGCAGATCCAAGGGTTGTTGAAGA
This sequence comes from Succinivibrio sp., assembly GCA_963632005.1. GTDB lineage: Bacteria > Bacillota > Clostridia > Peptostreptococcales > Anaerovoracaceae > CAKQOE01. The sequence continues at coordinate 16,412 of CAVGTL010000025.1, forward strand.
GATGATTCCGTACTTTACTGAACATTTCGGAAACCCTTCATCTATATACTCTACAGGACTTGAAGCAAAGGACGCTATCGAGCATGCGAGAGAGCAGGTAGCTCATCTTATAAACGCAGAGCCAAAGGAGATCATATTCACTTCAGGCGGTACTGAGTCTGACAACTGGGCGCTCATCGCTACTGCACACAGACTCCAGCACAAGGGAAAGCATATCATCACATCTGCGATCGAGCACCATGCGATCCTTCATTCATGCGAATACCTCGCAAAGAACGGTTTTGAGATCACATATGTAGGCGTTGACCACGACGGCAGAGTGGACCCTGCTGAAGTCGAGGCAGCTATCAGACCTGATACTATCCTCATCAGCATAATGTATGTAAACAATGAGGTCGGCTCAGTTCAGCCGATAACTGAGATAGGCGCTATCGCTAAAAAGCACGGCGTTCTTTTCCACACAGACGCAGTACAGGCTCTCGGAAACGTTCCTATCGACGTAAAGACTATGAACATCGATATGATGTCTATGTCTTCGCACAAGATATACGGTCCTAAGGGCATCGGTGCTATATACGTTCGTTCAGGAGTAAATCTGCCGACTTACATCCACGGCGGCGCACAGGAAAGAAAAAAGCGCGCGGGTACAGAAAACGTTCCTGGCATGGTCGGCTTCGGTAAGGCTGCAGAGCTTGCCTGTCAGAACTTTGACGAGCATGTAGCGCATGTAAGCAGCCTCAGAGACCATTTCGTTGAAAGAGTTCTCAAGGAAATTCCTGACACTTATTACAACGGAAGCAAGGATCACAGACATCCGGGCAATGCAAATATCACATTCGAGTATGTCGAAGGTGAGTCAATACTTCTTTATCTCGATTTCGCAGGCGTAAGCTGCTCATCAGGTTCAGCATGTTCATCAAGATCGCTTCAGCCTTCTCACGTACTGACTGCTATGGGCATCCCTGTTGAACTTATCCACGGTTCGATAAGATTCACATTCGGAAATCCTACAACAATGGAAGATGTTGACTATACAGTTGACAAACTCAAGGGTATAATAGAAAAGTTAAGAGGAATTTCCTCTATTTCAAAGGAGAAAGGCTGGTAAAAATCATGGCACTGTATAACGATAAAGTAATAGATCATTTTATGAATCCACATAACGTAGGCGAGATAGACGACGCTTCAGGCGTAGGCACATTCGGAAGCCCTGTATGCGGCGATATGATGCAGATGTCTATCAAGGTAAACGACGAAGGCATCATCACAGACGCAAAGTTCAAGACTTATGGCTGCGGTTCAGCTATCGCGTCTTCAAGCGTAGCTACTGATATGATAATAGGTAAGACATGCGAAGAAGCTCTCAAGATCACAAACGACGACGTTCTCAAGGAGCTCGGTGGTCTTCCTGCTGTAAAGATCCACTGTTCAGTGCTCTCTGAGCAGTCTATAAAGGCAGCTATCTACGATTATGCTCAGAAGAACGGTCTGGAGTTCGAAGGTCTTAAGGACTACGATCCTAATGCTGAGGAAGAAGACCACGGTTCTTGCGAAATAGAAGAATAACGAATAAATACTTTCGTGTGTGCGCCAGGCGCACGGATTCAATTAAATATTATTAAGATTCAAAAAGGCTGCCTCTTAACCGGGGCAACCTTTTTGGACTTTATGCAAAAGAAATAAATTTAAATCAAAACAGTAAAAACGATCAGGATACGGGGAAAAAATATGGCAAATAAGCTTACTCCAATGATGCAGCAATATCTAGAAATAAAGGAGCAGTACAAGGACTGTATCCTTTTTTTCCGTTTAGGTGATTTTTATGAAATGTTTTTTGACGACGCTATAACGGCGTCAAAGGCAATGGAAGTAACGCTTACAGGAAAAAGCTGCGGCCTCGAGGAGCGCGCTCCTATGTGCGGCGTGCCTTATCACGCAGTGGATACCTATGTACATAAACTAATAGAAAAAGGATATAAGGTTGCTATATGTGAGCAGACAGAGGACCCTGCTCAGGCAAAGGGCATAGTAAAACGCGAGGTCATCAAGATAGTGACTCCTGGAACGCTTGTAAATCAGACTATGCTCGATGAATCAGAAAACAATTATCTGGCGGCGCTGTTCGCCGGAAATGATGATAATTACGGACTCGTTTACTGCGACATATCTACGGGTGAGCTCGTAGCGAGCGAATACAGCAGCGCAGATGCAGAAAACGATATACTGAACGAGCTGGTAAAGCTCAATGTCAGAGAAGTTGTGATGAACCAACGGATAAAGGGCAGCGAGCTTGACAAGTCTCTGCGGTCGCTTACAGACGCATACGTATCTGCACTCGACGACTCATATTTTGAAAAAACTAACGCCGAACGCTCTGTGTGTGACCACTTTCAGGTAAAGGCTGTCGCAGGTCTGGGGCTTTCCGAGGGTTCCGACATGACAGCAGCTCTCGGAGCGCTTCTGTCGTATCTGTTAGAAACACAGAAGCAGAGTCTTGGACAGCTTACGCGCGTTAAGATAGAAGACACACATGACCACATGATACTCGATAAGGCGGCTATCAGGAATCTTGAGCTTACTGAAACACTTTTTGAAAAAAAAGTACAGGGCTCGCTTCTGGGCGTGCTTGATGCTACAAGTACTGCCATGGGTTCCAGAAAACTAAAAAAATGGATAAAAGAGCCGCTTAATGATTCGACACGCATAAACAAAAGGCTCAGCGCAGTCGAGCTCATGATGGATGATATCATGCTCCGCAATAATATACGCGAGTCTCTTAAAACAGTTTACGATCTTGAAAGGCTCAGCGGACGCATAGCATGTGGGAACGCGAACGGGCGCGATATGCTCGCTCTCAGGAATTCTGTAGCGGTGCTCCCGGAGATAAAAGAAGATCTGGCAGGAAGCGGTGACCCGCTGCTCATACAGCTCAGTGAGAATATAAGCAGTCTCAGAGAGGTCTATGAAAAGATAGATGCTGCCATAAAGGAGGAACCACCGCTCGCCATAAAAGAAGGCGGGCTCATAAAGGACGGTTATTCAGCCGAACTCGACAAGATAAAGGAAGCGTCGAGCGGCAGTCTTGAGTGGATCATGGGGCTTGAGGCGCGAGAAAGGGAGCGCACAGGTATAAAGACGCTCAAGGTCGGCTTTAACAAGGTATTCGGATATTACATCGAGGTCAGCAAACGAAACAGCGAGACCGTTCCCGATGATTACGTGCGTAAGCAGACGCTCGTAAATAACGAAAGGTATATAACGCCGGAGCTTAAAGAGATGGAATCGCTCGTGCTTAATGCAGAGAGCCGTATAAACGCGCTTGAGTACGAGCTTTTTACAGAAGTAAGAAATTATCTCAAGACTTTTACTCGCGAGATACAGGACACCGCAGATGCAGTATCGGAACTAGATGTGCTTGCATCATTTGCTGAGATAAGCAGCAGAAACGGTTACGTAAAGCCTTTGGTAAATGATGGTGATATAATAGATATAAAGAGCGGTCGACACCCTGTTATAGAGCAGACGTCTGACGGCGGAACGTTCGTATCAAATGATACTTATGTAAACAGGACTGACCAGAGCATGCTCCTGATAACAGGACCTAATATGGCAGGAAAATCAACGTATATGCGCCAGACAGCGCTTATAGTCCTTATGGCGCAGATCGGCTGCTTTGTGCCTGCCGAAAGTGCTGAGATCGGCACTGTTGACCGCGTTTATACCAGGATAGGCGCGTCGGACAACCTGACACAGGGACAGAGCACGTTCTTTGTTGAAATGAGCGAGCTTGCTTACATACTTAATACTGCGACCGATAGAAGCCTTGTCATACTTGACGAGATAGGGCGCGGAACGAGCACATATGACGGCCTTTCGATCGCATGGGCTGTAGTCGAGCATCTGTGCCGTGAGGGGCATCATATACGCACTCTCTTTGCTTCGCATTATCACGAGCTTACAGTGCTTGAGGGAATGATCTCAGGCCTGAAGAATTATAACGTATCTGTCAGCGAGAACGATGGTGACGTTGTTTTCCTGCACAGGATAGTCGAAGGCAGCGCGAGCCGCAGCTACGGTATACATGTAGCAAAGATAGCGGGAGTTCCCGTTTCCGTGCTCGAAAGGGCGCAGGAAAAGCTTAAACAGCTTGAAGCAGGAAGTGTTGACGCGTCATCATCAGCTGCAAATACACAGGTATCTGCGTCTGATGGCGCGGGGCGCGCCGCAAGACAGCCTGCACAGGCTCCGCAGGTCTCACAGGCTGCGGAGGAACAGCTTTCATTTATAACATTCGCTCAGCACCCTGCTATAGAAATGCTCCGAGAGCTCGATATAATGTCGCTCACGCCATCAGGCGCGATCGCAGTCATAGAACGGCTCAAGAAGGCTGTGGAGGAAATGTAATATGCCGGAGGAAAGAAGAAGGATACACGAGCTGCCGAAGCAGATGGCGGATAAGATAGCGGCGGGCGAGGTCGTTGACAGGCCTGTTTCAATAGTTAAGGAGCTCGTTGAAAACTCTATAGACGCAGGCTCTACATCTATCGCTGTCGAGATAAAAAACGGCGGGAAAACTTACATACGAGTTACGGATAACGGATGTGGGATAGCGGCAGACGAGACTGAGCTTGCCTTTAAACGACATGCTACGAGCAAGCTTACTACGGTACGCGATCTCGACGCGATCTCGACGCTCGGCTTCAGAGGTGAAGCCCTCGCGAGCATATCTGCAGTGTCCAGAGTCGAGCTCATCACAAAAACGGCTGACGCCGAAACAGGAACTTCACTCCGAATAGAAGGCGGCGAAACGTCGTCTGCCGAGCCCACAGGCTGCCCTCAGGGAACGACGATCATAGTAAAGGATCTGTTTTTCAATACGCCCGCGCGTATGAAATTCCTCAAAAAAGACAATACTGAAAGCGCGCTCATAATAGACTTTATATCTAAGATCTCGCTCGCTTATCCAAATATAAGAGTCAGGCTCATAAACAACGGCAATACGCTTTTCGCTACACAGGGCAGGGGAGATATGTTCAATGCTATCGCGACCATATATGACCCGGCTATGGCCAAAAAGCTCATACACTTCAAAGAAGAAACTGAAAACGGACTGATTGTCAACGGATATATCTCGTCGCCTGATGAAACGCGCGCCAATCGCAAGAATCAGATATTTTTTGTAAACGGTCGCTATATACAGAGCAAGCTGCTTGAAAAATGCGTCAGCGACGGATACCGTGAAAAAGTTTTTGAAGGGCGATATCCCGTAGTCTTTCTGTTTATAACGCTGCCGCCAGAGCAGACTGATGTAAATATACATCCAAATAAAAAAGAAATAAGATTTGATGATGAAAATACGATCAGGGAGTTCGTCACGCAGGCTATACGCGGCGCGCTCACTGTTCCCGAGGCAGTTCCAGAGTTTACGTTTAAGAAGGAAAAGGAGCGTATAAACTCTGAAGCTGCTAAACGGTCGGAAGCTGCTGTGCGCATGACCGGGAAAGCAGCCGGTGCAGCAGCGATAAGCAAGCAAAAGCAGGAGCAGCTTGATATAAAGAATATACTTCGTCAGAAAAGAGCCGCAGAAGACGCTGCAAAATACAACGAAGTAATAGGAAATCAGGAGGGACCGTCACCGGTCACACAGCAGGATACTCGCGCCGCTGCCCTCGAGCAGCAAAAGGCAGCCGCGCTGCAGCAGAGGCCTGCCATGCCGGCCGAACGCTCAACAAAAAACAGCGTTCCGCCGGCTCCCGTCCCGGACGTCACCCCTGCTGCGCCTGCCAATAACTCATCAGCAGGCGCAGGTCAAAGCACACCTGCCCCTGCAAACATCACCGCAGCAGGCGCAGGCAGCGCCCCGAACGATACAGGCGCTCCAAACACCCCG
>CAVGTL010000026.1:0-21723 GCA_963632005.1 Succinivibrio sp.
GCGAGATAAAGAGATTCGAAAATCCGCACAGATATTATGTAGACCTTTCGCAGAAACTCTGGGAGCTCAAGAACAGCCTGCTTATATCGCACGGTAAGCAGAATCTCATACCTTCTTCTGAACATTAATAAAACATATCGTTTGTGCGCTGTGTGCACATGCGTACGTATATCAAAAAGCAAAGAACTGTATTTACATACAGATTCTTTGCTTTTTTTATTTTATACAGAGTATACTTATAGTAACATTTCATCTATTTTTGATCATAATTTTCTGCTGAAAGTAATTATATAAAAAATTTTTTTTCATGGTAGTTAGAATCCGATTAGGTGTGAATGATAGCAAATATATATATATAGTATGTAACTGTTAACGGAAAATAAAAAAATAATATTATGCTATATACAAAATCCATAAATAAAACTCTCTTTTCTCAATACTTAAATTTGAAATAGTTTGGTATGGTTCAAAAAATACCGTCTTTTTTTTTTTTTTTTTGAATGTAGTAATATAAGTTTGGGGAAAATATAGTCTTATCAAACAAAACTATAAAATATCCCGGTGTTATAGTTTTTATTTAAGAAAGGTAATGAAGATGAAGAGAAAGCTGATCTCGGTCGGTGTTTGCATAATGCTTACGGTAACATCGACTGTAACAGGTGTATGTGCTGATACAGCATATGCAAATGTATCTGTTAATGATGCGTCGGAAACAGTGGTCGCAGAAACTGCTGCGGCAACAAAGACGAGTACAGCTCTTGAGCTTACAAAGACGGATGAGTCTTTGTGGGAAGAGAAAACAGAGGATGGAAGAACTTATTTAGAGGGCTCGGATAAAGCAGAAGTCAAAACAACGATCCCGGAAAAAGGCTGGTTGTTGTTTGACTGGATGATGACAAGAGGAGCGAGTGGTGAAAAATTAATTCTAAAGAATCCAAGAAAATACTGGGATGATGAGATAACAGCAAATAATGTGAATAACTGGAATACACATACGGTAGAATTTCCGGATAAAACAGATATTTCGTGGTTAGTAGCTGCTTCATCAGGTGCAAAGGGACGTCTCAGCAATGTAAGATTTACATCCGCCCAGACTCCGATAACCTGTGACGTATCAGGAAAAGGTTCCGTAGCTTACAGTAACACTGAGAGTGATACAAAGCTTGATGTTTTAGCAGATCCGGGGAGTAAGGCAACTTTAACTGCAAAGGAAACAGGAAGCGATATATTTGAAGCATGGAAAGATAGTAATGGTAATGTTCTGTCAACAAGTACATCATACACATTTGATGTGTATGATGTGTCATTAAGCTTTATTGCTCTATTTTCAAGTCAGTTTGAAGAAAAGGGTACGGAAGAGGACCCTTATAAGATAGAAGATCAGGCTGATATTGAAAAGCTCAGTGCTATATGTGAAGGTGGCAATTCTTTATCAGGTAAATACTTTATACTTCAGAATGATGTAACTGTAAATTCCTCCTTCAAGGGTATCCCAGGCGAGTTTAACGGGGTGTTTGACGGAAACGGCAAAAAGATTTCGGGCTTTGATGCTGAAACAAGCGGTCTGTTTAAATCACTTGGGGAAAACTCTGAAGTAAAGAATCTTACTGTAGCAAACGCAAAGATAACTGCAAGTGATGAAAGGACAGGCATAATAGCAGGAAGTGCAAACGGCAAGATAAGCGGATGTGATGTTACAGGTACTATAGATGCAAATTACAAGCAGATAGGCGGAATTGCAGGATACCTCAGCGGAAGCATAGAAAACAGCTCGTTCTCAGGAACGATAACAAGCACATATGCAAGCGGATATACAAACTACGCAACCGGTGGTATAGCAGGATATATGGGAATGGAAGCTGCTATAAATGCATGCGTAGCTTCAGGTAAGATAACAGGAGATGAAACTCATTTTGCTGATGTAGGAGGAATCGTAGGGTCACAGAGCACATGGGCTCCTGTTACAAATTGCATATCAACTATGGATATCACAGGTTTTCAGAACCTTGGAGGTATAGTAGGCGGCTCAGGTAATTCTATTATAAGTAAATGTTATTCAAAGGGAAAAATTTCAGGCGACACGGCTGTAGGCGGTATCATCGGAAATAATGCTTCCATAGTAGAATTATCAGAGTGCTATTCTGTTGCAGAGGTATCGGCTTTAAATGGTACAGCAGGTGGAATAATAGGTCATACGGAGTATGCCGGAACAGTAAAGAAGGTAACTGCTCTGAACAGATCTGTGACCGGAAAAACTGTAGGAAGGATAGCAGGTGACAACAAGCAGAAAACTTGGGGCGACTTTGGTAAAACTGAATTTGCTGACAATTATGCATTTTCATTACTGTCGTTAATTAAGATAGAGAATGAAGGAAATACTGAGATATCACCATCACCTGTAGGTGGTGACACTATAAACGGTGCAAATGTCGATGGAGATACGATAAAAGATACGACAACTCAGGCAGAATGCTTTGCATCATGGAATAAGGATGCATGGAGTATAGAAGCAGGTAAACTGCCTGTGCTTAAAGCAATAAATGCTGAACTTCAGGATGCGGGACTTCCATCGTATATTTCAGGTAAGGGCGAAACACCTGTAGACCCTGATCCGAATCCTGGTGAAGATCCTGCGGGTTCATTAACTGCTGCTCTTAAAAACGCGCTCCTTGCAGAAGGCGAGACAGATGTAGATATCGTTGCTGCGGTAAACATGAAGGAAGCTGACGGCAACAAGATAGTTATTCATAAGGGTGGAAATTCAACATATTCGGATGATGTTTACGCCGGTGGTGAAGGCTTACTGGGAAAAACAGTAAACGGAGTTCCTGAAGAAGGAAAAGATACGAGCGAAGGTTCATTTACTGCAGAGTGGACAGGTCCGGGCTATCTCGTATTTGATTACATAGTTATGTCAAAGCGCGGTTCAGACAGATTCATGATATCTATTGACGGCGCAAAGGATGAGGCGTTTGCAAACGGAGGTATAACTCTTTACTCAGGATGGGAAACAGGCGTTTACCACGTTGACGGTGCAGCAGATCAGAAGCACACGGCAAAGATAACATACTACAGATCAAAGTGGGGCGATGACGACGATCAGTTCGTTATATTTGATAAGGTAAGATTTGTAAAGGAAGATGTCGCGTCATTACCTGGCATAAATGTTTCGATGACTTCAGGAGCTGACGAAAACGGATGCACGGTAACGTCTGATGCAGCTGATATTTCATCTGTAGCTCCGGGTTCAAAAGTAACTCTCACAGCTAATGTAGATGTGAACAAGGGCTGGATATTCAGAGGATGGAAATCATCTGCTGACAGCGCGGATTATATAAGCAACAAGACTTCTTACGAAGTTACTGTATACAGCGATGACATAAATATATATGCAGAATACGAAAAGCCGTTTGAAGGAAACGGAACAGTAGAATCTCCGTATCTGATAAACAACTACAATGATATCAAGAAGATGGCTGACGACATAAACGACGGCGTTACGTATGAAGGCAGATACTTAAAGCAGACTGCTGATATAGATATGCTCGGAAAACAGTGGGTACCTGCAGGTATTACAGTATCAAGATCGGGTCAGAGCATAGATATTATGACGTTCGGCGGCACTTACGACGGCGCCGGAAAGACTATATTAAACATGATAGCTGTATCTGAAATAGAGGCAGGTCTTTTTGGAAACACTATGGCAGGGTCAACGATAAAGAATGTAAATATTGTTGATTCCCAAATAATGGCGACGATAACAGATGAAAGCGTTACAAATAAGTCATATGTAGGCTTCATTGCGGCATGCAGCCAGTCAAATATCTCAAACTGCACAGTAAAGGATTCAAAGGCAAGCGGTATCGTAAACGTAGCAGGTATAACAGGTAACTCTTCATATATGGGACATGGTGAAGCTGTTATAGAAAACTGCGGTGTTGAAAACACTACTATACTCGCTACAGGTGTATGGGATAACGCATATGCTGCGGGTATAGCAGGCGCATGCTCTTCAACAGCTATAAGGAACTGCTACTTTACAGGCTCAGCTACAGGCTACGGAAGATATGTAGCTGGTATTACAGGAAAGTCATTCTCTGATATCACAGGCTGCTACGTAAAGGCAGATATAACGTCTTATCGCTCTGAAAAGAGTAATATCGATGCAAACGCTGTAGGCGGTATAGTAGCAACTGCCCCGGGCGGAACTGTATCTGACTGCTATGTAATCGGTAACATCACAGGCGGCAGACTCAATGTAGGCGGTATCGTAGGCAAGCAGTCAGGCGACACTAAGGTAATAAACTGCTATGTTGTAGGTAATGTAAAGGCAGGCGAGTCGTCAGCGGGTGGTATATCAGGCTCAGCTGCAAAGGAAAGCGAAGATGCTACTGATTCAGCATGCGTAAAGAACAGCCTGTACATAGGTCAGACTGTAACAGCAGATGCGGAAACTGCAGCGGTATCAAGAATAGTCGGCTCAAACAACGCCAAGAAGCCGGCAGAGCTTGCAGGTAACTATGCATTCGTGGACGTAAAGCTTGTGTCAGCAGGCAAGGATGCAGAAGTAACTAATAAGGGCGCTGATCAGTTGAACGGCGCTGACATCACAAAGGCTCAGATAAATTCAGCTCCTACAGCAGCGGTATTCGCAGACTGGAGCAGAGACGTATGGAACATCCAGGCAGGAAAGCTCCCTACACTCAAGAATATCGAGCAGTCAGTACAGACAGGCGAGATACCTGCATACGCTAAGGAAAGCAGTTCTTCAGGTGGCGGCGGAAGCAGCTCAGGCGGCTCTTCATCAGGCGGAAACTCAGGAACTACTACACCGACAACTCCTGGACAGGATGACCAGAACCCTTCTAACGGTGGAAATACAGGTGCATCTAAGAGCTTCAGCGATGTAGCATCAGGCAGCTGGTATAACGACGCTGTAAAGTACGTTTCAGACAAGGGAATAATGAACGGCGTATCAGACAAGCTGTTCGCTCCTGAGCAGAAGGTCAGCAGGGCGATGTTCGTTCAGATACTGTACAACATGGAAAAGAAACCGGCAGTAAACAGTGCTGCTAAATTTACTGATGTAAAGCAGAGCGCATGGTACGCTGACGCTGTAGCATGGGCAGCATCAAACGGCATCGTAACAGGTATAAGCGCTACAGAGTTTGCGCCTGAAAAGGACGTAACACGTGAACAGTTCGCAGTAATGCTCTACAGATACGCTTCGTACAAGGGAACATTGAAGGCGGCTTCAGGCAGTTTCGCAGGCTTCACAGACAGCGCAGCAGTATCATCATACGCATCTGAAGCACTTAACTGGGCAATCGGAAATGGCATCATAACAGGAAAGAGCGGAAACAAGCTCGACCCTAAGGGCGGAGCTACTCGTGCGGAAGCAGCTGCTATGATGATGCGTTACCTCGCATAATTTGGATAAAAAACTATTTAAATTAAAATTGTAAAACAAAAAACAGATACCCGGGCCGTCAGACGGTTCGGGTATCAAAATGATGAATGATATGAGCAACGGCCGCTAAAGTGACTTTTATCGGACGGAACTCGTTTTTATATCATTAAAATATATTTTTTTATTAGTGAAAGGTAAGAAGAATGAAAAGAAAAGCAATAGCACTTGCTCTTTGCACGATGCTCACAGTAACATCAACTGCGACAGGTGTATTTGCAGATACCGTTTATACAGACGTATCTGTAAATGACTCTTCGGAAGCAGCGATTGCAGAAGTAGTTGCAACTTCGGGAACAAAGACAAGCACTGCTGTAGAACTTACGCAGACAGACGCGTCAAAGTGGACAAGTGGAACTGATGGCGACAGAGTGTATATCGAGGGCGTCAACGGAGCTGAAGTAAAAGCGAATATTCCTGAATCAGGCTGGCTGATATTTGACTGGATGATGACAGAAGGGTCGTCAAATGCGTGGGCTGAAATGTTTAAATTTAAAAATCCTGAAGAAATATGGGACAAAGAAATAAATGCAGCTAATGTACTAAAATGGAAAACGGAAACGGTTAAATTTGCAAAAGCAGAAGATGTTTCGTGGGTAGTAAACACTTCTGTCTCGAAGGGGCGTCTTAGCAATGTAAGATTTACGACGGCACAGACTCCTGTTACATGCAGCGTTACAGGAACAGGCTCAGTATCATCTAACGGAAATGAAAGTGACAAGCAGTTATCGGTTGCGGCAGATCCGGGAAGCACAGTAACATTAACTGCAAAGGAAACAGGCGGCGACATATTCGAAGCATGGAAGGACAGCGAAGGAAATGTCCTGTCAACAAAAACGACTTATTCATTCAGCGTTCTTGATGAATCAGTAAGTATAACAGCTGTTTTCTCAAGCCAGTTTGAGGAAGAGGGAACTGCCGAGGATCCATATAAGATAGAGTCATCTGCTGATTTAAATAAAATCAGCACTATATGTGCAAGCGGGAATTCTTTAGCAGGCAAGTATTTTGCACTTCAGAATAATGTGACTGTAGATTCGTCATTTAAGGGCATTGCAGGAACATTTGCAGGAATATTTGACGGTCAGGAAAATAAGATCTCAGGCTTTAATGCTGAAACACGGGGACTGTTTGAATCTCTTGAACTCGGGTCTGAGGTAAAGAATTTGAAGGTAGATGCTAATATAACTGCATCAGATGATAAGACAGGTGTAATAGCCGGAATGTCAGATGGTAAGATTACAGACTGTGATGTTACAGGAACTATAAATACGTCTAAAAAACAGATAGGTGGTATAGTAGGATACCTGGGGAAGGGCAGTATTAGCAACTGTACATTTGATGGAGTCATAACCAGTACATATGCAGGTCTTTATGCAGGAGCGGCAACTGCAGGCATAGCAGGTGGAACTGGTATGAATGCTTCTGTAAGTGCGTGCATCACTTCGGGGAAAATCTCAGGTGATGAAGCATATTTCTCTGATGTTGGAGGCATCATGGGCATACAGAGCACCTGGGCACATATTACAAATTGCATATCGTCAATGGATATAACGGGATACCAGAATCTCGGAGGCATCGTAGGCTCTACGGGAATTGCTAATGTAAAAGGATGCTACTCTACAGGAAAGATAACAGGAGCTAAAGTAGTAGGAGGAATTGTAGGAAATAACGCGACTAAAGTCGATATATCAGAGTGCTATTCTCTGGCAGATGTTTCAGCATCGCAGGGGCTTGCAGGAGGCATTATAGGAAGCACTGCAACAAATGGTTCTGTAAAGAAGGTAGTTGCATTAAATAAGTCAGTTTCAGGCACTACTGTAGGAAGAATAGCAGGTAAAAACGAAACAGACATATATAACGGCACAAAAACTGAATTAGATAAGAATAGTGCTTTTGCAACAATGTCTATGACTCAGGCGGGCAAAGCGTATACTCCTGAAGAAAAGGGAGCTGCAACTATAAACGGCGAAGATATAAGTGGTGATACTTTAAAAGACACTTCTGCCGTAGCAGCATGCTTCTCATCATGGGATAAGGACGTATGGACTATAGAGGCAGGAAAGCTCCCTGTCCTTAAGGCGATAACAGAAGCGCAGAACTCTGAGCTCCCTTCATACATTTCAGGAGGTGGAGATACACCTGTAAAGCCTGATCCAGGCGAAGACCCTTCAAGCGGTGTAAGCGCAGAGCTCAAGGAAGCGCTCCTCGCAGAAGGCGAAACAAACGCTGATATAACGGCAGTTGAAAACATAAAGGTGGCAGATGGAAGCAAGACAGTTGTACACAAGGGCGGAAACTCAACATATCCTGATGATGTATATGCAGGCGGTCAGGGCATGATCACAAGAACCTCAAACGGCGCGCCTGGAGACGGTCAGGATACGAGCGAGGGCTCGTTTACTGTATCATGGACAGGCTCAGGTTACCTTATGTTTGACCACTTTGTACTTTCGTCGCGCGGTGCAGACAAGTATATGATATCTATCGACGGAGGACAGGAAACTGAGTTTGCAAAAGAAGGTTTCTCTCTGTACTCAGACTGGCAGACAGGCGTTTACCACGTTGAAGGCACAGCAGACCAGAAGCATACTGCAAAGATAACATACCGCAGAGGTAAATGGGGTGACGACGATAACCAGTGCGTACTGTTCGACAAGGTAAGATTTGTTAAGGACAGCGATGGCTTATCAGGCGTGAACGTTACAATACCTGACGGCGCAACAGATAACGGATGCTCAGTAACATCTGATGTTTCTGACATGTCTTCTGTAATACCGGGCTCAAAGGTAACTCTCACAGCTAACGTTGATACATCAAAGGGTTGGGTATTCAACGGCTGGAAGACATCTGCAGACAGTGAGGACTACATAAGTAACGATGCGGCTTACGAAGTAACTGTATATGATGAGAATGTAGGCGTATATGCAGAATTTGAAAAACCGTTTGACGGAAACGGAACTGTAGAGTCACCGTATCTCATCAATAATTACAATGACCTTAAGAAGATCTCTGACAGAGTAAATAAGGGCATAGAGTATAAAGATCGTTATTTCAGGCAGACTGCCGACATCGACATGTCAGGAGAAAACTGGGTACCTATCGGTATTACTGTAAAGCAGCCGGGCAAGAGCGAAAAAACTATGGGATTTGCCGGAACTTATGACGGTGACGGAAAGACTATATCAAACATGAACTGCGTTTCTTATATAGAAGCAGGTCTTTTCGGATCCGGTCTGCCGGGCTCAACATTTAAAAATATAAATATTGTCAATGCAGATATAAAGGCGACAATAACAAGCGAAAGCTATACAAATAAGTCACATGTAGGATTTATATTAGGTACAGGTCAGTCTGATGTATTAAACTGCACAGTAAAGAACTCAAAAGCGACAGGTATCGTAAATGTCGGCGGTATCGTGGGCAGCATGGTTTACCGCGGTGGCAAAAACAGTGTATCTATCAGGAACTGCTCAGTAGAAAAAACTACTATACTCGCTACAGGTGTATGGGATAACGCATATGCAGCAGGTATAGCAGGAACAGTTACATCAACAGATATATCTGACTGCTACTTTACAGAAGGTACAGTAACAGGCTACGGAAGATACGTTGCAGGTATCACAGGCAGCACATTCTCAGACATTAAGGGCTGCTACGTAAAGGCAGACGTAACATCTTACGCTTCAACAACAAGTAATATAGACGCAAACGCAGTAGGCGGCATATGCGCTTCAGCTACAGGCGGAACTATATCTGACTGCTATGTTATCGGTAACGTTACAGGCGGCAGACTCAATGTAGGCGGAATACTCGGTAAGCAGGTAAACGATGTAAAGATCATAAACTGCTATGCAGTAGGCAACATAAAGGGCGGTGATTCGTCAGTAGGCGGTATCGTAGGTTCTGCTTCAAAGAGAACAGCCGATGCAGTAGATTCAGCATGTGTAAAGAACAGCCTGTACATAGGTCAGACTGTAACTACGGACGCTGAGAGCGGCGTAGCAAGAATAGCAGGCACGAACAGCGCCAAGCAGCCTGCAGAACTTGCAAACAACTACGCTTTTGCTGACGTAAAGCTTGTGGCAGCCGGTAAGAACATAGAAGTAACTAACAAGGGCGCAGATCAGATAAACGGCGCTGACATCACAAAGGCTCAGATAAACGCAGCTCCTTCAGCAGCAGTATTTGCAGACTGGAGCAGAGACATATGGAACATAGAAGCAGGAAAGCTCCCTACGCTCAAGAACATCGAAAAGTCAGTACAGACAGGCGAGATACCTGCATACGCTAAGGAAAGCAGTTCTTCAGGCGGTGGCGGCGGAAGCAGCTCAGGCGGTAATTCAGGAACTACTACTCCGACTAAGCCGGGACAGGATAACCAGAACCCTTCAAACGGCGGCACGACAACTCCTGCAAAGAGCTTCAGCGATGTGGCAGCTTCAAGCTGGTACAACAATGCGGTAAAATATGTTGCTGAAAACGGCATCATGAATGGCGTGTCAGACACGCTCTTCGCTCCTGACCAGAAGGTAAGCAGAGCTATGTTCGTTCAGATCCTCTACAACATGGAGGACAAGCCTGCAGCAAACGGCGCAGTTACATTCACTGACGTAAAGCAGAGCGCATGGTACAGAGATGCTGTGGCATGGGCTGCGTCAAACGGCATAGTAACAGGCGTGAGCAGCACGGAATTCGCACCTGAAAAGAGCGTAACGCGCGAACAGTTCGCAGTAATGCTCTACAGATACGCTTCGTACAAGGGAACTCTGAAGGCAGCTTCAGGAGATCTCTCGGGCTACGCAGACAGCGCAGCAGTATCATCATACGCGGCTGACGCTATGAAGTGGGCAGTAGGAAACGGTATAATAACAGGAAAGAGCGGCAACAAGCTCGACCCTAAGGGCGGCGCAACTCGTGCAGAAGCAGCTGCGATGATAGTACGTTATCTCGCATAAAAAATACAGCGAATAAGGTGTATCAAATATCGGGATATCGCTGAAAACGTTGTATAAATAATTAAATAAAAAAGCATCCGGGTCTGTTTATTCCTGAGACCCGGACATAAAAAACGACCCGCGGCTCATAAAGAGCGCGGGTCGTTTACGTCTATATTCCAATATAAATGCTTCGGCTTAGAAAGCTCAGATCATGCGATCTGACGCCGATTACAGCATCTTTCTGATCCATCCTTCAGGAGCTTCGAGTCTGCCCATCTGGATGCCTGTGAGTGTCTCATACAGCTTCTGAGTAACAGGACCCATCTTTTCCATACCTGCAGGGAATGCAATTTCCTTGCCGTGGTCAACGATCTTGCCTACAGGAGAGATAACTGCAGCAGTACCGCAGAGTCCGCATTCAGCAAAGTCCTTAACTTCGTCGAAGTAAACTTCTCTTTCTTCAACTTCGAGGCCGAGGTAATCCCTGGCAACTGCGATGAGTGAACGGCGAGTGATAGAAGGCAGGATGCTGTCTGACTTAGGTGTAACTACCTTGTTGTCCTTAGTAACGAAGATGAAGTTTGCACCGCCTGTTTCCTCTACCTTTGTACGAGTAGCTGCGTCGAGGTACATGTTTTCGTCATAACCTTCAGCGTGAGCAGTTACGATAGCGTGAAGGCTCATTGCGTAGTTCAGACCTGCCTTGATGTTGCCTGTACCGTGAGGAGCAGCTCTGTCGAAATCACTTACCTTGATAGTGATAGGCTTAGCGCCACCCTTGAAGTAAGGACCAACAGGAGTGCAGAGGATCCTGAACTGATACTCGTCAGCAGGCTTTACACCGATAACTGATGAGCTTCCGAAGATGTAAGGTCTGATATATAAAGTAGCGCCTGAACCGTAAGGCGGTACGTAAGCTGCGTTAGCCTTTACTACCTGGTCGAGAGCGTCGAGGAACTTTTCTGTAGAAACTACAGGAATCTCAAGTCTCGCAGCTGACTGCTGAAGTCTTTCAGCGTTGAGGTCAGGTCTGAAAGTAACGATGTGGCCATCCTCAGTAGTGTAAGCCTTGAGGCCTTCAAATACAGTCTGAGCGTACTGAAGAACGCCTGCGCACTCGCTGAGTGTGATAGTGTGATCGCTTGTAAGAGCGCCCTCATCCCATGCTCCGTCCTTGTAATTAGAAACGTAGCTCTTATCTACAGGCATATAAGCGAAAGATAAGTTTTCCCAGTCGATGTTTTTCTTTTCCATTGTTATATCAACTCCTTCTGTATAAATAGAAAATTAATTACATAAATTAACAAAATTACCTCGCACATAACTGCTGTACGAATAATTTCAGCCTCACCGCGGGCGCCCGGCGCCCCGACAAAGTTTGTAAACATTATAAGTCTGTAAAATTGCAGTGTCAAGAAAAGCAGTAGTTTATTGTGCAAATATAGTTCTTTTTAGAAAATGCGGGCTGCTTCAGCTGCCTGCTGATATATGGATAAGCAATATGTACAGGAGATCTCAACTAAGTTTGCCCGTATATTTTTCGGTACTGTATGGTGCGTTTTTTATGGAATATACATGCAAAAAATATTACCGTATAGAGGAATGAAAAGTTACATACTTCACAAACCGGTAGCGAATACTTTTAATAACAAAAAGCTACATTATATATATACATTCAGCGAATGCATTTTTCAGATACGCGCGCCCGGCGCGCCCACGGCGGCGGAAGCCGCTTTTTCATCAGATACAGACCCATAATAAAGAAGTATGGCCAAACGCATAAATATGAACGTTTGTCAGAAAAATAACGAACGTATATAAATGCATAAAAGCAACAAGAATAAAAATGAGCGTATCACGATACAGGCGGCCGTGAGGCCGCAAAGGCAGGGCCGCCGAAAAAACTGCGGGCGGCCCGACAATAATGTATTATTACAAATACATTACAGAAGTTTTACCTACGAGCAGAGTTTTATTCTTGTACGGTAAAGCATACAAAAGACGGTAAAAAGTATAAATTACAGAACAAAATACAGAAAATCGAGCGAAAATGTATATAAATTTAAGCACGATCCTTGTATTAACAAAAAAAATAAAAAAACAATGTTATTTTTTGGACACACGCAAATGCGGCACAAAGAAAAAATACCGGAATATGAGATTAAAAAGAAAATTATTGTCTTTAAATATACATTATACTTTATTATTTTGCTTGAACATACAAAACAGATAGCAAAAAACTTAACAAAATCTGAATAATTTTGATGGATTTAAAATCAAAATAGTTGTATACTTCTACATGTATATTATGACGGTATCGAGTGAGACCCCGGTATTGTGTCTATACGTGTTTCGTGACCGGTACACTTGTATACATTATTATTTTCTTGTTTTTATTTACAAACAAGAAAAATAGTATTAATATACAACAAATTGTGATTTTTTTATGAAGTAAGGAGGTGAATTAATTTGGGGTTAGCAGAGGAACTAACAGAAAAGCTTGATATAGCGTCCAAAGTATATCACTTGCATCTGGGAAGCTTCGACATTCCGCTGCCGCAGTCAGTTGTGGTAACGTGGGGCGTCATGGTGTTCCTGGTGATCCTGGCCATCGTTTTTACCAGAAAGCTGGAAGTAGTGCCAAAAGGCAAGCAGGCCGTATTTGAATCATTCATGGATTTCATTTACGGACTTTTCTACGGCATTCTGGGTGAAAGAGGAAAACGGTATATACCGTACCTCATAACGGTGCTGCTCTATCTCGGCATATCGAACATGCTGGGACTTATAGGTATTGCTCCGCCGACAAAGGACCTGAACGTTACAGCAGGTCTTGCGCTGATGAGTATCGTACTCGTTCAGTACGCCGGCATAAGGCAGAGAGGCGTAGGCGGCTGGCTGAAGCACTTCGCTCATCCGCTTGCGATGATAACACCGATGAACATACTCGAACTGGCTATCAGGCCGGTATCGCTCTGTATGCGACTTTTCGGTAACGTTCTGGGCGCGTATATCGTCATGGAACTTATCATTTACTGCGTGCCTGCAGTAGTTCCGCTCGTAGCGAGCGCATACTTCGATATATTCGATGGTATACTTCAGGCTTACGTATTCTGTTTCCTGACCTCATTATTTATTCAGGAATCGATCGAGGATTAAGAATTCAGAATTCGCACATCCTAAAACTATTTTTTTATGGAAAAAGGCACATGACTGAAAAACGTAAAGTAAAACGTAAAATCAAAATATTAATAAAAAGAAAACAACAAATGTGCCGTATCAAATTACAAAATGCATAATTAAACAGGAGGACAAATTATTATGACAGGTTTAATCGCAATTGGTGCAGGTCTTGCAGTATTAACAGGTTTTGGCGCAGGTATCGGTATCGGTATCGCTACTTCTAAGGCAGCAGAAGCTATCGCAAGACAGCCGGAAGCAAAGGGTTCTATCACAAGTACACTTATCCTCGGATGCGCACTCGCAGAAGCAACTGCCATCTACGGTTTCGTTATCGCGCTCTTAATCATAGTAATGCTCGGCTAACACCGAATACGAATATTCAGTAAATATGATATAAGCTGCGGCCGCCCGGCGGCCCTGAGAAGCTGCGTGACGCCGCGAGGCGTCGTCAGTATGCGGCATTTATTTACAGGATCATTTATTTATTATATTAAGTATAGTTAACGGAATATTGGAGGCAAAAGCGTGCTTACATTAAACTGGGGAATATTCTGGATTGTTTTCAATATCATCGTTCTCTTTATCCTGCTCAGGATCTTCTTATTCAAGCCGCTGAACAAGCTGGCTGAGAAGCGTACTGCCCTTATCGAAGGACAGATCGAAGAAGCTGACACAAAGAATAAAGAAGCGACTGCATTGAAGGAACAGTACGAAGCTTCGCTCAAAGGCGCGAAAGAGGAATCAGCTCAGATCGTGTCTACAGCAAAGGAACGTGCGCAGGTCCAGTACAATTCTATAATTGAAAAGGCTAATGAAGACGCGGCACACATCGTAGAGCAGGCTAACAAGGCTGCTGAAAGCGACCGTGAGCAGATCATGCGCGATGCTCAGAACGAGATCGCCGGTATCGCTCTCGCAGCTGCATCCAAGGTGCTCGGAAGCACAGTGGACGGCGGCGCAAACAAGAAGCTGCTTGACGATTTCCTCGCAGGAGAGGAGTAGGATAAATGATAGATTTACCCGCAAACTATGCCAGAGTCTTATTTGATATGAATATCGAAGCGGAGCAGATCGAAGAGATGCGCGCGCTTCTGACAGAGTCACCGGAGCTTATGGACGCTCTGACTAACCCTCTCGTCAGAAAGGCAGAAAAGCGCAATGTCATAGACAAGCTGTTTCCGCAGTCCGTAAGAAGTTTTGTCAAAGTAATGAGCGATAACGACGACATCGAGTGCGTCGGTGAGATGCTCGAGGCTTACGACGCTATGGTCCGTGAGAAGAACGAGACTGTCAAAGCTGTATTTACTTATGTGACAGAACCGGATGATGCTCAGATCGAACAGTTGAAAAAGAAAATCGCAAAGGACTATAACAAAAAGAACGTTGTGCTTGAGCTTGAGCAGGATAAGTCGCTTATCGGCGGCTTCGTACTCACTGTAGGCGATACTGTTCTTGACCAGAGCGTAAAAACATCAATGACAAGATTACAGCGTCATTTTGCAGAGAGGTGAGAAGTTGAGTAACGTAAATTCGCAGGGAATCATTTCCGTATTAAAAAGCGAAATCGAAAATTACGATAACAAGGCTCAGGTCGAAGAAATCGGTAGGATCATCAGCGTTGGTGATGGTATCGCGAATGTTTACGGCCTTGAGCATGTAATGTACGGCGAGCTCGTTGAGTTCGAAAACGGCACTACAGGTATCGCTCAGAACCTCGAGACGAAGTCAATAGGCTGCGTACTCCTGGGAAGCGATCACGGTCTCGTAGAGGGATCAAAAGTAACACGTACCGGCAAGCAGGCCGGTGTAGCGGTTGGCGAAAAGATGCTCGGCCGCGTTGTTAATGCGCTCGGTGAGCCTATCGACGGCGAAGGCGCTATAGAAACTACAGATTACAGACCTATCGAGCACAAGGCTCCTGGCGTAATCACAAGAAAAGAAGTATCTCAGCCGCTTCAGACTGGTATACTCGCTATCGACTCCATGTTCCCTATCGGACGTGGTCAGAGAGAACTTATCATCGGCGACAGACAGACTGGTAAGACTGCTATCGCTATCGATACTATCCTGAACCAGAAGGGTCAGGACGTAATTTGTATTTACGTAGCTATCGGTCAGAAGGCTTCTACTGTAGCTAAGACTGTAAATACACTTAAGAGATACGGCGCTATGGAATATTCCATCGTTGTAAATTCGCCTGCCAGCGAACCTGCTCCACTGCAGTACCTCGCTCCTTACACAGGCGCAGCTATCGGCGAACACTTCATGGATCAGGGCAAGGACGTGCTCATCGTTTACGATGACCTTTCAAAGCACGCACAGGCATACAGAGCAATGTCTCTGCTGCTCCACAGACCACCTGGACGTGAAGCTTACCCTGGTGACGTATTCTATCTCCACTCAAGACTTCTTGAGCGTGCCTGCAGACGTGACGCTGCATTCGGCGGCGGTTCAATGACTGCTCTGCCTATCATCGAAACACAGGCCGGAGACGTATCAGCATATATCCCTACAAACGTAATATCTATTACAGACGGTCAGATATTCCTTGAGACAGACCTGTTCTTCTCAGGTGTAAGACCTGCGGTAAACGTTGGTCTTTCTGTATCCCGTGTAGGTGGTAAGGCACAGACTAAGATCATGAAGACTGTATCGGGCTCACTCCGTGTAGACCTCGCTCAGTACCGTGAAATGGAAGTATTTACTCAGTTCAGTTCAGATCTGGACGATGCAACTAAGGAACTTCTCGCACACGGCAAGAGCCTTATCGAGCTCCTTAAGCAGCCTTTATACAACCCAATGCCGCTGCACAAGCAGGTAATACTGCTTTGCGCTGCTAACGCAAAGATATTCATCGACATCCCGCTGAAGGAGATCGAAGGCTTCAAGAACGGCGTTATCGAGTATATCGAAACTGTACATTCTGATATCGTTGATGAGATCAACGAAAAGAAGGTAATGAACGACGAGCTGCAGGAAAAGATCCTTGCTGCTGTCAAAGAATATAAGAGCAGGTAGGTGATTTCATGGCTAGCATGAGCGAGATCCGTACGAGGATCAGCAGTGTCCAGGATACGATGAAGATCACTAATGCGATGTATCTGATCTCGTCTGCAAAGCTCAGAAAGGCTAAAAGCGGTCACGAAAAGGTGAGTCCGTATTTCAGGCTTTTACAGCAGACTATCGCCGACATCCTCAACAGATGCCCTGATCTGGAAGAAGATTTCTTTGAAGAGACATCTCCGAGAAACATTCCGGAGCACGGAAAGCGCAGAACGATCATCGTGATATCATCTGATAAGGGACTTGCCGGCTCGTACAATCACAACGTCTTCAAGAAAGTCGAAGAGCTTATTGCAGACGACTCTGAAAATACTCTCATTCTCGTGGGTCACATGGCTGTAAATTACTTTAAGAATTTCAAAAATGTAACTATCGATGAAAAGCATGTTTATCCGGCTGCAGATCCGGCTATGTATCGTGCGAGAGATATAGCAGAGCATGTTATAGGACAGTTCCTTGAAAATGAAGTAGACGAAGTATACGTTGTATATACAGATATGATCAATTCAATGTCCTTTGAGACAGCATCAAAGCGTATAATGCCGCTGTCAACAAAGATGTTTGAGGATGTTGAAGTCGGAGAACATCTGAGAGAACCAGTATTCTCTCCTTCTCCTGAGGCTGTGATCAAGCATGTCGCTCCTAACTATATAAAAGGACTGATCTACGGCGCAATGGTTGAATCATACGCATGCGAACAGAGCGCGCGTATGACTGCCATGGATAACGCCACAACGAATGCCAAGGACATGATACGTGAACTTTCCCTGGCATATAACCGTGAAAGACAGGCTGCTATCACTCAGGAAATTACTGAGATCGTAAGCGGCGCGTCTGCACAGTAACAGGAGGAATAAATGAATAAGGGAACGATCACACAGGTCATCGGACCTGTTGTAGATGTATTATTTGAAGGAGATTACCTTCCCCTCATTAAAGAAGCCCTCACAGTTGAACTTAACGGCAAGCCTCTCGTAATGGAGGTTGCATCACATATGGGAAACAGAGTTGTGCGCTGCATCGTGCTCGACTCCAGTGAAGGCCTCGCAAAGGGTATGGAAGTAATTGCCACAGGCGACTATATCAAGGTACCTGTAGGCGAATCTACTCTCGGTCGTATGTTTAATGTAGTCGGTGAAGTCATCGACGGCGGCGAGCCTGTAAAGGGCGAAGAACAGTGGGCTATCCACAGAGAACCGCCTGCATTTGATGAGCAGACACCTGTAGTAGAAATTCTCGAAACCGGAATCAAGGTAGTAGATCTTCTCGCACCTTACGCTAAGGGCGGTAAGATCGGTCTGTTCGGCGGTGCCGGCGTAGGTAAAACAGTACTCATTCAGGAGCTCATTACAAATATCGCCACTGAGCACGGTGGTTACTCAATATTCACAGGCGTTGGAGAACGTACTCGTGAAGGTAATGACCTCTGGAACGAAATGACAGAATCAGGCGTAATCAAGAAGACAGCCCTCGTGTTCGGTCAGATGAACGAACCACCTGGAGCTCGTATGCGTGTAGCTCAGACAGGTCTGACACTTGCTGAGTACTTCCGTGACAAGATGCACCAGGACGTACTGCTCTTCATAGATAACATCTTCCGTTTCGTACAGGCAGGTTCAGAAGTATCTGCCCTGCTCGGACGTATGCCTTCAGCCGTAGGTTATCAGCCTACACTGGCTAACGAAGTAGGTGAACTTCAGGAAAGAATCACTTCAACAAAGAACGGTTCTATCACATCTGTACAGGCCGTATACGTACCTGCCGATGACCTGACTGACCCTGCTCCTGCAACAACATTCACACACCTTGATGCAAAGACAGTACTTTCAAGAAAGATCGCTGAACAGGGTCTTTACCCTGCAGTTGACCCTCTCGAATCTACATCACGTATCCTGGAAGCTGAAGTTGTAGGTGAAGAA
Organism: Succinivibrio sp.; assembly: GCA_963632005.1. Classification (GTDB taxonomy): domain Bacteria; phylum Bacillota; class Clostridia; order Peptostreptococcales; family Anaerovoracaceae; genus CAKQOE01. Next base: position 18,573 of record CAVGTL010000026.1, read on the forward strand.
CATTACGAGATCGCAAGAAGAGTTCAGGAAGCGCTCCAGCGTTACGCTGAACTGCAGGATATCATCTCTATCCTCGGTATGGAAGAACTCGACGAAGAGGATAAGAAGATCGTATACCGTGCAAGAAAGATCCAGAAGTTCCTGTCTCAGCCGTTCCACGTAGCTGAAAACTTTACTGGTATCCCTGGTAAGTACGTTCCTATCAAGGAAACTATCAAGGGCTTCAAGATGATCCTTGACGGCGAGCTGGATGATATTCCGGAAATGGCATTCTTCAACTGCGGTCCTATCGAGGACGTTTTAGAAAAAGCTAAGGCAATGCAGAATGCATAGTTGCATTTTCAAATGAAAGTGTGAGGTGCATATATGAATACATTTAAGCTGGAGATCGTTGCTACAGACAAGGTCTTTTATCAGGGTGACGCCGAAATGCTCGTATTCCCGGGCCTCGACGGCGAACACGGCGTACTTGCCGACCATGAACTCATGGTATCACCTGTAGTTGCCGGCGAGCTGCGTTACACAGTAGACGGCGAACAGAGACTTGCTGCAGTAGGTAACGGTTTTGTCGAGATCCTCGGCGACAGAGTCATCCTCATATGTGACTTCGTCGAAAGACCGGAGGATATCGACGTCAAGCGTGCTCAGCTTGCGAAAGAAAGAGCAGAAGAACGTATCCGCCTCAAAAACAGCGAACGCGAGTATGTACACAGCCAGGCAGCTCTCGCAAGAGCCATGGCTCGACTCAAGGTCACAAGCAAGAGCGGACGCAAATAATAATAATAAAAAATATTCATGTAATATTAACGAAAACGGAGGTCGCTCGCGACCTCCGTTTTCGTTATATCCAAAACTGCGTGCGTCACCGCACAAGCACCGGCGCGGTGTGCGCGCCTTATGATTCAGGGCATTTGCAGATGCATTCTATGCAGGCGCTGCGGTCTATCCAGCCGCATCCGCAGCATATGGCGCGCAGGCGCGCTTCTGTCATTTGTGCGTCTATCGTATCGATCAATTTGCTGTAAATATATTCCTTTTCTGTAAGTCCGAAAGCTTCGACTACGCGACGGTCGAAGCTTTTTACGTTTTCCTGCGAGTCGCAGAGATCTTCGCCGCGCATGTGCGGACATGCGGCACACAAAGAGTCTGTCGTGAATACGAGCTGTATAGTTGTGTCGGGCTTGCTGCGGAGTATGCCTGTTATCTTATCCATGTTTTCAATGAAGGCAGTGCTGTAGCCCATGCCTTCGTAGCTCTGAGTGCAGAGCAGGTGATGGGGTCTTAGTTTTATCATTTTTTATTTCCTGTTTCGTTCCGGTGAGTTGGTGCCGCTTTGGGGCGGCAAGTGTGGGTCCGCTGGGCGGACGTATGATTTGAAGTATAGCGTCAGCGTTATTAATTGTCAACCTTTTAGAATTATTTGGTTGACCATTTGGGCGTGGGTATGAAAATATTGAATGGGTCGGGGAGTCATAGTAGAATAGGATCTAACAGATAAATAAGTGCATAACTTGCGCGGAAGGAGAAAATCATGCTGGAAACAGGAATAAAAGCGCCGGACTTTGAGCTTCCGGATCAGGATGGAAGGCTGCACAGGCTTTCTGATTATGCAGGTAAAAAGGTAATATTGTATTTTTATCCGAAGGACAGCACCGCGGGATGTACGAAGCAGGCGTGCGGGTATTCAGAACGCAGACCGCAGTTTGAAGATAAAAACGCGGTGATACTTGGTATAAGCAAGGATTCAGTTGCATCTCATAAACGTTTTGAAGAAAAATACGACTTGGGATTTACGATACTTTCTGATCCTGAGCTGAATGTGATACAGGCATATGATGTCTGGAAGGAAAAGAAGCGTTCAGGCAAGGTTTCTATGGGAGTGGTCAGGACTACGTATCTCATAGATGAAAATGGAATTATCGTAAAAGCAAATGATAAGGTAAAGGCTGTGGACGATCCTGAGAATATGCTTAATGAAATGTGATGAGAAGGATGTTTCGGTAATTTGGCCGCAGCGTGTCAGGGTGAACTCACTGAGTAAAAAGCTGAGTAAGAGAGGCGCATAACGTTGAATATTTACAAATATGGGAAAAATCTGAGGTGCGGATATACTACGGGGGCATGCGCTGCGGCGGCTGCGAGGGCGGCGGCTGATATGCTGCTTAACGGCGGGCTTGTTGAAAGTACGGAGCTTGTGCTTAAGGGCAGCGCGGTGAGCTTTGATGTTGAGGATATAACGTGCGGCGCGGACAGCGTGAAATGCGCCGTCAGGAAGGACGCCGGCGCTGATATAGATGTCACGGACGGGCTGCTGATATACGCGGAAGTGCAGCGAGCACACGCAGGCAGCCGCGCAGGCGCCGCTGCGTTAACTCCCGAAAACGCCGACCCGCCTGAACGGGAGACAAGCCGCGTCGGCAGGGCCGACCCGCCTGAATACGGAGCAAGCCGCGTCGGCATGGCCGACCCGCCTGAACAGGAAGCAAGCCGCGTCGGCCGGCCCGCCCCCGCAGACAACAGAATAATAATAAAGGGCGGGCCAGGAGTAGGCACAGTAACAAAAGCCGGCCTCGACCAGCCCGCAGGCGCGGCAGCCATAAACTCAGGGCCGCGCCGCATGATAACAGACGCCGTCCTGCAGATATGCGATGAAGCAGACTACGACGGCGCGCTTACGATAACGATATCCGTTCCTGGCGGCGCCGAAATAGCAGAAAAAACATTCAACCCTGTACTGGGAATACAGGGAGGAATTTCCATACTTGGAAGCACAGGCATAGTAGAACCGATGAGCGAGCCCGCGCTCATAGAGACCATACGTGCCGAAATGCGCGTAAAATGGCTCGAGCTCAGCGCGCATGACGGCAGCGCTATGGTCATAGTCCCCGGAAACTATGGCATGAAATTCGCCGCAGAAAAGCTCGGCGCGCAGGAAGACCAAATGATAAAATGCAGCAACTTCATAGGCGAAGCACTCGACTGCGCCTGCGAGCTCGGCATCCCGGAGCTGGTGCTCGCAGGAAACCTCGGTAAGCTCGTAAAGCTCGCAGGCGGCATATTCAACACGCACTCGCGCAACGCCGACTGCCGCATGGATATACTCATGCGCTGCGCATTCACAGCCGCCTCAGAGCTCCTGAACGCCGCGCAG
>CAVGTL010000027.1:0-21519 GCA_963632005.1 Succinivibrio sp.
ATGAAAACGGTAATATCACTTGTGAAAACGAATGCCTCAACCTCGAACTCGGCGCAGTTGCAAGAGCAGCTAAGGCTTGCGGCGGTAAGGTAATCGTAGAGGTAGAGCAGATCGCAAAGGCAGGATCTTTAAATCCTAAGCTCGTAAAGGTCGGCAGAAACCTCGTTGACTACATATTTGTAGAAGAACATCCTGAAAAGCTGGCAAGAGCTCTTACAAATGCAGGAGACAGACCTGTTTCATTCTGGAAGGGTCTTAACGGTCAGATGAAGGTCCCTACAGATGCTATAGAAGTAATGCCGTTCGATCCTAAGAAGGTCATCATCAGAAGAACTGTAATGGAAATAAAGCGTGGTTCTATGTGCAACTTCGGTATCGGTCTGCCGACATTCTGCGGAGGCGTGCTTGCTGAAGAAGGCGAAATGGATAACATAGTAATGATTTCTGAGTCCGGCTCAGTAGGCGGAGTACCTGGCGGCGGTCCACTCTTCGGATGCCACTTCAACAACGAGTGCTCTACAGACCAGAAGGATCACTTCGACTGGTTCGACGGAACAGGTCTTGACTTCGGAGCGTTTGGTCTCTCAGAAGCTCAGGAAGACGGTTCGATAAACGTATCTAAGCTCAACGGCGTAACACTCGGCGTTGGCGGATTTACAAATATAACTGCTGGAGCAAGAAAGGCTTGCTTCATCGGTACATTTACAGCTAAGGGCCTGAAGGAACACATCGAGGATGGTAAGCTCGTTATCGATCAGGAAGGTAAGCTGAAGAAGTTTGTTAAGAAGTCAGAGCAGATCGCTTATGATGCTCCTCTCGCAGTAAAGAATGGTAAGCCTGCTCTTTACATCACAGAAAGATGCGTATTTGAAGCTTGTGAAGGCGGTCTGAAGCTTATAGAAATAGCACCGGGTATCGACATGCAGAAGGATATACTCGATCATATGGAATTCACACCAATAATTCCAGAGGGCGGTCCAAAGCTTATGGATCCTGCTATCTTCCAGGAAGAATGGGGCGGACTGTCAGCTATAATGGACGCTAAGGAAGCATAATGTCAGCCTCAAAATAAAGCATAATATTAAACTGTGTACGATTCTTTAGAAAATAAGGTGTACATAAATAACAACTGTTGATCTCGAAAAAATCATCATAATACATCTTCCAATAAACGAAACAGGGCTGTTGCGAAAGCGACAGCCCTGTTTCGTTATACGGGCGAGCCACCGCCTACAGGTTCGGACCGGGCGGCAGCTCGCGTTAAGCCCGCCCGGCGTGCAGGAAAATTGTAAAATATGCACAAGAAAGCGCTATGTCGATCGACACAGCGCCCTCGTTGTATGGGATTCGTAAATGGAGTTGTTACTTATTTATGAATAAAGTGTATTAAGTATTTATTAGTCAGGCAGGAATGAAGACATATCCATTTCGTAATAAAGACCTGTAGCCTTAACTACGACCTTGCCGGTATCGGCGTCGACAAGCTCGCCTGCTGCGTATATCTTCTTACCTTCGCGTTTTTCGACCCAGCCCTCTGCGATAAGCTTGTGTCCTATGTAAGCGGGACTGACGAAATCACAGTGAGAGTTGAGGGTAACAGTATCTACATGGAGTCCTTCCATAGCGTAATACATGATCTCGTCCATAAGCATAAGTGAAAATCCGCCGTGCATAAGTCCTTTGAGCCCTGTCATATTCTCGTGCGGAGTGATCTCCATATGTGAGCGCCCGTTTACAAAAGTGTTTGTAAGATGAAGCCCGTAAGGATTGGTAGGACTACATACGAAGCAGTTAGAATACTTGTCATCAGCAGTGTAATCAGCCATGTTTAACCTCCCGTTTCCGACCGCCATGTATATGATAAAACGGCGGCCAATGAATACGCAAAATTGATTTTAATACCATTTCTATTATACATTATAAACGAATGCATAACAAGGAAAATACAGGAAGTATACTTTTCTGTAAATACGGGACACCAGGATAGGCGGGCAGGCATGCGGTTCGCTCCGCGGTCGCCTGCATGCCTGCCCGCTTTTTGGGCGTCTTTTTGTTTTATAGATATTACAAAAAGCATACTTGCATGCATAAAAGCATATGTATCTAAGAGCAGGATAACAGGTGGTGATATCATGGATGATATGTTTAATATAATGGATGATTTTGATATCAGGGCGGCGCGGGTGAATGTCAGCGGGTCGGTCGCAGTCATAGACAATGTGAAAAAGGTGATAATAATGTCTGATACTAATATTACTGTAGACCACGGCAAGGGACAGCTTTCTTTGTACGGTATCGGTATGAATGTTGAATACATTTATGACGGAAGGATGCGGGTGAACGGGAAATTTTCTTCAATAGAATTTTATGGCAAAAATGGCAGCGCAGATCAGCGAAGGGAAGGCCGTGAATGAGAGGGCTGAGAATTCACGGCTGCCGAGTCTCTGTCGAGGGCACGGAGCTTGAAAAGGCGGTGAGTCGCATCATAAACGCCGGGATAATGATAGAGGATATAAGCTATGACGATGAGCTGACTTTTTCGTTCGGGTGCGGCTACAGCGATTATCTGCGGCTCAGCAAGCTGCTCGGACGGCGCTACATGATAAGTCTGACCGGGGAATCGGGCGCCGTGCCTTTTGCAAAGAGGGCGCTGGGGCGCGTCGGGCTTGCAGCGGGGACGCTGCTCATTTGTATTATGCTCGTATTGCAGCAGAATATTATTTCTGAAATAGAGATAGAAGGAGACTACGGCACGGACGAAAAGGAGCTGCGCGCGGCTCTGCGCGAGGCGGGGCTTTACGAGGGCGGCAGCGCGCGTATAGACAGCAGCCATATAAAAAACGACATACTTGCGGAGTTTGGCGATATAAGATGGCTGGGAATAGAACGTCAGGGGTCGTACGTCAGAGTAAGCATAGTAGAGGGCAGCCTTGAGGACGCCGGCGGCGATACGGCGATACATGATATAGTTGCTGCGAAAAGCGGCTATATAGAGCGCGTTATAGCACGCGAAGGTCATGCTCTTGTAGAGCCGGGCGATTACGTACAGGCGGGGCAGGTGCTCATAAGCTGTTTCGTGCCGATCCAGAATACTACATATGATACGTCGCGTGACAACGCAGCGCGTGTCGCCGATGCCGACGGTATAGTCGAAGCGACTGTAGTTTATCATCTGAGAGCGGAGCTTCCTGCCGGAAAATACTCGGAAAAAGAAATGGAGTCGATAATAAACGACAGGATACGCGAATATATACGTGAAAATATTCCTGAATATATAAAAATGCACAATAAAGATTTGAAGTTTACGCAGGAAGAAAATATAATAGTATGTAACGTGACGCTTGATGTGTCAGAAAATATTGCAGAACAGAAGGAGAATAAGCTTGCTGAAAACGGAAGCGGAGAAAAAACAGAAAAAGATAACAGTTGAGGATGTACAGTATATAACGGGTATATTCGGCAATGACGATAAATACATGGAAATGATCGACAAGGCGTTCGGCGTGACTATGGTGCTGCGGGGAGATGAGCTGGTAATAAGCGGAGATGACGTTGACTATGCCGAAAATACAGTCCGTGACATGATGTGGGTGCTGGAAAAGGGCGATGAGCTCGACGAGCAGCGCGCCGAGTATATAATAGCGCTGAACAGAGAGGGCAAGTCATACAGGAACAGCCGCCTGAGCAAAGACATACTGTGCTTCACACACCGCGGAAAACCGGTAAGGGCAAAGACTCTGGGGCAGATAAACTACGCAAACAACATACGCGAAAACGATGTCGTGTTCGGCGTCGGACCTGCGGGAACGGGAAAGACGTACCTTGCGGTCGCGATGGCGGTACACGCGCTTAAAAATAAAGAAGTACAGAAGATAATCCTTGCGCGCCCTGCCGTAGAGGCCGGCGAGAACCTGGGATTCCTGCCGGGCGACCTGCAGGAAAAGGTCGATCCGTATCTCAGACCGCTGTACGACGCGCTGTTTGACATACTCGGGCGCGACGCGGCGCTGAGGCTTAAGGAAAAGGAAATAATCGAGGTCGTTCCGCTCGCGTACATGAGAGGCCGCACGCTCGACAATGCGTTTATAATACTTGACGAGGCGCAGAACAGCACGCGCGAGCAGATGAAGATGTTCCTGACTCGTCTGGGCTTCGGCTCAAAGGCTGTAGTGACAGGCGACGTGACGCAGATAGATCTTCCGAGGAAAAAAATGTCAGGACTGCGCGACGCGCTGCGCATACTCAAAGGCGTTGAGGGCATAAGCTTTTCGTTCTTTGAGGGCGACGACGTTGTAAGGCATCCACTCGTAAAGCGCATTATAAAAGCTTATGAGCTTGACGATGAAGAACGTGAGCGTGTTTCACACATAAGCAGGACGGGACGCTGATATGAGCGGTCTGGTATGAAACTCGCTCCACACTGAATCCTGCATTCAGTTACGCTCATCCTCATACCATACCGCTTTAAGTAGCGTCTTTAAAGTTTATCGCTTAATGTATAAAAATATATAGGACATAGAAAATGAAAATAATATTTGATGAAGAGGTGCTCGAGGAATTTAATATAAGTGAAGAGCTTTTTGCTTATATGAAAAAGGCGGGCGACATATGTATAACGGGCGAGGGGCTTGAGCCTGAGATGTGCGAGGTGAGCCTTTCCGTGGTCGAGCCTGACGAGATAAAGTCGATAAACGCTCAGTTCCGCGGCATCGACAATGTGACGGACGTGCTCTCGTTCCCGCAGTTCGACGACCTGAACGATATAGAAAACGACGAGGAGATATGCCTCGGAGACGTTGTTATATGCGACGAGGTGGCGCACCGTCAGGCGGAGGAGTACGGTCATTCTTATGAGCGCGAGTTTGTTTATCTTTTTGTACACAGTATGCTGCATCTGCTTGGATACGACCATATGGAGGAAGAAGAAAAAAAGGAAATGCGTGCTCGTGAAGAGGAAGTAATGGCTGAAATAGACCTTACGAGAGACTGACCGCGCGCCCGGCGCGCCCATGGGCCGCGGTGACGCGGCGGCAAGCTTGAAGGAATATTAGTGCATTATCGCATTAGTACGTGAAAATATTAGAAGATCATAATATTAAAAAATAAAAATATACAAAGATAATTACTGAAAGGATACATTTAATGAAATCAGGTTTCGCAAGTATCGTAGGAAGACCTAACGTAGGAAAATCAACGCTTATGAACGCTCTTGTCGGCGAAAAGGTCGCGATCACATCGAGCAAGGCTCAGACTACGAGAAACGCAATAAGAGGAATATACACAGACGACGACTATCAGATCGTATTTATCGACACGCCGGGCATACACAAGCCGAAGAACAAGCTCGGCGAGTATCTCACAGGTACGGCGCTGTCTACATTTAATGAGGTCGATGTAATACTTTTCCTTACAGACGGCCCGCTGTCGGCAGGTCCGGGAGACAAGTACATCCTGGAGCTTCTCAGAAAGGTAAAAAATACGCCGAAGATACTGATAATAAACAAGATAGACCTTATCGAGCCGGACAAGTTCAGACAGATATACGAAGAATACGACGCGGAGGGCGTTTTTGACGATATCATAGGCGTGAGCGCGCTTCAGGAGAAGAACACAGGCGTCTGCCTCGACAAGATAAAGCCATATATAAAGGAAGGTCCGATGTACTTCCCGAAGGACATGTTCACGGACAACCCGATGCGCTTTCTGGTGTCGGAGATCATCCGCGAAAAGACGCTAATGTATCTGGAGGACGAAGTTCCTCATGGTATTGCCATAGAGATAGAGCGCTACGAAGAAGCGAGGAACTGCACTAATATAAACGCCGTAATATACTGCGAGCGCCAGTCGCACAAGGGCATCATAATAGGCGCGAAGGGCAAGAAGCTCAAGGGCATCGGAAAGGCGGCGCGCATGGAGATAGAGCCGCTCATCGGCTCAAAGGTTTATCTCGAGCTTTGGGTAAAGGTAAAGGAAAACTGGCGCGAGAACGATATAGCGATAAGCAATTTCGGTTATAACAATAAGGACGACGGAAGGTAAGCGGCGCAGGCAATGGTAACCGATACAGACGGAGTCATACTGCGGCAGACCAGGCTGCCGGGCGACCGGCGCATGCTCGTCATACTTACCAGAAAATTCGGCAAGATAAGCGCCGGGACAGGAATAAGAGTAAACGGCAAAAACAAGTCGGCGCTGGCGCTGCGGGTATTTACGCACGGAAAATACGAGGTCTTTCACGGGAGGACGAGCTTCAGCCTCAACGCTGCGGAGACGCTTGAGAGCTATTACAAAATAGGCGAAGACGTTGACAAATACATGTACGCTTCATACGCGCTCGAGTTTACAGAAAAGATGCTGCAGGAGGAAGAGCCCGCGGAGCGCGTGCTTGACATGCTGCTCGATCTGCTCAGGCTGATATCAGTGAGAAAGACCAAGCTTCAGTCGCTTATAGTCATGTACCAGTGGAAGCTCGTCGATATATGCGGCTACATGCCGTCGCTGCACGGTTGCGCCAGGTGCGGGCGGCCGGACGGCGAGATCGCTCCGGGCGGTCTGAGCGTCGTTGACGGCGGCCTGATATGCATGGATTGTATAAAAACAGGCGCTGTCAATATGAGATTGCTATATCGAAATAAGTTTGATATAATCAAAATATTGGATTTTATAAGGGTAAATGATATGAGATCTCTCGGCAAACTGGCACTGAAGGATGATGTAGCGGCATATCTTTCCGAGATACTGAAGGAGTATGTGTCGTATCATCTGGATATAAATAATTTAAAGAGTGAGTCGTATCTGAATATTTAAAAGGCGGTGTTAAAATGGAAATCAGTCTTGAGAAGATCGAACTGGTAAAGGACAGAACGGGAGTCAATTACAAGGAAGCTAAGGACGCTCTCATAAAAGCGGACGGAAGCGTAGTTGATGCCATCATAATGATAGAGGATGAAATAGACCTTGCGCCTAAGAGCAAGGCAGGAGATCAGGCGTCGCATCTTATCGACCGTCTGAAGCAGCTCATAAAAAAGGGCAATGTTTCAAGGATAGTCGTTAAAAAGGATGAGGAGATCATACTCAACATACCTGTAAATCTCGGTATTGTAGGCGCTGTATGGGTATTCTGGCCTACGCTCGTGGCTACTGTAGTGGCGCTAGGCATGAAGTGTACTATAGAGCTCATAAAGGACAACGGCGATGTAGTAAATCTCAGCGATAAGGCTGTAGATACTTTCGGCGATGTTAAGGAAAACTGCTCTGTAATAGCCGATGACCTCAAGGGCAAGGGCGGCGAAGCGTTCACTCAGGTGAAGGATAAGGCTGCAAGCGCCATAAACAAGGCGAAGGCGAGCGCCGAGGAGGCCGAAGAGGATATTGACGACCTTATCGACTGTGTAGCCGATGATATGGACATCGATATAGACGATGACGATGATTATGATGATGATTACTTCAATTTCGACGACTATGCAGAACCTGAGGATGATCATAAGGAAGCTGCTCCTGCAGAGCAGAAAGAAGAGGAAGCTCACTCATCCGAGTATAAGGAAGCTGAGTCTTCACCTGAAGAGGCAACTGACGAAGCTGAAGAAAGTGATGCACTCGATGAAATACAGAGAGCAGGAGAAAAGTTCGAAGAGACTATAAACGATTACAAAAAGAAAAAAGGCAAATTCAGCTTTTTCAATTAAAACTGAATAAGGTTTGATTACAGCACGGACAGTGTATACATGTATTATCGTATTGTGTATTCGCTGTCCTTGTAGTATATTAATATATAGAATTTTTACAAACGGGAGAATTTTTAAGATGAGCAAGACTATTCAGCACAGAGAATTTTCAATGGACAAGATAGTTTCTCTGGCAAAATCCAGAGGATTTGTATTTCCGGGTTCGGAGATCTATGGCGGACTCGCTAATACATGGGACTATGGTCCGATCGGTGTTGAGCTGAAAAATAACGTAAAAGCTGCGTGGAGAAAGAAGTTCATACAGGAATGCAAATATAATGTAGGACTCGACTCTGCGATACTTATGAATCCAAGAACATGGGAAGCGTCAGGCCACGTGGGCAACTTCAATGACCCTCAGGTAGACTGCAAGAAGTGTCACGAGAGATTCAGAGCTGACAAGCTTATAGAGGATTATTTCGACAAGCAGGGAATAGACCAGGTAGTTGACGGATGGTCAAATGAGCAGATGGAGACTTTTATGGCTGAAAAGGGAATAAAGTGCCCGACATGCGGAAGCACTGAATTCACTCCTATCAGACAGTTCAACCTTATGTTCAAGACTTTCCAGGGCGTAACTGAGGACAGCACAGCGCAGATCTACCTCAGACCTGAAACTGCACAGGGTATATTCGTAAACTTCAAGAATGTCCAGAGAACAACAAGAAAGAAGCTGCCGTTCGGTATAGCTCAGGTGGGTAAGTCATTCAGAAATGAGATCACTCCGGGCAACTTCACATTCAGAACAAGAGAATTCGAACAGATGGAGCTTGAATTCTTCTGCGCTCCGGGAACTGATATGGAATGGTTCGATTACTGGAGAAATTACTGCCCTAAGTTCCTTAAGGACCTCGGCATTTCAGACGAGCACATGAGACTCAGAGATCATTCGCCTGAGGAGCTTTCACATTACAGTAAGGCTACTACAGATATCGAATACCTCTTCCCGTTTGGATGGGGCGAGCTCTGGGGCATCGCTCACAGATCTGATTACGACCTCAAGCAGCACCAGGAGTTCTCAGGTCAGGATATGTCATATCAGGATCCTGTTACAAACGAAAAGTTCATACCGTTCTGCATAGAGCCTTCACTCGGAGCAGACAGAGTAACGCTCGCGTTCCTCGTAGAAGCTTACGACGAAGAAACTGTTACATCAGCAAACGGTAAGGAAGATACAAGAGTAGTAATGCACTTCCATCCTGCTCTCGCGCCTTACAAGGCAGCGGTGCTCCCGCTCACAAAGAAGCAGGCTGAAAAGGCTGAAGCATTACACGAAGAGCTTTCAAAGAAGTTCAACGTTGATTACGATCTGCCGGGCAGCATCGGCAAGAGATACAGACGTCAGGACGAGATAGGTACTCCGTACTGCATCACTGTAGACCCTGACACTGAGACTGACGGTTGTGTAACTGTAAGAGACAGAGACACTATGGAGCAGATCAGGATACCTATGGATCAGGTTGCATCTTATATAGAAGAAAAGCTGGTATTCTAAACCGGCGCAGCTTCTGTAGAAGTTAAGCATATATTCTGAAGGAACGCGCATAATAGCTTCATGAAATAAATACAGGCAGGATGAGGGTCAGCCAGGCTGACGCAAGTCTGTGAAAATATTCGGAGGGCATTATGAGCGATTCAACAGAAAAAAAAGAAAAAGATGTAAAAGCCAGCATAGATGATTTCGGAGGCATTAAGAACGTTTTTGATTTCGAGTCTGATATTCAGTATATGACGGTTATCGGGAGCATCGAGGGCCACACGGTCCTTTCGTCTGACACAAAGACGACGAAGTATGAAAATATCATACCGGAGCTGATAGCTATACAGGAAAATCCGAAAGTAAAAGGTTTGTTAATAGTTCTTAATACCGTTGGCGGAGATGTCGAGGCGGGCCTCGCGATAGCGGAGCTCATTCATTCGATAACTAAGCCTACCGTATCTTTAGTGTCTGGCGGCGGTCACAGTATAGGCGTTCCGCTGGCGACAGCGGCTGATTATTCATTTATTGCGCCAAGTGCTACTATGACTGTTCATCCGGTAAGGACTACGGGTCTTGTGATAAGCTCTGAGCAGACTTATGATTATTTCAGAAAGATGCAGGAGCGTATCATAGATTTTATCGTCCGTACGTCTGATGCGGATCACGCGGAAATAAAAAAGCTGATGAACGCTACAGAGGACATGGCTAATGACATAGGCACTATCCTCACTGGTCAGGAGGCAGTCGATGCCGGACTGATAGATGAAGTCGGCGGTCTCAGCAGTGCGCTCGCAAAGCTCCGCGAGCTTATATCCGCTAAAAAATAATAAACGTATTTTTCAGGAAAATGAGGAGAAAGCATGAAAAAGTTTAAGAAGGTTCTCGTTGCTAACAGAGGAGAAATCGCAATCAGAATTTTCAGAGCCTGCAGCGAGCTCGGAATTCGCACAGTGGCAATTTATTCGGAAGAAGACAAGAATGCCCTTTTCAGAACAAAGGCTGATGAATCTTATAAGGTAGGTAAGGGAAAGGGTCCTGTAGATGCTTACCTCGGAATTACTGAAATCATAGAACTCGCAAAGGCAAAGGGCGTTGACGCCATCCATCCTGGATACGGCTTCCTCGCTGAAAACTCTGACTTTGCAAAGCAGTGCGAAGACGCAGGCATCGAGTTCATCGGACCTACACACGAAATGATGGATCAGCTGGGCGACAAGATCAAGTCAAAGATCGTTGCTCACGAAGTAGGCGTTCCTACTATCCCGGGCGTAGAAGAAGCTATCAAGTCTGACGAGGACGCTAAGAAGTTCGCTGAGTTCTGCGGCTACCCTGTAATGCTCAAGGCATCTGCAGGCGGCGGCGGAAGAGGTATGAGAATCGTAAGAGACCCTAAGGACCTCATTCCTGAGTTCAACAACGCTCAGAGCGAAGCAAGAAAGGCTTTCGGTATCGATGACGTATTTATCGAAAAGTACGTAGAAGAACCAAAGCACATAGAAGTACAGGTACTCGGTGACAAATATGGTAATATCGTACATCTGTACGAAAGAGACTGCTCTATCCAGAGACGTCACCAGAAGGTAGTAGAATTCACACCTGCTCAGTCTATCACAGAAGAGCAGAGACAGGCTATCTGCGCTGACGCTCTCAAGCTTGCAAACCACGTAAATTACAGAAGTGCCGGTACTATCGAGTTCCTGCTCGACAAGTCAGGCAACCATTACTTCATAGAAATGAACCCAAGAATCCAGGTAGAGCACACTGTATCTGAAGTTATCACAGGTATCGATATCGTTCAGGCTCAGATACTTATCGCTGAAGGATACGCTCTTGATTCTAAGGCTATAAACATCAAGTCACAGGATGACGTACAGATAAGAGGAGCTGCTATACAGTGCCGTATCACTACAGAAGACCCTGCAAACTCATTTGCGCCTGACACAGGTAAGATCGAGTTCTACTCAACAGGTTCAGGTAACGGTATCAGACTTGACGGCGGCAACGGCTTTACCGGCGCTATCATCACTCCTTACTACGACAGCCTTCTTGTAAAGGTAACAGCTTACGGCAGAGACTTCAACGCTGCTGCAAATAAGGCTGTAAGAGCTCTCAATGAGCTGCAGATAAAGGGAGTAAAGACTAACAGAAACTTCCTTCTGAATGTACTCAATCACCCTACATTCAGAGCAGGTCTGTGCAACACAGGCTTCATAGACAACAACCCTGAGCTCCTCAATGTAGCATCTGCTGAAGAGGATGAAGTAAGAATACTCAGATTCCTCGGAAATAAGGCAGTAAACGAAGTAAGATGGGCTAAGGCTCCTGCAAACGTTCCTGCTGTTCCTGAGATCGACGTTGACGTTACAAAGCTCAGAGGTACAAAGCAGATATTTGACGAGAAGGGCGCAAAGGGTCTGTCACAGTGGGTACTCGACCAGAAGCAGCTGCTCTTCACAGATACTACTATGCGTGACGCTCAGCAGTCACTCATGGCTACAAGAATGCGTACTCTCGATATGGAAAGGATCGCTCCGGCAGTAGCTGCATACGGAAAGGATCTCTTCTCTCTCGAAATGTGGGGCGGCGCTACATTTGACGTAGCTTACAGATTCCTTAAGGAAAATCCATGGGAAAGACTTGCTACACTCAGAGAAAGCATTCCTAATATCCTTATGCAGATGCTCCTCAGAGGCGCTAACGCAGTAGGCTACAAGAGCTATCCTGATAACGTAGTAAGAAAGTTCATAAAGGAAGCTGCTGACGCAGGCATCGATGTATTCAGAGTATTCGACTCACTCAACTGGATCGACGGCATGGCAGTAGCTATGGACGAAGTTCAGAATCAGGGCAAGATCGTTGAAGCTACTATGTGCTACACAGGCGATATACTTGATGACACAAGAGATAAGTATTCTCTCCAGTACTACATAAACAAGGCTAAGGCACTTGAAAAGCACGGCGCTCACATCATCGCTATCAAGGATATGTCAAGCCTGCTCAAGCCAATGGCTGCTCACAAGCTCATAAAGGCTCTGAAGAACGAAGTAACAGTTCCTATTCATTTACATACTCACGATACATCAGGCAACGGCGGCGCAACTCTCATGATGGCTGCTATGGCAGGCGTAGATATCGTGGACGCTGCATTCGACAGCATGGCAGGACTTACGAGCCAGCCGCCTCTGAACTCTACTGTAGCTGCTCTTGAGCACACAGAAAGAGCGACAGGCATGGATATAGACGGTCTCCAGCAGATCTCAACTTACTGGTCAGGCATCAGACCTATCTACAGCGATTTCGAGTCTGAATTAAAGGCAGGAACTGCTGAGATCTACAAGTACGAGATCCCTGGCGGACAGTATTCGAACCTCAGACCGCAGGTTGCAAGCTTCGGTCTTGAGCACAAGTTCCAGGATGTTAAGGAAATGTACGTTAAGGTAAACCAGATGCTCGGCGATATCATCAAGGTAACTCCTTCATCAAAGGCAGTAGGCGATATGGCGATCTTCATGGTCCAGAACGAACTGACTCCTGAAAACATCTACGAGAAGGCTAAGGGCATGGACTTCCCTGATTCTATCGTATCTTACTTCGAGGGTATGATGGGTCAGCCTGAGGGCGGCTTCCCTGAAAAGCTCAGAGACCTCGTGCTCAAGGGCAAGAAGCCTATCGACTGCAGACCTGGCGAGCTGCTCCCGGATGAGGATTTCGAAGCTATAAGAGAAAACCTCAACAAGAAGTTCGATATGGAAGCTACAGATCAGGATGTTATCAGTTACGCTTTATATCCGAAGGTATTTGAGGATTACCTCACTGCTCTCAAGAAGGAAGGCAGCTTCAGATATATGGACAGTGACATATTCTTCCATGGTATCAAGGAAGGCGAGATCGGCGAAGTTAAGGTAGACGAAGGTAAGATCCTCGTTATCAAGCTGATGGAGATCAGAGATCCTGACGAAAACGGCAACAGAGAGCTTACATTCCAGGTAAACGGCCTCATGCGTACTATCCTCGTAAAGGACAAGGACGCTATGACAAAGGCTACAAAGCAGTCTATCATCATAGCTGACGCTGACAACGATCTTGAGATCGGCGCTAATATCCCTGGTAATATCGTAAAGGTACTCGTTAAGGAAGGCGAAAAAGTAACTGCAAGCCAGCCTATCGCAGTAATCGAAGCGATGAAGATGGAAACAAACATCATCTCGACTATGGACGGCACTATCGACAAGATCTATGTAAAGCAGGGCGATCAGGTGGTATCAGGCCAGCTCATCGCAAAGCTTGTTGAAGAAGAAAAAGCAGAAGCAGAGATGCTCTAATAGATTTAGACGTATAAGCTAATACACGGGCGGCCTGCGGGCCGCCCTTTGTGGTATACGGGGGTGCGCCAGGCGCACGGGAGGTCAGCGAAGCTGACTTTGTGAATTTATTATATTTAAAAAAGGAGGTTGCGGAAAATGATCGTAGTACTTAAGAATGGCGCTGATAAGGAAAAGGAAGCTGTCCTGAAGGGGAAGCTGAAGGCGCTCGGTTTTGAGATACATGAGTCCAGGGGCGTTGATTCTACGCTGTGGGGGCTCGTTGGAGATACTTCTATAATCGACCCTGATTACCTGATGGGTAATGATGTGGTCGCTGCTGTAAAGAGGGTGCAGGAGCCGTACAAGAAGGCTAACAGGAAGATGCATCCTGAGGATACTGTTATCGAGGTCGCGGGCAAGAAGATCGGCGGCGGTAATTTCCAGGTGATCGCGGGTCCTTGCTCTATAGAAACTAAGGAGCAGATAACTGAGGTCGCTACTGATGTTATGAACAGCGGCGCGGGGCTGCTGAGAGGCGGCGCTTTTAAGCCGAGGACTTCGCCTTATTCTTTCCAGGGGCTGCAGAACAACGGGCTTAAGCTGCTGCTCGAGGCTAAGAAGGCTACGGGGCTTCCTGTGGTTACTGAGATCATGACGCCGGAGCATCTTGAGCTCTTCCATGATGTTGATATAGTTCAGGTCGGCGCGCGCAATATGCAGAATTTCCAGCTGCTCAAGGCGCTGGGTAAGTCGGATAAGCCGGTGCTCCTGAAGCGCGGCCTTGCAAATACTCTTGAGGAGCTTGTGATGAGCGCTGAGTACATCATGGCGGGCGGTAATGAGAACGTTATACTTTGTGAAAGAGGTATAAGGACGTTTGAGACTTCTATGAGAAATACGCTTGATATTTCTGCTATACCGATGCTGAAATCTATGACTCATCTGCCTGTTATCGTTGACCCTAGCCACGCTGCGGGTATAAGGTGGATGGTCGAGCCGCTGGCTATGGCTGCTATTGCTGCGGGGGCTGACGGTCTGATGATCGAGGTCCACAACGATCCTTCGAGCGCGCTTTGCGACGGTCCGCAGTCTATGACGCCGGAGGGCTTTGACGCGCTTATGGGTAAGATCAGGAAGACTGTTGAGTTTTTTGGAAAGACTATGTAATGTTTTAAAAAATGTTGGCCGGCCAGGCCGGCGGCAGGATATGAAAATTTATTAGTTAAGTATTTGAGTATTAGAAAGGGATCTTGATTATGGGAGCATCGCTTCATATTGACGCTGAGCTCGGGGATATCGCGGAGACTGTGTTTCTGCCGGGTGATCCGCTGCGGGCGAAGTATATAGCCGAGAATTATCTTGACGACGCTGTGTGCTTTAATAAAACGAGGAATATGTTCGGTTATACCGGGTATTATAAAGGAAGAAGAGTTTCTGTGATGGGTACGGGCATGGGTATGCCTTCTATGGGGATATATTCTCATGAGCTTATGGAAACTCACAAGTGCAGGAATCTGATCAGAATAGGCTCGGCGGGGTCGTATCAGGAGGATGTCGATCTGAATGATATCGTGCTGGCTGTTTCTGCTTCTACTGACTCTAATTTCCAGTATACGTTTGATCTGCCGGGGAAGTTTTCGCCGTGCGGTGATCTTGATCTGATGATCGCGGCTAAAAAGTCTGCTGAGCAGAACGGTGTGAATATACGCGCGGGGAATGTTGTTTCTGTTGATGTTTTTTATGATGACGACCCGGATACGTGGAAGAGATGGTCTAAGATGGGCGTGCTGGCTGTTGAGATGGAGGCTGCGGCGCTTTACATGAACGCGGCTCGCTACGGGGCCAGGGCGCTTGCTATGATGACTGTCAGCGACAATTTTGTTACGGGCGGGCGTCTTACTAATGAGGAGCGCGAGCTTTCTTTTGATAATATGATAAAGACGGCGCTTGGGATGCTGGAGTATATTGATTAAATAATTTAAAAATATAAAGGACGCCGAGGCGGGCGGGCTTACATGCGGGTCGCTCCGCGGTCACAGAATGGGATGCTGCGCGCAGCTCAGTTCGTCCGCATGTAAGCCCGCTTTTTGGCGTCTTTTTGGTATTATATAATAATTTAATAAATAGAAGGGGAAAGACATATGGATGAAAGAAATAAAAAGTTTGCTGAGATGATTGTTAATTATTCTTGCAGTGTGCAGCCGGGTGAGAGGGTGCTTATCAATGAGGTGGGCACTACGGCTAAGCCGCTTATAAAGGAGATCATAAGGGCTGTGTATAAGGCGGGCGGTCATCCGTTCCTTGGTTTGAGCGACGCTTCGCTGAATCGTGAGATCATTATGCAGTGCAATGAGGCGCAGCTTGAGTATATGCGTGATTATCAGCTTGAGCAGATGAAGGGGATGGACGCTTACATCGCTGTGAGGGCTTCTGATAATACTTCTGAGCTGTCGGATGTCCCGTCTGAGAAACTTAACATGTATAATAAAATACTGCGCCCGGTGCTTGACGAGAGGGTGAACAATACTAAGTGGGCTATCATGCGTTATCCTAATAATTCGATGGCGCAGCTCGCGGGTATGAGCACTGAGGCTTTTGAGGATTTTTATTATGATGTCTGCACGCTTGATTACGCTAAGATGTCGGCTGCGATGGATCCGCTCGTGGAGCTTATGAATAAGACAGATAAGGTCAGGCTTGTGGCTCCGGGAACTGATCTGACGTTCTCTATCAAGGACATCCCGGCTATAAAGTGCGACGGTAAGTATAATATTCCTGACGGCGAGGTTTATACTGCGCCTGTTAAGGATTCTATGAACGGCGTGATCTCTTATAATACTGTTTCTGAGGAGCAGGGATTTACTTATGAGAATATCGTGTTTAAGATAAAGGACGGCAAGATCGTCGAGGCTACTGCGAATAATACCGATCGTATAAACGAGCTGCTTGATACAGATGAGGGCGCGAGATATTTCGGTGAGTTTGCTATCGGGGTGAATCCTTATATCCTGCATCCGATGAAAGACACGCTTTTTGATGAGAAGATTGCGGGCAGTATCCATCTGACTCCGGGGGCTTCTTATGAGGATGCTCCTAACGGCAATAAGTCTGCCGTTCACTGGGATCTGGTGCTTATACAGCGTGAGGATTACGGCGGCGGTGAGATATGGTTTGATGATGTGCTTATCAGGAAGGACGGGATATTTGTGCTGCCTGAGCTTGAGGGGCTTAATCCGGAGAATCTTAAATAAAATACAGGACGCTTTTTTGGCTGACGAACATACGGAACGCTCCGCGCTGCGCTTATCCGTATATTCGTCAGCCTTTTTGGCGTCTTTTTGAATTATTATTTAAAATTAATAGAACTGATACGGGGCGCCTGTCACCAGGCGGCGGGCGGCTTCTGTGTGGTCGGGGCTGACTTTTATGCTGTAGCCGCATGATCTGTGGGCTGAGGCGGGGGTCCTTACTATGCGCGCGGGGATGCCTGTGGACTGCAGGCGGTCGTATGCGCGGGCTGCTTCGGAGTAGGTCTGGAATCTGAATGCGGTGTTTCCTGCGTTGTTCATTTTGTTTATCCTTTCTTTTGTCTGCCAGTGTTGATTTATTATTTAAATATATATAATATATTAATTATTTTGTTGATTGCTTATTCATAATACGAGCTGTGGCGCGCTGTGGGGTATTGTCATCCTTTCATTAGTTTTTCTATGCTGTGTATCATGAGTGTTTTCAGGCCGGCTTTTTTGATGTCGGTGTCGGCGAAGAGGTCGTATTCGGCTGTTTTTTCGCCGTTTTTTGTTATCGTGAGCGTGCCGGCTTTCTGGCCTGCTTTTATCGGGGCGGCGAGGTCTGTGTATGGTTTTACTGAGTAGCTTATGTCGGAGGAAGTTCCTTTTGGTACGAGTATCTGGATGTTTTCTCCGGCGCGCAGGTCGGTAAAGCCCATCATGCCTTTGTCTACGCTGGCGCTGCCTACGAGCTCGTCTTTTGCGGCTATCTGTACCGCTTCGTATGAGGCGAAGCCGTAGTCCAGGAGGCGGGAGGCTTCGGCGAAGCGGATCTTTGAGCTTTCGCAGCCGAGGACTACGGCTATGAGTCTGAGGTCGTTTCGTTCGGCGGCGGCTGATAGGCAGTAGCCGGCATCCTGTGTGAAGCCTGTTTTTATTCCGATGGCGCCGCTGTATGATCTTAACAGTTTGTTTGTGTTTATCATTTCGAGCGTCGTCTGTTTGTCGGCGTTTTTGCCTACTGTGGCTGTGCCTGACGGGGCAGTTAAATATGGGATGATGATGTCGTGCTTCAGCAGCTCGGCTGACATCCTTGATATATCATATGCACTCGAGTAGTGGTCTGCTACAGGCAGGCCGTTTGTATTTACGAAGTGGGTGTTTTGCAGGCCGAGGGCTGATGCGCGTTTGTTCATTTCTTCTACGAATATTTCTACGCTGCCTGATATGTACTCGGCTGCGGCTACGCAGGCGTCGTTTGCCGATACCATGGAAATTCCTGTAAGAAGCTCGTTGAGCGTGTGTGTCTCGCCGGGCTCCATGTACATCTGGCTGCCGCCCATGCCTGCGGCGCGATCGCTTATGGTCACGCTGTCGGATGTGGTTACGCGGCCTGAGTCTATGGCTTCACAGATAAGGAGCATGGTCATTACTTTTGTTACGCTTGCGGGCGGGAGTTTTTCGTCGGGGTTTTGTTTGTAGAGGACGCGGCCGGAGGCGGCGTCCATTAGGATTGCGGATTTTGCAGCTATGTTTAGGTTGGACTGGGCGGGGGCGGAGCCGGAGGCTTTGTCGCCTGAGGCGGAAGAGGCGGAGGCGTCGTTTTCCTGCGGGGACGGCGCGGCCGGGGTTGACGTCGGGTCGGAAGCGGGGGCGGAGCCGCCGCTATGGGAGGTTGACGTCGGGTCGGAAGCAGCGCTGACCTTTTGTTGTGTAGGGGCAGGGCTGCCCGGGGAGCCGGAGGCTTCGGCTGATACGGTTGACAGGCCGAGGCCGGAGGTTGTTGCAGCGGCGCACCATAGGGCGCCTGTAAGGACTAGGGCGCAGGAGAGCGCGGCTGCAGTTGCTCGGCGCATTATGCGGGAAAAAGCAAAAGCACAATGTTTTTTTATCGGCTTTTGTTCGTGAATAATAAAATCATGCGGTCTGATAGTAATCGTATTATGAAACAAAATATTCCCCTCCATTTTTATTTTACTGTTTTGATCAGCGTGACTGATGTTCTGCGGAATGTATATAATAAAAATATATTTCACAAAAGGCGTGTCTATGCTGCTTTTAATGCAGTTTTGAAATAACGTCGATCGGTGATATGCGCGGGCGAGCGTGATGCGGCTTTGCGGCAGCTTGATCCATGAAAATTAAGAATGCTGGAATTAATGCGTCAAAAGTGGTATACTTGATGCAGCTATGTCCTGTGGGCCGTCCGCCGGGCGGACAAGAGCGGGGTATAAGCGAGTATTAATAATTATTACTTGGGAGCATATTAAAAAATGTCAGATTTCAGAGATAAATACTGGTTTAAAGATATAAGAGAGATCTCAACTATAAAAGAGCTGCTTTACGGAAGCGTCGAAACGTATCCTGAACGCCCTGCGTTCTGGGTCAAAAAGAAAAAGGGCGCGCCTTATGAGCCTGTCAGCTACACTCTGCTGAAGCATGATGTAGAGGCGCTCGGGACACAGATCCGCGCGATGGGTCTGGCGGGGGAGCGTATAGGCGTTATGGGTCAGGGCTGCTACGAATGGATAGCGACGTATCTGGCTGTAGTTATCGGCGGCGGCGTCATAGTCCCTATAGACAAGGAGCTCGACAGCGAAGCGATACAGAACGTTATAAACACTGCAGAGTGCCGTACCGTGTTCTATACTTCGGATGAGATATCAAAGTTTGAAAGCGTAAAGGGCGTTGAAAATCATGTGATAATGCAGTTCTACGGTGACCGTACTGACATGTCGCTGAGCATGGTCGAATACCTTTCTGCAATGAAGGCGGACAAAGCTGTGGGCGCGCCGGGCGCGCGGGAGGATAGTGAAAGCATTCGCGCGGGCGCGGATGCGAATTACTATGACTGGAAGGAACTTACAGGCGCGGGCGAGAGCCTTATGGCGCTCGGTAATTCACAGTTTGCCGCGGAGGATGTCGATCCTGACAGGATGAGCGTGCTGCTTTTCACGTCGGGAACTACGGGAAATCCTAAGGGCGTTATGCTGAGCCAGCGCAATATCACGGCGAATATCATGGATACGTGCCGTATAGCGCACATACTTCCGACTGACAAGACGCTGTCTATACTGCCGATACATCATACTTACGAGTGTACTTTCGGGATGCTGCTCGTTCTGTATCGCGGCGCGAGCACGGCGTTCTGCGAGGGGCTTAAGTATATTACTAAAAATATGGAAGAAGCGCATAATACTGTATTTGTAGCTGTTCCGCTCGTTCTTGAAATGATATATGACAAGATATGGAAACAGGCAAAAAAGCAGGGCAGCGACGGGAAGTTCAGAAAGGCTATAAAGGCAAATAATAAAATGAAGGCTTTCGGCATCGATCTGAGCAGGACGCTTTTCAAGCAGGTGTACGCGGGGCTCGGCGGAAAGCTCCGTATGATAATTACGGGCGCGGCGGCGCTGTATCCTAATGTTTTCAGGGGCTTTGAGGATCTTGGCATAAAGGTGCTTCAGGGCTACGGGCTTACTGAGTGTACTCCGCTCGTTGCGGGAACTCCCGAGAGCGCGAAGGAGCGATACAAGAAAGCGGGCTCGGTCGGCGTGGCTGTCGCGAGCGGCGAGTTTAAGATCATCAATCAGGATGAGGACGGCATCGGCGAGATATTATACCGCGGTCCTAATGTAATGCTCGGATATTACAATATGCCTGAGGAGACTGCCGAGGTAATGCATGACGGATGGTTCAACACTGGCGACCTCGGTTTTACCGATAAAGAGGGTTGGCTGTATCTGACGGGCCGCCACAAGAACGTTATCGTTACGAAATCGGGCAAAAATATTTATCCTGAGGAGATCGAAGAGGTACTGAACGCTGTTCCTTGCATTTCCGAGTGCATGGTTTACGGCTCGCTTCGCGGAAATGAGGACGTGGTTGCGGTGCAGGTGCTCCCTGATACAGACGTCATAAAGGAAGCGCTCGGGCACGAGCCTGACGAGGACGAGATATATAAATATGTAAAGAACGCTGTAAATGAAGCGAATATGACGATGACGAGCTACAAGCGCGTGAAGGAAGTCGTTATCCGTCAGGAGGATTTCGTCCGTACGACTACAAAGAAGATAAAGCGTCAGGACAACATCCCGTCATAAATGGTGCAGTGATAATGATTGAAAAATAAATCAATAAACTGATAAAGTAACAAACTAATAAGAACGGACAAACCTGCGACGTCTCACGGCGTCAGGAGCGCCGCCCGCTGATGAAAAAGTATTCAGATAATGATGCTGCAGGTCAGCCGGCGGCGTTTTTGCATTATCTAAAGCGAATACTCAGCGGCGAGCGCGGCGCGGAAATATTCATACGCATAAACGTGCACGCCGCCCTCGACTGTAAAATAATAAAGATTGGGCTGCGAGGCTTTTCCGGTCGCAGGCGTAGCCGCGGCCGGGTCCGCATCATAAACGCGCTCGCCGTTTTCAACTATGCGGAAAACATCAGGATGCTTTTTCATGCCGCCGAGCTGGTTTGTAAGTCCGGGGAACGCCATATCGAGCGTGCCTGTAGCCATATAAACTGTAAAATCATCAGGCGTGAGCGGGCCGTTTTTTACCGAGTCAGCTAGCCATTCAGCTGTTTCGTCGGGAAAATGCTCGCCGCCGAACTTTCCTTTTATCCAGCAGTCGCCGCATACGGGCATAAAGGCGCTGAAGAGGTCCAGATGGCGCGCGAAGGTATACCATGCGACTACAGCGCCCATGGAAAATCCGCCGAAGGCTCTGTGAGCGCGGGACGCGCGAAAGCCGGCTGCGTCTATTGTATCTGCG
>CAVGTL010000028.1:0-20899 GCA_963632005.1 Succinivibrio sp.
CCTGCGTGCCGCTTCCTGCCTGACCGCCTGCTGCGCTTCCGTCAGGGAAAAGAACCTGTTTATTCTGTAATTCGCGGCTCGCCTGAAACGGATGGAAGCCGCTTCCGGCGCGATATTCCATGGCAACGCTGACTACGCCGGCAGCTGCAAGGAGCACTATGAGACATGTAAGTATGAATTTACGGTCCTTACCTTTCATTACTCAACACTCCTTCCTGCCGTTATATTACGGATGATATCCCACAGCAAGTCATAATTTATCGGCTTTGTGAGATGTCCGTTCATTCCGCTTTCTTTTGAGCGGCGTTCATCTTCTACGAATGCGTCTGCTGACAGAGCATAAACAGGAATCGTTGCTGCGTCAGCTCTTTCCAGCGCTCTTATCGTGCGTGCGGCCTCGCGGCCGTCCATTACAGGCATCTGGATATCCATGAGTATGAGGTCGTAATAATTTTCCGGCTGTGCGGCAAACATGTCTACCGCCTTCTGTCCGTCCTCGGCTATATCCACCTGCGCGCCTCTGTCACGCAGTATCTCGCCTGCTATCATTGCGTTTATTTCATTATCCTCTGCCATAAGTATCCTGCAGTCGAACATTTCATCGTCAGGGTCCTTCTGCTGAGGCTGTTCTTCTGTAATGTCATTTTTCTGCTCAACAGCATTGTTTCTGAAGCCTGTTACTGTTTCTATATCTATAGCATCTACTGCTGCTGCGTCCGGAGGCACGGCTGACGCTTCAGCTACCTCGCAGCTTTCAGGCTTTTCAGTCATAGGGAACGTGAGGAATACAGAGAAGTCTGAGCCGCTTCCCGGCATACTGTCTACCGATATCTGACCGCCCATAAGTCTTACTATATGGTCAGAGATAGTCATTCCGAGTCCTGTACCTCCGAAGCGGCGTGTCGTGCTTATGTCCTCCTGCTCAAACGGACGGAATATGCGGTCTATGAAATCAGGATTCATGCCTATTCCGGTATCGTGAACGCGTATCATGACGTCTGCACTGTCACCCTGTATCATCATCTGTCTGAATGTAACTATTACTTCACCTTTATTTGTAAATTTTACAGCATTTGACAGGAAATTTATAATGACCTGACTTACGCGAAGCTCGTCACCGAGCACCCAGTCTACCGCCATTTCCTCAAAATTTACTTCATAGTGTATGCCCTTGTCCTCAAGCGTCTTTGCGAACATGTCATAGAGCCTCTTGCCCATCGCACGAAGGCTGAACGGCTCGTGTTCGAGTTCTACCTTGCCTGCTTCTATACGTGCCATATCGAGGATGTCGTTTATGAGTGAAAGCAGATGATCGGAAAGCTCGTTTGCCTTTGAAAGATACTGCATCGCAGGGTGCTCCTGCGGGAGCTTGCTTTCTGCGAGCATCAGCGTGCCTGTTATGCCGTTCATCGGCGTTCTTATCTCATGAGACATCCTGAAAAGGAAGCTCGTCTTAAACTGGCTGGCTTCCTCCGCTTTAAACAGACGCTGCTCATAAGCATTTTCTCTGCGGTGTTCTTCAGTTACTCTGTGTAAAACAAAGATATCCGACTGGTTATCCTCGCTGCGGTATGCAGTTATTCTGAACCACTGTCCGTTCACAAGCTCGAACTCTGCTCTTACCAGACCCTTACCGTCCCATTCTCTGTAGGCCTTCCAGAATTTCTTGCCTTCATCCGGAGCTTTTAAGCGCGACAATATGCAGGCGATATCTGTCTGAAGCTTTTCAAGCGTTACTCCGACAGCCGAAAGGTCACCTACGACGTATACAGGCATGAGGTCATACCTTCGCACTACTATCCATATATCGTCATCCTGTGACTCCATGCTTTTAAGCAGTGTACGTTCATTTCCCGAAGCAGTGCTGCCTCCCTTGCCTGCAACTGCATACGCCACCGGGCGGCGACGCCCGTAATAAATATTCAGAAGCATTACTGACATCGTAAGAACGATGCAGCACGTTATTATCGTATAAAAATTTTTTCCCAATACATAAAGTATGTTTGTAAGTAATCCAGCCATTTGAATTACACTCCTTACATAAAACAGCACACCGCCGCATTCCCTCATATGCGGCGAATAATAAAATCGAAATTTATTCAATATATATTATATATTTAAAAAATCTTTATTACAATAAATATTACCAATATTAATTTTTTCATTGGAAATGTAATTTTAACGTTTTTATTTTAGTTCTTCATCCTTATCTGCGACAGGATGGACGGGTCTTTTATGGATGTATCATCTGCGAGCATTACGACTTTTGATACTATCTGGGCTGTTACAGGGTCTTCGTCCAGGAACGGCAGATATACCTTTCCTCTCTGTCCGCTCCACACAGGTATCATATGTATCGCGCTGCCGGCCTTCTGGTGGACCTCGCCGCTTCCGAGGTGGACGCTGTAATCGTTGTAATTACCCGATATATGCGCGAAATTGCCTTCGATATGTACATTTATGAGCTTCATCAGACGGCATGTACATTCTACGATCGACCTTCTGAGCTCTATAGAGGACATGGACGTCACAGGGTCGACGCCGCCTACGAATGCTACGCTGACAGCCATATCGACATCGCGCATCGTCTCTGAGAACAGTACGTCGTCTATGTCTTTTATGAGCAGCTTGTCATCCGTCCTGCGGTGTGAAAATCCTACGTAGTCTATCGACGGTGCTTCGATATCCGCCGGTGAGAACCAGTCGGCGTCAGCCATCAGGTCAACTACGACATCCTGCCTGTAAAATACCTTTTCAAGCCCGCTCTCATACGACACGTTCCAGCCGCGGCTCTTAAGCGCTCCGGCGGCCTGCTTTGCCTGTATCTGGTAGCCGCTGTAGCGTTTTGTGTACTGCCTTTCCATGTCATCGTCAAGCTTGAGGTAAAGCTCTCTGAATACCTGCTTGAATGGCTGGACTATCCTGTTTTCAAATATATACTGCTGGAATTCCTGCAATGTATCATCCCTGTACAAATCAAGCGCGTGCGCCAGGCGCACCCCTCCGATGCATTTTTCCTTTTTGTCGCCCATTACCAGGTAACCGTCATTATAGAAGCCTGCAAAGCCATTTGATATGAGCACCAGCTTGCGGAGCATCGGGCCTGCCGTTACATTATTTGACATTGATGCTATTTCTTCGCAGCCAAATTCAGTTCGTTCTTCCATAGCCCTTTCGAGCATGCTGCGTATGCGCTGATACTGCTTTTTCAGGATATCATGCGCTTCCTTTACTCTGATGACATGCTCGTCGTTTTTCAGGCGTGCCGGGACAGATTTAAGTTTTTTACCGTTTTTATAAACGACTATGCTGCTGCGTCCGTCGTCGTCTGTCTCGAGGCATATTCTGATATCGTTGTCTTCATCAACAGTTTTCAGTTCAAATACATCCTTATATTCGTCAGCCATCATGCTCTCAAGCTTCCATATCATCCTGTCAACGTTATCGAAGCCTGCATTTGCTGCAAGGTTCATAAGCGCTATCTCGCAGCAGCGTTTTTCGCTTGCACGGCGCTGTGCGCCGAATTTTTTCGATTCCTTCAGGAACTGCTGTACATACATGTAGCGCTCCATCAGGTCAGCTTCATCCTTAAGTGGAGCGATGCAGTATGCGTTTAACGCGTCCTTGTTTCTCTTTTCTGAAGCCTGCTTAAAAAATTCTTCCTTGCTCTTCTTTCCTACACAAGCATCCAGATACTTTCTGGCTCTTGTATGGAAGCTGTTTTCGCAAAGCAGCTTTGACGCATCGTACAGGAGCTTTACTCGCTTTTCACCGAGCTTCTGATATATCGCTCTGCACCATGCTATATCAAATGCGCCGTCGTTCAGGTCTTCCGGGTCGAGCTCTGTATAATGTGCTATCTCAGCTTTTTTCAATTCCGAGCTGTCCTGCTTCGTATGCGCGATAAAGTAATAGCACGCTTCCTTGAAGCCGTCCCATTCAAGCACTTCATTCACGAGATCTATCCACTGAGGCGCCATCATAGCCACCTCTGCAAGGCGCTTTTCCGGTATTCCTGCCTTCTTTAATTCTTCCGGTGAATCTCCCGGCATCGGATAGCACTTGCGGATAATATTTGCAAATACTGTCTGCTTGTCGTTTTCATACTGATTCTTTTTTATTTCTCCATTTTCGAGCATTTTCAATGCGATGAGGAGATATTTCATGCCGCGTACTACATAAAGCTTCTGTACGTATTTTGTAATGCTGCTCGTATCGTTTAAACGGGACGTTTCCATTGTGATAAGCTTATCGCTTATCTTGTCGAGCGTTTCTCTCAGATAGCTGTAAATTTCTGTATTTTCCTTAGGCAGTTCAAGACGAGGCTTGCCGTTTATCCATCTGTTTTCAAAATACGCCGCCTGATAAGCTTCACGAAGCATATCGTCTGAATTATAGTAGTAATAATACTCGTCAAATTTCCTTTCTGATGTATGGTCGTCAAGTATCATTTCCATAAGCGCAGTCTGCGGGAGCAGGCCCAGACAGCATGCGCGCGCTGCGGTCAGCGGCCTTATTGTAAATTTGTTCCTTACATCAGGCGCGCAGTCTACATTGAAATACAGGTAGCAGTTGTATATAAGCGGAAAATATTCGGCAAACATCTCATCATCCATCTCATTCGCCTTCATCCCGTTTACCATTATTGAAAGCACGGGGATATCTGCCACCGAAAAAGATGTGGTTTCATTTTTAGCATTGCTTTTCTTGTATGAGTTTCCCCTGACATGCTTGAGGAACAGCTCGACCGTCTGCGCATAACTGCTCAGGTAAGCTCTGTCAGTATCACATTCATAGAAATAATATTCGATGATAGTTTCAAAATGATGGTAATACTCCCAACGAGCGGCGTCATCCGGCGTCAGATAAGTCAGCCTTACATCCTTTTCAAACAGCTTATCATAATCATATCCTATGCTGTTGAGGACAAAATGCAGTTGGAATATTACATCTTTTTCCAGTTTGTCCTGTTTAAAATATTCTCTCCATACATCTCCGAGCGGAAGCGCGTCGAGCGACCTTAAGCTGTAGCGTATCGGGAAAAATGTCCTGTCGCCTACAAGGAAATCTCTGCCAGCTCTGCTGTACTGCTCCTCGGCGTGCTCCTCTATGCGGCTGTTCCACAGTGTAAAATATTTTATTATTTTCTGCTTGTCCCATGCGTTGATGAAGCTCAGATCTACGCTTTCCTTTTTCTTGAATATTCCTTTCTTCTGAACGCCGAGACGCGACTGATACGGCAGCGAATATTTCTGATAACGTTCGTAAAGTCCGAAGCCTTCCTCCCTGCCCTCTATCTTTATCTCAGGCTCATGTACATCTTCAAAATATGACGGCGCGAGTCTCTGCAGCTCAAGTGCGGATTCCTGAATAAGCTTGTCATTAGAGCTGTAAAGACGCTCGAATGTTTCACGCACGCGTTCGCCGGTCTGACCGGCAAGTACTTTTATTATTGCTGCTCTCGCATACGCTTTTTTCGTTTTGAGCCTGCCCTCCAGAGCCTCGATGTCATTTTCGTCAAGCGGGGTCTTTAGCAGCTCCTCCGTTACGAAATTGCAAAGCTCCCTCTGGTGAGAGATTATCTCCTTTATCATGAATTTCTTTTTTGCAGGAAGCGACGCGTATGGGAAGCATTCCTTTAAGAAATTCTCAAGAGACCTTGTCCATAATGACGGCACATAAGGAAGCAGAAGCTCTGTCCTGCTCTTTTCAGGCGCTTTTACGAGCAGCTTCGCCAGAAAGTCAACGATGTATTCTCTGTTAAGCGTTACAGAGAACCACTCAAAGCCCTTTGATGAATAAGTCTGACTGGTCTTGAGCTTTGTCATGACAGGGTAGACCTCATCAAACGTTTTATGGCACTCCTGCTCCGAAAATGCGCTGTTCTTTACGTCGCAGCGCACGCATTCGCTGAGATAAAGTGCTTTTATCCATTCATCATCGCTGTATTTGCTAAGCAGATAACGGTATTCTATTATCGGGAAACGCATCGTAAGCTTGAGATATATAAGCGCTGCAGCAATAATATGCTGTCTTTCGCCTGCCAGCAGGCCCACCGCTTTATCTACAGCTTTTTCCAGGCTTGTCATTCCGATACAATACAGTGCGATATATACCTTCATCGGATTTTCATCTTCAAGCCCTTCTGCAAGCTTTGACTCGTCACGTATACACTCGCACACAGCGCTGAATATCATTTCTATATGGCGCGGTTCGACATTTTCGTAGCCGATGCCTATCCAAGTCTGGACGGCGCGCTGTGCAGAGGAATATCGCAGCAGCTTCTCTTCGTTTATAACGTCTATTATTCGGTAAAAAAAGTCTGTTCTGTATTCATCTGCCGTTTCAAGGATGCTCTGTCTCAGGCCTTCCTGAAGCTTTGCTGCGCGGAGCAGACCGATAAGAAGGTCATGCAGCTCGGTATTATCGCTCTGTTCTATGGCAACTATAACGTCGCGTGTCAGTATGGCTGTATTGTTTTCGCTGGTCAGTACGTTTTTACAATACTGTATCGCTTCTTCATTGTGCTGCATTATCTCGGCAGCTATGACCGGCGCCATGTTTAAATACGTCAGAGCTTCTCTGTACCCTCCGTATATCAGTTCTTTTAATGAAAGTCCTGCGCCGTAAAATACGTAAAACACGCCTATTGCGTGAGTTATGCGTTCTTTATAATTTGAAAGCTTTGAGCTCCTTATGTCCATTCTTATGTAGCGCGTATTGCAGGTGAATTCCTGTATATGCTTCAGATACTCGCACAGCTTTGTATTGTTTTCTCTGAGAAGGCCCTTGAACTGCTTCTGTTCCTTAAACAGCTCGTCCAAGGTATCCGGGATAACTGCATCGATATAGCCGAAGCTTACTATATAGCTTCTTTCCGTTGCCCCGTCGACAAATCTCTGCTCCATTTTTGTCAGCCTTGACAATGACTTGTTGTATTCTCTGAGTCTTTCTACGATATCACTTGCTCTTACTGTCATGACATCACCATAACCTTCCCGCCATCATTACCAGTTTTATGATAACAAGCTCATTTTCTTCTTTAACATTTAAAGTGTCATCTAAATTTTTATACTCTTCTTCATTGAAAAATACGCGGAACAATCCGTCCTCAAAATCCTGCTTCAGGATATCCCATGCCTGCTCTGTCGTATATTTTTTATCGTTATACGGCTCGTAAGCTATCTTTCCGGCTGATGACAGGTCCGGCGTACCGGACATTTCAGCGGTCATTATCTCATAGAGTAATTCGTGAAGGTATTTTACGTCAGGTATCTCATAAGGTATGCGCGATAGCTCGCGGCCGGAGACCGCCTTTCTTTTTACTACATTGATCTTCATATCGTATGCTCCGTTTGTTGTTTAATTAATGACAGTATACCAAATATCAGTGGTGCGTAACTACCCGGATATGTAATTTTATTTTGCCGTGAGCCTATCAGTATCCATTTCTGAGCATAAAAAAACGGGCGCTCCCGATCGTGGGAATGCCCGTTTGTTGTTTGAATTTTCTATATGATCTGTATTATCTTAGTAGAGCTTTGCGCCTGCAGGGATGTGGTCGTCTACCATGAGAAGGTGAAGTCTTTCCTCGCCCTCTTCGCTGTGGACTGCTGAAAGGAGCATTCCGCATGATTCTATACCCATCATCGGTCTCGGCGGCAGGTTAGTTATGGCTATAAGCGTTCTGCCTACAAGCTCTTCAGGCTCATAGTAAGCGTGGATGCCGCTCAGGATAACGCGGTCTTCGCCTGTGCCATCATCGAGAGTGAACTTGAGGAGCTTCTTACTCTTCTTTACTGCTTCACATTCCTTTACCTTTACTGCTCTGAAATCTGACTTGCTGAATGTTTCAAAGTCTACCTGATCTTTGAAAAGCGGCTCTATCTCTACCTTTGAAAAATCGATAGGTTCTGCATCCTTTGCGGAAGCAGCGAATGCTGCCTGAGCTGCGTTGTTTGCTTCGTTCTTTGCATCGCCCTGTGACTTCATAGTCGGGAAGAGGAGTACGTCTCGGATGCTCGGTGAGTTAGTCAGGAGCATTACGAGACGGTCTATACCGTAGCCGATACCGCCTGTAGGAGGCATACCGATTTCGAGAGCGTTGAGGAAGTCTTCGTCTGTAGTGTTTGCTTCGTCGTCACCAGCTGCGAGAGCTGCTTCCTGAGCCTTGAATCTTTCTCTCTGGTCGATAGGGTCGTTGAGCTCTGAATAAGCGTTAGCCATTTCACGACCGTAGATAAAGAGCTCGAAACGCTCTACCTGTTCAGGGTTGGAAGGCTTCTTCTTTGTGAGCGGAGATATCTCCAGCGGATGATCCATTATAAATGTAGGCTGGATGAGCTTTTCTTCAACGAATTCCTCGAAGAAGAGGTTAAGGATGTCACCGCGGAGGTGGCGTTCCTCGTACTCAACGTGCTTTTCATCAGCAGCCTTTCTCGCATCCTCGAGAGTGTGTATCTCGTTAAAGTCAACGCCTGCGTATTCCTTTATCGCATCTATCATAGTCAGTCTTCTGAACGGCTTACCGAGGTCGATCTCGACATCCTCGTAAGGGATAACAGTGCTGCCGCATACAGTCTGAGCGAGGTGACGGAACATTTCTTCTGTGAGGTCCATCATGTCGTTGTAGTCAGCATATGCCTGATAGAGCTCCATAAGAGTGAACTCAGGGTTGTGTCTTGTGTCAACGCCTTCGTTTCTGAATACTCTGCCGATCTCGTAAACTCTTTCGAGACCGCCTACGATAAGTCTCTTAAGATAAAGCTCGAGCGATATTCTGAGCTTTACATCCTCGTCGAGAGCGTTGTAATGCGTCTCGAAAGGACGGGCAGCAGCGCCGCCTGCGTTGTGAACGAGCATAGGCGTCTCTACTTCCATAAAGTCCTTGCCATCGAGGAATTTTCTTATCTCGCTGATTATCTTGCTGCGCGCGATGAATGTCTTCTTTACGTCAGCATTCATGATAAGGTCTGTATATCTCTGACGATATCTTGTGTCAGTATTTGTAAGTCCGTGCCACTTTTCAGGGAGTATCTGAAGGCTCTTTGAAAGGAGCGTTACCTTTTCTGCATGAACAGATATCTCGCCTGTCTTAGTCTTAAATACGTAACCATCGATGCCTACGATATCTCCGACATCGAACTTCTTGAAGTCAGCGTATTCGTCAGTTCCGATGCTGTCACGCGCAACGTATACCTGAATGTTGCCTGGCTTGTCCTGCACGTTGCAGAA
Organism: Succinivibrio sp.; assembly: GCA_963632005.1. Taxonomy (GTDB): domain Bacteria; phylum Bacillota; class Clostridia; order Peptostreptococcales; family Anaerovoracaceae; genus CAKQOE01. The sequence goes on from CAVGTL010000028.1 coordinate 9,235, forward strand.
TGAAGCCTTTCCCATTACTCTCTTTGACATCATGCGGCCTGCTATAGCTACATGCTTTTCTTCGAGCTCTTCAAAATTATCCTTGATATCTGTGCTGTGGTGAGTTACAGCGAACTTTGTTATCTGGAACGGATCCTTTCCTGCTTCCTGCAGCGCAGCGAGCTTCTCGCGTCTTATCTGCAGGAGCTGGTTTAAATTCTGTTCTTCAGCCATTTATTTACTCTCCTGTCTGTAAAATTTATTTATAATATGTAAATTTTTTAATTTTATTCAAATTCTGTCTGAATGTTCCCATTCAAAACTGAAGCGGCCTCTCGGCCGCCCTTAAATTATTCTCTTGTTATCTCAAGTACCTTAAGTGTAACTACTCCGTCAGGTATCTCTATCTGAACTTCTTCATCGATGCCTACGCCGATAAGGCCTCTGCCTATTGCTGATTCGTTTGAGATTATTCCTGCGAGTGGATCTGCTTCGTTTGAGCCTGCGATCTTGTATGTCTCAACATCGCCTGATTCCATATACATTACCTTAACCGTGTGACCGAGGTTTACTCTGTCAGAAGTGATCTCTGATTCATCAAGGATCCTTGCATTTCTGATCATCGTTTCGAGCTTCATGATACGCTCTTCGAGTTCAGCCTGCTCGTTCTTTGCTGCATCGTATTCAGCGTTTTCTGAAAGGTCTCCGTAAGAGATAGCTTCCTTCAGACGTTCAGCGACCTCCAGTCTTCTGACTGCTGTAAGTTCTTCATGTTCAGCAACTAATTTGTCATACCCTTCCTGGGTAACTATCATTTCATCCTTAGCCATTTCTATACCTGTTTCCTTTCCATCTATCTATAACTGTTCGAGCCCGTCTATCGCTTTATATATCTCATCGGCGCTTTCAAGCTCGTTTATTGACCTTCTGAGCGATGTTGCTCCGTGCATTCCCTTTATATACCAGCCTATGTGCTTTCTCATAAGCCTTACCGCTATATATTCGCCTTTTTCCTCGAGCATAAGTCCGAAATGCTTTCTGACGACAGCGAGCTTTTCTGAGGTAGTCGGGATATAGTCTGCACCTTCATTTAAAGATTTAAATATCCATGGATTTCCGAGTGCGCCGCGCGCTATCATTACTGCATCGCAGCCTGTTTCCTCAAACATGGAACGACAGCTTTCGCAGTCGAATATATCGCCGTTTCCTATTACGGGAATGCTCACTGCTTCCTTTACGGCGCGTATGATGCTCCTGTCCGCCGTGCCGCTGTACATCTGCGCTCTCGTGCGTCCATGGACGCATATCGCAGAAGCGCCTGCTGCTTCTATGCGTCTGGCGTTCTCTACGGCATTTATCGAATCATCATCCCATCCTGTTCTTATCTTTACAGTGACAGGTTTCTTTGCCTTGAGTACTACCGCTTCGACTACTTTTGATATCTGCTCCGGCGTTTTCAGCAGAGCGGAGCCGTCGCCGCCTTTAACTACCTTTGGCACGGGGCAGCCCATGTTTATGTCTATCATGCAGTTCTTTCTTTCCGAAAGAGCGTCTGCGGCATAAGCCATAGCGCCCGGATCGGAGCCGAATATCTGATATACTACAGGCAGTTCGTCATCGTATATCGTAAGCAGCTTTTCAGTGACCTTATCGTTATAATAAAGTCCTTTTGCGCTTATCATTTCCGAATAAACGGCGCCCGCGCCGAAGCTTCTGCATATGCGTCTGAACGGCGCATCTGTTATGCCTGCCAGGGGCGCAAGGAAATACGGGTCATCAAAAGTGATACCGCCTATCGTAACATTATTTGGAATATTAATCATTTTCTGCACGCATCTCTATATTTTCGCGGCTTGAATTGTTTCTGTTTCCGAAATTATTCTTGTTCTTCTCGTATATGAGCTGAAGGCCTTCGAGAGTCAGAAGTCTGTCAACATGGTCTATAGAATCGACACCATGTGAGATCATAGTAGCGAGACCGCCTGTAGCTACTACAGTTACAGAGTTTGGATCGCCGCCTGTCATAGTATGATATTCTTCCTTCATCTTTCTGATTATATAATCAGCTACGCCCATATGACCGTATACGAGACCTGACTGCATGCTTTCGATAGTGTTTCGACAGATCACATGACCCGGCTCTATGAGTTCTACTCTCGGCAGCTTGGCTGTCTTTTCAAAAAGCGCGTCAGACGATATCTTTATACCCGGAGCGATAGTGCCTCCGATGTATTCGCACTTTTCTGTTATGCAGCAGAATGTGGTAGCCGTTCCGAAATCTATAACAATAAGCGGACCGCCGTACTTGTGGTACGCAGCTACAGCGTTTACTATCCTGTCTGCTCCTACCTGTTTCGGGTTGTCATATTTTATGACCATGCCTGTTTTTATACCCGGGCCTACTTCTATGGCGCGGATATTGAAATATTTGATCGAAAGATGCTGTAGTGTGTAGGATATCGACGGAACTACCGTAGATATTATTACATCCTTAACGTCTGCAGTATCAAGGTTGTGATACTTGAAGAGCTGATTGATAAGCATTCCGTACTCGTCGGCGCTCTTGTCCTTGTCAGTCTCCATCCTCCAGTTCTGAATAAGCTTTTTTCCCTTGAATACTCCCAGTACGATGTTTGTATTTCCTACATCAAATGCCAGTAACATATTTTTCCTCCTTACCCTGCGTACTTCAGTTGGACACGCTAAGGTAGTTTAATATTGTATTTGTTATTTATTATTACCGTTTTTATCGCTGTCCGTTTTCTGTCCGTCTTCCGGCTTTTCGGCAGCATTTGTGTTGTTTGTACCGTTTCTGTGTTCAAACACTATATCTTCAGGCTTAAGATGCTCAAGACGCTTTAAAAGCTCATCCTGATGCTTTGCCTCTGCTTCCTGCTTTCTGCGCTGTTCAGCTTCTTCCTTTTCAGCTATCTCACGCTGGCGGGCTATTCTGTCAGCCTTTTCACTTGCTGCAGCTCTCGCCTCGCTTACTATCTCTTCACGAGTTTTTTCGCCTGTATAGAGCTGTTCGAACTGTTCAGCGTTCAGCGTTTCTATATCGAGAAGCGTCTCTGCTATAAGAGTGAGCTTATCCATGTTGGCTTTAAGGAGCTCTTCAGCCTTTGCATAAGCAGTGTCTATGAGCTTCTTTACTTCCTCGTCTATTACAGCTGCAGTCGCTTCAGAGAAGTTCCTGCGCGATGTGAAGTCCTTGCCGAGGAATACTTCATCGGAATCGCTGTAATTTACAGTACCGATGCGTTCGCTCATACCGTACTTCGCAACCATGCTGCGCGCGATAGAAGTTGCTCTCTCTATATCGTTGCTAGCGCCTGTGCTTATATCGTCGAGAACGAGTGCTTCAGCGACACGTCCGCCAAGTAAATGTATAAGCGAGCTTTCCATTCTCTTTTTAGATTCGAACGATCTGTCCTCTGTAGGCAGGAACATCGTCATACCGCCTGCCATGCCTCTAGGTACTATAGTTACCTGATGAACAGGGTCGGAATTCGGAAGGTTTCTGATAAGGACAGCGTGACCGGCCTCGTGATAAGCAGTGAGCTTTCTTTCGGCCTCGGTAACAGTACGGCTCTTCTTTGCAGGACCTGCCATTACCTTAGTTATAGCTTCCTCTACCTCTTCCATAGTTATAGCCTTGCCCTCGCGTCTCGCAGTGAGGAGCGCCGCTTCATTCAGTACATTTTCTATGTCAGCCGGTGAGAACCCCGGTGTCATGCGCGCAAGAACATCAGGCTTGACAGAAGGGTCGAGCGGCTTGTTCTTTGAATGAACGCGGAATATCTCTTCTCTGCCTGCAACGTCAGGAAGTCCGATAACTATCTGACGGTCGAATCTGCCCGGTCTGAGCAGTGCAGGGTCGAGAACGTCAGGACGGTTAGTTGCAGCGAACACAATAACGCCTTCATTAAGGCCGAAACCGTCCATCTCTACGAGCATCTGGTTAAGTGTCTGCTCGCGTTCGTCATGACCGCCGCCGAGACCTGCGCCTCTGCGTCTGCCGACAGCATCTATTTCATCTATGAATATGATGCTCGGCGCATTCTTCTTTGCCTGATCAAATAAGTCTCTTACTCTTGAAGCACCGACGCCGACAAACATTTCAACGAAATCAGAACCTGAAATGCTGTAGAACGGAACGCCTGCTTCGCCTGAAACAGCCTTTGTAACGTAAGTCTTACCTGTTCCCGGAGGACCTACGAGCAGAACGCCCTTAGGTATACGTGCTCCGAGTTCTGTGTATTTCTTTGGCTTCTTGAGGAAGTCAACTATTTCCTGAAGCTCTTCCTTTTCTTCCTTAAGTCCGGCAACATCATCAAATGTGACCTTCTTGCCGTCATCCTTGTAAAGCTTAGCCTTGCTGCGGCCAAATGACATGGCTTTACCGCCGCCCTGTGCGGAATTCATGAAAAATACCCATATTCCCACAAAGATAACTATAGTTATCAGATAAGGGAGCATGGTAATGTACCACGGTGTTACCTTCGGCTTCTCACTCGTTACAACGAGAGTGCCGGCATCCACCTGCGGCATGATGTATTCACTGTTCACCGACATGAGCTGTATGCTTGACGGTGCATAAGCATGGATCTTTGAGCCATCCTTAAGTGTTCCGTCCATACTTGTATCTATCAGTGTCAGCTCCGTTACGTCGCCCTTCTGGAGCTCAGTGACGAATTCTGAAAATTCTACTTCTTTAACTTCCGGCTCCGCCTGCGTCTGCGTGTACATGTATGCCATGCCGATAACGACAAGGAATATCAACGCATAAACTAACAGAGTCCTGTACCATTTGCTCTTCAATTCAGACCTCCTTTGAAATGGATCTTTATACCAGGTCGTAAATACTCAGTATCATTGTATTCTAACACAGCAGTTTTCAATATTCAATAGAAAGAATCAGCTTAGTTTCGGCATTTACGGGGCATTCTGATGACACCTCACGACCTGCTGCTATCACCCTTCCGCCTGATACTATGAGCAGGATGTCATCACGCAGGTGCTTCGGTATCCTGCGGTCTACAAAGTAGTCCTGGAGCTTCTTTGAGCCCTTCATTCCTATAGGGCTTATTTTGTCGCCCGGCATCCTGTTCCTTATTACTATGTGTTCTTTTTCCTTTATGCGGTCAAAGTCGAAATGCAGTAATACGCTCCGCTGGGGCTTGTCTGCGACGCCTCCGGGCGTCGTTTTGCCGCGGCCGCCTTTTGTGTATGCTGCAAGGTCTGATGCGGCCGCGGGGGCGGGCGCGACATGCATCTTTATCTCGCGCCCGCGGAATACGATCGAGGCGCTGCCCGTCTTTTCCAGCTGTGGGACGGGGAGCGCTACAGCCGCAGCGCCCCCATCATCAACACATGGCGCTGCCGCTTCCGCGCAATTGCGCCCGGCGCAAACGGCCCGCTCCGCGCGCCTGAGCACCCAAAGCTTCCCATAAGAAACGCGCGCATAAAACCCGTCAGCCAGATCAGTTTCCTTGCCCTCGGCGCCGTTCTCCGCAAGCTGCAGCGCCGACTCAAGATTAACGGCGCTCATATTCTGCTCCATACCGGCGCGCGAAGCGCAGAGCATGATAACGCGCTTCGCCACTGCCCTGTGAAGCTCTGCAAAGCCGTCCAGCCGCAGGCTGGACTCTTTACCGTTCCATCTCGCCTGCGCGCGGGCGCGCCCAGCGTCCGGCATTCCTGCATTCGTACCCTCCGCATTCATTGCATCGTCTATAAGCGATTTACGTTTCTGCGCCGTACTGTCGACAAATTCCAATGCCGCCGACATAATAAAATCCTCATCCTCACGAGCCTGCGCGCTGAGCCTTACAAGCGCATCTACGACATTAGGATTGAATTTTTCCTTCATCATAGGAAGCAGCTCAAGCCTTATCTTGTTTCTCGTATATATCGCTTCTTTATTGGTGCTGTCTATGCGCGGATGAAGTCCGTTCTCCTCGCAGTAACGCTCTATCTCATCGCGCGACAGATCGAGCACCGGCCTTATCACGATCCTGTCAGCCCTGATAAAATCGATACCCGCAAGTCCTTTCAGACCCGTCCCGCGCATTATGCGCATCAGCAGTGTCTCCGCCTGATCGTTCCTGTTGTGAGCGACGGCTATCCTCGCTGCGCCCTTCTGCAGCCGAACTTTTTCAAAAGCACCGTAGCGCAGGCGGCGACCTGCTTCCTCAGTTCCTTCGCCGTTTTCAGCCGCTATCCTATTTACATCGTATCTAAACGATATAAACTCTGCGCCCATCGACTCCGCCAGTCGGCGCGCCGACTCCTCATCGCCATCGCTTTCCGCACCTCGCAGTCCGTGATTTATATGGACAGCCGTTATATCGCCTATCTTAAGTTCATCACGCAGCGAACACAGCGAATGAAAAAGGCAGACAGAATCAGGGCCTCCCGAAAGTCCGACCACAACGCCATCACCAGGCTCTATCATATTATATTTTTTTACAGTAAATTTTATTTTTTCCAGAATATTCTGTTTCATAGATATATATTCCCTTACAAACTTCCAGTTTTGCCATTTATCCGTATCTTCATACGGAGGCATATCATGACGCAAAATGACGCCGACAGACGCATTATGCTTTATAATGTCGGCAAATGTCAACAGAAAACGCACTTATAATGAATATTTTAAAGATATCATAGAGCATATGAAAAGAATTTACCTGCGAAGGAGGCCTGAATGTTCTTTAGAAAAAATATTTTAACAGAAAAGCCGCCCGTCTACGGCGTCTTGACCGGCGCATCCGGTCTCCCTAAAAACATAGGCATATCGGGCGACAATTACATGTGCCGCAGGCTTCCGGATTCCAGATTTGCAGTAGCAATTGCTGATGGAATGGGTACAGGCCGTGAAGCCTCTGAATGCAGCAGTTTTCTGCTCGACAGCCTTTATCAGCTTCTCAAGGTAGGCATAGACTATGATTCTATCATAAATACGCTTAACAAGGCGCTGCGCCTGCGCAGCAGTGATGAAAATTTTTCTACACTCGACCTTGCAATACTTGACCTTAACAATGGTACATGTCGTATATACAAATCGGGCGCTGCGCCCACCATAGTAGAGCGGCGCGGCATGACCGGCATTATAAAGCTTCCGTGTACCCCGCTCGGCATACTGGAACGTCCTACCTGCAGACACATAACATTTGAGATAGAACATGGTGATCGATATTTTTTCATGACGGACGGCGTGAGTGAGGCCATACCTCCCGATGACGAGCTTTACTGGGCGCGCGACCTCATACTCGAGTATCCCGACGACAAGCCGCGACTCGTCGCCGAAAGGATTATCTGGGGCGCAACGCTCCGCTATGGTCAGGAGGAACGAGACGATATGACTGTCGTAGGGCTTGAAATACTGTAGTTCGGTTTATTTTATGCCGAATATCCTTTTTGCAGTATCCATAGTCGCCGCTGCAACTTCCTCGAATGTCACGCCCTTAAGTTCAGCGATCTTGCGGGCTGTATATTCAACAAGTGAAGGATCGTTTCTTTTTCCTCTGAATGGCTCCGGTGTCAGATAAGGCGAATCTGTCTCTACGCACATACGGTCCAACGGTATCGTCTCTATGACAGCTTTTGCTTTTCTATTTTTGCCGTATGTGACAGGACCCGCTATAGAGAAGAAGCAGTTTTCTTCTTTAAGGAGCTGACGCGCCATCTCCGCGCTGCCTGAATAGCAGTGAAAAAGGACTTTTATATTATCAAATGCCTTTTCATCCTTCAATATATCAACTACATCGCCGTGCGCTTCGCGATCATGTATGATGATCGGCTTGCCAAGCTTTATTGCGAGACGTATCTGCTCTCTGAACCAGCGCTGCTGGACATCGTGAGGCGTGCGGTCCCAGTAGTAGTCAAGGCCTATCTCGCCTATCGCTACTACTTTCGGCTTTTTAGCCAATTCTTCTATAACTGCGAGCATCTGCTCGTCCATAAAGCATGTTTCCTGCGGATAGTATCCCACAGCGGCGTATATCCAGTCGTATTTCTGTGCCAGTTCAATGGCGCCCGTTGATGTTTCCAGGTCTACGCCCGGGTTTACTACATAAGATATCTTGTCTGCATGAATACGTTCCAGAAGCTCGTCGCGGTCCTCTGCGAATTCTTCTACGTCCATATGTGCATGAGAATCAAACAGCATAGTTAGCTCCTCCTTTTATATATTTATATATATTGTGATACAAGAAGACGGCTGCCGCTGCGCGGCAGCCGTCAGGCTTTTTACATTATTGACTTTATCAATTTACTTTTATCAACTGTCGTCTTTTCCGGTCGATCTCCTGTATTACCTTACAGCTTCGCCCGCCGGAGCATCAGTAGTCACAAACTCAAGCTTATCGCCGTTGTCAGCAAAGAGGATCATGCCCTCTGACTTTTCACCACGCAGCTTTGCAGGCTTAAGGTTAGCTACGACTACAACGTGCTTTCCTATCATATCCTCAGGAGTATAATGAGCGGCAACGCCTGAAACGATCTGGCGTACTTCGTCTCCAAGCTTTACCTGAGATACGAGCAGCTTGTCAGCCTTAGGATGCTTCTTGCATTCGATTATCTCGCCTACTCTGAGCTCTACCTTGTCAAAATCATCGATAGTTATAGGCTCCTTATGCGCAGGCTTTTCAGTCTCTGCAGCAGGCGCTTCCTTACCTGCGTCCTTTGCAGCCTTAGCCTTAGCCTTTGCCATCTGCTCTGCAGTCATGGCTTCAAGCTCAGCTATTTCCTTTTCTATATCGAGACGCGGGAATATAGGGTCGCCCTTGTGAACGTTCTTTCCTGCCATCTGATCAAATCTCTCTGTATCAGTCCATCCGAATTCATCGATGCCTGTTCCGATCTGCTCGCAGATCTTTTCTGATGTATTATGCAGGAACGGATTTATCAGTATTGAGATTATCTTTATAGATTCAGCGAGGTGGTGCATTACTGTATCGAGACGGTCTTTTGATGCCTCATCCTTTGCGAGCACCCACGGAGCAGTTTCATCGATGTACTTGTTTGTACGTCTGATGAACTTCCATATTTCTTCCAGTGCGAGGTTGAACGCAAACTTGTCCATGTACTCTTCAACGCGGCCTGCTGTAGTTGTACCCATTTCTATAAGGTCAGCGTCAGGACCTTCGTTGCCGTGAGACGCAGGAACAGTACCGCCGTTGTACTTTTCTATCATCGCTACCGTTCTGCTTACGAGGTTTCCGAGGTCGTTAGCAAGATCGAAGTTCAGTCTGTTGAGCATTACTTCATTTGTGTAAAGTCCATCCTGACCGAACGCGTACTCTCTGAGCAGGAAGTACTTGAGCGCGTCTATGCCGTATCTTTCGATCAGCTTTACAGGGTCTACTACGTTTCCTCTTGACTTTGACATCTTGCCGCCTTCAAGCAGTATCCAACCGTGACCGAGAACGTGCTGCGGCAGCGGAAGCTCGAGTGACATGAGGATAGCAGGCCATATTATAGAATGGAATCTTACTATCTCCTTGCCTACGAGATTTATGCCAGGCCAGTACTTGTCGAACATTTCTGTATTGTCAGGATAGCCGAGCGCTGTGATATAGTTTGTGAGCGCGTCGAGCCATACGTATATTACGTGCTTTTCGTCGATAGGAACTTTTATGCCCCAGTCAAATGAAGAACGTGATATGCACAAGTCTTCGAGGCCCTGCTTTACGAAGTTTATCATTTCGTTGCGGCGTGCTTCAGGCTGGAGGAAATCCGGGTTGTTTTCGAGCAGGTCGAGTATGCGGTCCTGATATTTTGACATTTTGAAGAAGTAAGCTTCTTCTTTTGCCTTTTCTACAGGGCGGCCGCAGTCAGGGCACTTGCCGTCTACTGCCTGTACTTCTGTCCAGAATGATTCGCATGGAGTGCAGTAGAGCCCTTCATATTCGCTCTTGTAGATGTCGCCTTTTGCGTGCATCTTCATGAATATATCCTGTACGCGTTTTACGTGTCTAGGCTCTGTTGTACGGATAAAGTCATCATATGAAATCTCCATTGTATCCCATAATTTCTTTATTCTTCCTACTACCTCATCTACGTATTCCTGCGGAGTAACGCCGTTCTGGTCTGCGATCTTCTGTATCTTCTGACCGTGTTCGTCTGTTCCTGTGAGGAAATGAACATCATAGCCTGTTGCGCGCTTGAATCTTGCCATTGCATCTGCCATTACTGTGCAGTAAGTGTGGCCTATGTGAAGGTCAGCGCTTGGGTAATATATAGGTGTTGTTATATAAAATGTTTTTTTGTCTTCTGACACCTTATTCAGCTCCTTTCATAACTTTGTTTGCTTTATTGATTAGTTCAATTTGCTGTTGTCCTGCTCTGTTATGTCAGCGCATTCCTTGATGAATGCTACAGCCTTTACCATGCGGAGGTCTGATGTGAGAGCGTCAACGTGATCATCGCCGAGTTTTTCTTTTATGTCTTCAGGTGTAGTTCTGAACTGGTCTGCCATGAGCTGTACGCGCTCCTCTATATCTGCCTGAGTTACCTGAAGGTCTTCTGTGCGGGCAATCGCTTCGAGAACGAGTCTTGCCTTTATGCCGTTTTCAGCCTTTGGCTCGAGCTGCTTGCTGAGCTGCGCTTCTGTGAGGCCTGTTGCGCTGAAATACTGGTCAGGGTCGATGCCGCGCTGTCTCATAGCCATCTTCCATTCGTTTACGAGGCTTGCTGTTTCTGCTATTATCTCGTCTTCCGGAACTTCTACTTCTGAGTCGGCTACTACTGCATTTATGAGAGCCTGCTCGAGCTGTATCTCATTCTGAGTTGCTTTCTGCTCCTCGAGCTTTTCTCTGAGGTCCTTTCTTACGTTGTCATCGAGGACAGGAACATGAACTTCTTCGATCTTGTTGATCTTTACCTTGAACAGTGCGTCCTTGCCTGCGAGCGCAGGAGCGCCGTAATCTTCAGGGAATGTAACATTAACGTCTATCTCGTCGCCGACAGAACCGCCGACAAGCTGTTCCTCAAAGCCAGGGATGAATGTTCCTGAACCTATTTCCAGCGGATAGTTGTTTCCGCTTCCTCCTTCGAATTTTTCTCCGTCAGCATAGCCTGTAAAGTCGATGTTTGCAACGTCGCCGTTCTTCACTGGTCTGTCCTTTACTTCTATTCTCTGAGCGAAGACTCTCGCCTGCTGGTCGTAAAGCTTTTCAAGTTCTTCGTCAGTTACTGCTGATGATGGTCTTACTGCCTTCAGACCTTTATACTGGCCGAGAGTTACCTTGAACTTTGATTCATTTGACATTTCTGTTATCCTCCTGAAATTATCGATAATATATACCTTTTAAGTACAGGACGCCTCCTGTTGCCTGCGAATCCGACAGTATATGGCGTCTTTTTGTAAATACAAGTATTATCGTGATATATAATTTTATATTATACTATGAAAATGCGGCTTTCTGAAACTAATAATGAAAAAGTTCTGCGAGTTTTAACAAAAAATAAAAACAGCCGATGGCCGCGGCTGTTTTCAGGGGACGGGATAGGAAAAATATTCCGTCGAGTTATATGTTAAGAGTGAGTGAATACGCGTAATGAGATTTTTTCGGACATAAGTTTCTTAACTTCTCATGTCCTCTCCTTACAATACTTATTATACGCAGATATTACAATTGGTACATGGTCCAAAAAGTACACTTTAGGACAGGCACATGGC
>CAVGTL010000029.1:0-20705 GCA_963632005.1 Succinivibrio sp.
GAAAAGGAAGCCTTCAACAGCGTGAGCTGGCCTACCATATGTATAGTCGGCGCTTCCATAGGCTTCGCAAAGGGCGTAGAGGTCAGCGGAGCCGGAACGCTTATAACAGATACTATACTCAGCCACTGCAGCATATTTTCTGATTCTGCTTATGGCATGTGCGTGCTACTGCTGATAATAAGCACCCTCCTGTCAAATATCATGTCAAACAACGCTACAGTGACTATCATGCTGCCTATAGCTCTTTCATTTGCAGCCACGCTCGGCATGGACGCAATGCCTTATGTACTCGCTGTAGGCATAGGCACTAACCTTTCAGTTGCCACACCGATATGCGTAGCGCCGATGACGATGATATCCCCGCTCGGATACAGATTTAAAGACTACATTTCGGTCGGCGGCATAATAAATCTGATAGCAGCTTTTGCTACAGCCATTGCATTATATATGATATACTTTATGTAAAACACGATATATATCGGTCTCTTACAAACAAAAGCCGATATACGCTTTACATTTCATATATACTTGCAGGAGGTACTGAAATTGAAGATCCAGCAGCTTATATACTTTCAGGAAGTAGCAGATACACTTCATTTTACAAAAGCAGCAGACAACCTTTATGTATCACAGTCAAGTCTGAGCCACGCCATTCAGTCTCTTGAAGACGAGCTTGACGTTCCGCTGTTTATAAGAAAAAGCGGTAAAAAGGTCACGCTCTCAAAATACGGCGAAGCCTTTCTTGAGCACACTCAAAACATACTTTCAGACATTTCCATCGCAAAAAAAGAAATAGAAGCGATGCGAAATCCGTACGGAGGAATAGTTAATGTAGCATTTTCATACATAAACGGTATATCTCTCGTTCCCGTGATCTTCAAGAAATTCTATAGCGAAAACAAAAACAGCGAGATAACTGTAAGATTCCAGATAAATAATTCACAGAATATGTTTGAAAACGATGTTCTGACAAACAAAATAGATCTTGCATTTTCATGTACACCTGAATATGACGGTCTGGAATCAGTAGAAATAACAAAGCAGAGGCTTGTTGCAGCATTTCCTGCAGACCATCCTCTCGCAAACGCTAAAAAGGTCAAGATCACCGACCTTAAGGATGAAAACTTTATCGGATATTACCGCGGATGGAACATAAGCCGCTGGATAGAATCAATGTTTGCAGACTACGGACTCAAGCCGAACATGATAGAATTTTATTCTGACTGGTCGCTTCAGATATCTGCCATAGCTCTCGGTTCAGGCATCGGCATAATCCCTGAGCTTCCGGTCGATCCTGACCTCATAAAGCTCGTGCCGATCGACTCACCGAAGCAGTTTCGTCCGGTATACCTTCACTGGAAAAAGGATTCAGAGCTCACGCCTGCAGCCGCAGACGTCCGTGATTTCTGCCTGAAATATTTTAATATTAAGTAAATCTCTCCTTTTCACAAGACCCGTCCTGACTTACCCTCATGACGGGTCGTTTTATATATGAATGCAGCATTAATGCAATAATATCCGCTTTCCCGTGCGCCCGGCGCACACATACACCCTTTCTAAAAACTTTACATTATTCTATTGTAGCCTCTTATGAAAATTTGTATAATAGAAGTTGTGCATAAATGAATGTCTGACAACTATCGCTGCATTTTTTATTGACACGCAAACGGCTGTGGTGGTAATATACCTATAAACTCTGTAGGTTATATGATATTATCCCGCAGAACGGAATTATCATAATATAACTGGAGGGATTTTACTTGTTTGATATGGGATTTATCTCAGAATACGCCCATATGTACGTGAGCGCTGCGGGACTGACGCTGAGGATAGCTTTCTTTGGCATCATATTCTCGCTCATACTCGGCGCTTTCTGCAGTATGGTTCAGTATTTTAAAATACCGGTCATCCGGAGGATCGTTGGTGTTTACATCGAGCTCAGCAGAAATACTCCTCTGCTCGTTCAGCTCTACTTCATCTATTACGGTCTGCCGAAGATCGGGATCAGCCTTTCAGGCGAGATGTGCGCCATCATCGGCCTTATCTTCCTCGGAGGCAGCTACATGTCTGAGGCATTCCGCAGCGGTCTTGACGCTGTTGAAAGACCTCAGCTCGAATCCGCAGCAAACCTCGGATTCAACAGAGCGCAGACTATGCGCTACATAGTTTTCCCGCAGGCTCTGGCAACGTCTGTGCCTGCCCTGTGTGCGAACATCATCTTCTTGATTAAGGAAACATCAGTAGTCAGCGCCATAGCTGTAGTTGACCTGATGTACGTCGCAAAGGATCTTATCGGACTTTATTACAATACAGGCGAAGCGCTGCTCATGCTCGTAGTCGCTTACCTGCTGATACTGCTGCCGATATCCATAATCGCGACACTGCTCGAAAGGAGGATGCGCTATGCAGGCTTTGGGAATTAGCATATTATTCAAAGGAACGAATTTCCTGCGGCTCCTCGCCGGGCTCTGGGTAACGGTCCGCATCAGCATCATATCAGTAGCGCTCTCCATAGTGCTCGGTCTGCTGTTCGGCATGTTTATGACGCTCAGGAACCCAGTTGCAAAGGTCATCAGCCGCGTGTACCTTGATTTTATACGTATCATGCCACCTTTAGTACTGCTCTTCCTCATGTACTTCGGTGTAACAAGAGCTTTCGGCCTCAATCTCTCAGCAGAGCTGAGCGCCATTATAGTATTCACGCTCTGGGGCACCGCAGAAATGGGCGACCTCGTGCGCGGAGCGCTCATCAGCATACCTAAGCACCAGTACGACAGCGCCACGGCGCTCGGCATGACAAAGCTTCAGACATTTGTTCTTATCATCGTGCCTCAGACGCTCAGAAGGCTCCTGCCTCTCGCGATAAACCTGACGACGCGTATGATAAAGACGACGAGCCTTATAGCGCTCATCGGCATAGTCGAGGTCCTGAAGGTCGGTCAGCAGATAATCGACGCTAACCGTTTTGATTATCCGACAGCGGCTCTCTGGATATACGCAGTAGTATTCTTCATGTACTTCTTCATATGCTGGCCTATATCGATGCTCGCAAAGAAGCTTGAAGAAAAATGGAGGTAAAAACGTTCTAATGGATGATAATATACAGTTAAAAGCAACAGGCATTATAAAAAAATTCGGTGATGATGTCGTTCTGAACGGCATAGACCTTTCGGTAAAGCGCGGCGAGGTAGTCGTAGTCCTCGGTCCTTCCGGCTGCGGAAAGAGTACTCTGCTCCGCTGTCTCAACGGACTTGAGCAGATAAACGGCGGTGAGATACTGCTCGACGGCGAAGCGATAACGTCTACAGGAAAGAACATGACGCGCATGCGTCAGAAGATCGGCATGGTATTTCAGAGCTACGATCTCTTCCCGCACAAGACGATACTCGACAACATAACGCTCGCCCCGATAAAAGTCCAGAAGCGTTCAAAGGCAGAAGCTGAGGCAGAAGCTGAAAAGCTCCTGAAGCGCGTAGGGCTCTGGGAAAAGAAGGATCAGTTCCCTCGCCAGCTCTCAGGTGGTCAGAAGCAGCGTGTAGCAATAGTCCGCGCGCTGTGCATGCACCCTGAGGTAATGCTCTTCGACGAGGTCACTGCAGCTCTCGACCCGGAAATGGTCCGCGAAGTACTCGACGTTATGCTCGAGCTCGCTGAACAGGGTCTTACAATGGTGATCGTAACACACGAGATGCAGTTTGCCAGAGCTATCGCAGACCGCATAATGTTCCTCGACGGCGGCAAGGTCGTAGAAGAAACTGACCCTGAGACGTTCTTCACGAACCCGTCATCAGAGCGCGCTAAACAGTTCCTCAGCACGTTCTCGTTCGACAAGCACACTGTCCATCTTCAGGAACAGGACGCCGAATAATAACTTAAGATTATATAAATGCCGCCGCTTACAGCAGAATATGATACATATCATTTTCACGGTACGCGAGCGGCTTTTTTATAATAAATATCAAATTCATTATTTTCAGCCTTAGCGGGCTGACATCATGGAGGGAAAAACAACATGAAAAAGAGAAACATTTTAGCTCTTGCTATGTCTGTTCTCATGGTCGGAGCAGCATTAACAGGATGCGGTTCAAACAGCGGCAATGCAGGAAGCGCTGCAGGCGCTGACAACTCAGGCACTGCAAGCGTTGCAGGACGTACAGTAGACGAGATCAAGGCTGACGGCACTATCAGAGTCGGAGTATTCAGCGACAAGGCTCCGTTCGGCTACGTTGACGAAAACGGTAATTATGCCGGCTACGACGTTTATTTTGCTGAAAGAATGGCTCAGGACCTCGGCGTTAAAGTCGAATACGTTTCTACAGATCCTGCAAGCAGAGTTGAATTCGTTGAAACAGGCAAGGTCGATGTAGTCCTCGCTAACTTCACAGTTACAGAAGAAAGAGCTCAGAAGGTAGACTTCTGCTTGCCTTACATGAAGGTAGCTCTTGGTATCGTTTCACCTGAAAGCGCTGAGATCACAGACCCTGAACAGCTCAACGGCAAGAAGCTCATCGTATGCAAGGGTACTACTGCTGAAACATATTTCGCTGAGAACTATCCTGACATCGAGCTCGTTAAGTACGACCAGTACGCTGATGCATACAACGCTCTTCTCGACGGCAGAGGCGACGCGCTCTCTACAGACAACACAGAAGTACTCGCATGGGCTATAAGCAACCCTGGCTACACTGTAGGCGTTGAATCACTCGGCCAGATCGACACTATCGCTCCTGCAGTAGCAAAGGGCAACACTTCGCTCCTCGAATGGATAAACGGCGAGATCGAATCACTCGCAGGTGAAAACTTCTTCCACAAGGATTATGCAGAAACTCTCGCTCCTGTATACGGCGACGCTGCCGACCCTGAAGCTCTCGTAGTTGAAGGCGGCAAGGTAGACGCTGAGCCTGCAGGCGATTCACAGAGCTCTGCTCAGTAAGCATTAAAACACGGGACGTCTCTCTTGTTGCCTGCGAAATATACGGAACGAATGAATATCAAGGGCTGCCCCGTCATCGGGGCGGCTCTTTTTTTATGACATGAAAAAAGCTGCCGCAGTCTTTTGGTGACTGCGGCAGCTCTGATAAAACTATTTCGCTTTTCTGCTGTTTTTTCTTTTACGTGCTGTGGGCGCGGTGACGCGCGTCTCAGACGATTCAATTCTTTTAAAATATTTCTTATTACTAATTATTTATGCATATACGCCGTCGTGAGACGGCCTGTAACGCGTTTTAAGCGACTTTTTATTAAGCCGCAGCGTTTTCCTTTGCTTCCTTCATGATAGTCTTGATGCTGTCAACAGCGAGGATAACAGCGAGAACTACGAGGAGGACAGCGATAACGGCACGGATCCACATCCATGCAACGCCTTCTCCGCCTGCCATAGCGCCAACGAGATTTGACTTTATAGTAAAGCAGAGTGATGTGAGCGTTACTACGAGCATGAAGATCATTGGGATGTAGAACATCTTGTTGTTTCTGCCGATAGAGCCGAGCCATGAAGCTACAGCCATGAGGCCGAGTGCTGCGAGCAGCTGGTTTGCAGCTCCGAAGAGCGCCCAGATGTTAGCATAGCCTGTCATGCCGAGGCCGATACCGAGAACTACAGAGATTATAGTCGCAACTAACGGATTAGCAAGCACCTTTGCAGCGCCGTCAGCTTCCTGATAAGTCTTTCCGTCAAGCCAGAATTCCTGGAACATGTATCTTGAAAGACGAGTAGCTGTATCGAGCGAAGTAAGGCAGAATGCTGATACCGCAAGGATAAGCATTGAGTAAGTTATCTCCTGAGTTCCTGTGAGGAACGGGATCTTGTCTATCATCTGTGAGATACCTGTTGCAAATACTGCAGTAGGAACTACTGTAGTACCTGACTGATAATCATTCCAGATGTAGCCTACAGCGCAGAGTGAAATGATAGCGAGCGCGCACTCGATAAGCATACCGCCGTAAGCGATAGGCTGAGCGTCCTGCTCTCTGTCGAGCTGCTTAGCTGTAGTACCTGAACCTACGAGTGAATGGAAGCCTGAGATAGCACCGCATGCGATAGTGATGAACAGTGCAGGGAACATGCCTCCGAGTGACTTTCCTGTAGGAGCGATAGTATCAACAAATCCAGTGAATGGAGGGATGTCCAGTGTAGGATGAGCGCCTAGGATACCGATAACGGCAGCGATCATCATGAAGTACAGCAGGAATGAGCTGAGGTAGTCTCTCGGCTGGAGAAGTATCCATACCGGGCATACCGAAGCGATCATGATGTAGATACCGATGATGAACATCCATGTAGTTCCGCTCAGGTAAAGCGGATGCCAGTTGAAGCCGATGACCATGCATAAGATGATAGCGGCAACACCGATTATAGTTGACACAGCCAGTCCTGCATTCCTTCTGTAAACGAAGAAGCCGAAGAGGATAGCTATGAGGATAAACATGATAGATATCATGGCTGTACGAGCGTTTGCTGTGCTTGCCTGTACGTCTACAGCTCCTGATGCATCATAAGTAGCGTTGAATGTGTTTGCTACGATAGAAGCGAACGCTGCTACTACGAGTATCAGAGTAAGATAAGCGAATACGAGGAACAGCTTCTTTGCTCTGCTTCCCATACTTGCTGAAATAACTTCTCCGATAGATTTACCTTTGTTTCTGATAGACGCGAACAGCGCACCGAAGTCGTGTACAGCGCCGAAGAAAATACCACCGATGAGTACCCATAAAAGTACAGGGACCCAACCGAAAACTGCTGCCTGTATAGGACCGTTTATAGGGCCTGCTCCGGCAATAGATGAGAAGTGGTGGCCAAGGAGTACGGGTGTCTTTGCAGGCACATAGTCCATGCCGTCTTCCATCTCATGAGCAGGAGTCTGGCGTGAAGGGTCAACGCCCCACTGTTTTGCGAGCCATCTACCGTAAGTAAGATACGCAACAACAAGGATAGCGAGACCGACCAGTAAGATTACTACTGCGTTCATTTTTACTCTCCTTTTAGGTTTTACATATTACCTTTTTGATTTTTGAAGTATTTTATTAAATAATTTCGCATAAGCTCGACCGCTGCGGTTCGTGAAAGCGCGTCCGCTCGAACGGTCGAGTACCGCCGTATGGAATTCCATCCAGCCTCTCAGCGAAAAGCGAAAACTTTTGTATATGCGGCACTTTTTTAACGCCCTTACCGCCGAAGGCTCTGTCTCGTCTGCCACTATGACGCACGTAATATACGTGTACATGTGGTCCGGTACGGGATCTACAAGCTTCATGCCCGCCTCGTAAGCGGTCTTCTCACAAAGCCTGTACATCTCATCCGTCAGCTTCGGGACAGAAAAAATGTATACATATTCGTGGCAGTTTGCCTCCCACATAACATTTTTCTTGAATAAAAAATATTTCTGATTATTTACGTGAAGGTCGCAGCGAAGCCTCAAAGGAGCTGCGTCCTCTGAGGCTTTGTTAACATCGTAATACGCCTCGAAATATCTTTCGAGTGCTTCAACTAATTCTTCACGTGTTTTTTCTGCTGCTGCCATAAATTTACTTTCCGAGATTAGGACCTGCGTTAGCGATGTTCTCAGGCATGTCAGGATACTTTGCACTGAAATTGTCATGGAACATCTTAGCAAGCTTCAGAGCTGTTTCATCGTAAGCAGCCTTGTCTTCCCATGTATCACGAGGGTTCATGATCTCTTCAGGAACGCCCGGGCATGACTGAGGGACATCAAGGTTGAATGCTTCGTTGTACTTGTACTCTGCCTTTTCGAGTTCTCCGTTAAGAGCTGCTGTTACCATGGCTCTTGTATATCTGAGCTTTATTCTGCTGCCTGTGCCGTAAGAACCGCCTGACCAGCCTGTATTTACAAGGTATACCTTAGTATTGTACTTATCAAGTCTTTCACCGAGCATATTTGCATAAACACTCGGATCCATAGGCATGAACGGCTCTCCGAATAATGTAGAGAACGTAGGCTGAGGTTCCTTTACACCGCGCTCCGTACCTGCAAGCTTTGAAGTAAAGCCTGTAACGAAATGGTACATTGCAGCTTCTCTGCTCAGTCTTGAGATCGGAGGAAGTACTCCGAAAGCGTCAGCAGTAAGGAATATTACTACCTTAGGGATGCCGCCTACGCCCGGAACTGCTGCATTGCTGATATAGTCGACAGGATAGCCTACTCTTGTGTTTTCTGTGAGGCTCGCATCAAAGAAATCAAGTTCTCTTGTTTCAGGATCCATTACAACGTTCTCAACGAGAGCGCCGAATTTAACTGCGCCGTGGATCTCAGGCTCAGCCTCAGGATCGAGATTTATGCACTTCGCATAGCATCCACCTTCAAAGTTGAATATGCCGTCTGCAGACCAGCCGTGTTCATCGTCGCCGATGAGCTTTCTGAGCGGGTCAGCTGAAAGAGTAGTCTTTCCTGTACCTGAAAGTCCGAAGAATACAGCAGATTCTCCTGTTTCAGGGTCCATATTTGCTGAGCAGTGCATAGGAAGTACGTCGTTTTCCTTAGGAAGCACAAAATTCATAGTGGAAAATACACTCTTCTTTATCTCGCCTGCGTAACCTGAACCTACGATAACGATGTAATGAGCTTCATAATCGATCATGATAGCTGCTTCTGAATTTACTCCATCGACTTCGGGATCGCACTTAAAGCCCGGCGCGCAGAGTATCGTATAATCCGGCTCGCCGTAATTTTCCAGTTCTTCTTCTGTTGGTCTTATAAGAAGCTGGTGAATGAAGAGATTCTGAGATGCAAGTTCGTTTATCACTCTGAATTTACGTGTGTACTTCGGATCTGCACCTGCCATACCGTCAAATACAAAAATTTCTTTTCCTTCAAGATAAGCAAGAGCTTTATTCTTGATAGCATCAAACTTTTCTCTGCTGATCGGACGGTTTACCTTGCCCCACGCGATATCATCATGAATAGCCGGTGTGTCAACGATAAACTTGTCGTCAGGGCTCCTTCCTGTGTACTTGCCTGTTGTTACGACAAGCGCGCCTGTCTTGCAGAGCTTTCCTTCTTCTCTGCGCAGAGCAGCCTCAGTCAGCTGAGCCGGATCGAGATTTCTGTAAACTTCGCCTGGATTATTGATTCCAAGCTGCTTGGTACCTAATGATTCCACTTTCCTTCTCCTAGATTAATCATTTTACATATACGTCTTTTACAATCATGGTGAACACATAATATACCATGTTATTATCCTGCCGTTATCATAATTCATCGATTCTTAAATTTTATCAAATTTGTCAGGTATAAATTTAACATAAAATATAATTAAATATTTATTCACCGCAGACTGTACCTAGTAATGATATACCAATATGAAATGTTTTGAAATAAAAACGTTAAAAAAATTTTAAATTCAACAAAAATTCACGTAAAAACATATATTATCAGGAAATATTTCTGTTTCAAAACGAACTGAATCCCGCCGCCTTAACAGGCAGCGGGACATCCGTACCGTCGGTTATTTCCTGTGTATCACCTTAAAAAGCTCATCGGGCGTCGGAGCGGCGATATCCATCCCCTCTCCCACAGCTACGGCCCTGCCTATGCAGGCAGCGCCTACGCCTGCTTCTGCAAGCGCGCTCATAAGCGCATCGTACTTTTCAGGCTGCACAGCCATCATCATAGAGCCGCTCGATATAAGCCTGTACGGGTTCAGACCGTAATGCACGCAGACCTTTGAAGTTACATCATGCAGCGGGACCTTCGCAGTGTCTATGTCGGCACCCACGCCTGAATTCCTGCACAGCTCCCATACAGCACCGAGGACGCCGCCTTCTGTAATGTCGTGCATCGGACCTACTCCTAGCTTTCCGGCTATAACGCCCTCTTTTACAACGCTCGTCTGCTCAAGCAGACCTACAGCAAAAGCGCGCTCTTCATCAGTAAGGACATCACTAAGCTCATCGCCGTAATCAGCGACTATGATGCCTGTACCCTCTATACCGGCAGCCTTTGTCATTACGAAAAGATCACCCGGCTCTATATCTCTGTCTACAGCCTCCGCCGCGACCTGACGGCCTACTGCGGTCGCCGATATGACAGGAACGGTAACTACAGGCGTTATCTCAGTATGACCGCCCAGTATCTCTATATTTAACTTAGCCGCCTCGTCAGCTGCGTCAGCCATTATCTGCGACATCTGCTCTTCCGTTACAGACGGCGGCAGGAGCACAGTAAGCAGTATGCCGAGCGGCTCCACACCGTTAGAAGCTATATCGTTGCACGAAACGTTTACTGCCAGCCTGCCTATATCGTTTACAGCGCCCGTTATCGGGTCTGTCGAGAGCACGCAGTTATACTCGCCGAAATCTATAACGGCGCAGTCCTCGCCCACAGCCGCACTCTTTTTCACCTCAGGCCTGCGACATTTTATCTTATTTATTATAAGACGCTCGAGCGTCCCGTTATCTAACTTTCCTACCTTCATAATATTTCACTTCATTTCTGTCTTATTTTCTGCCAACTCCGGTAAAAATATATTTTGCCTTGCTGTGGGGCCGCAGGCGGCCGAAAAAACGAAATATCGTTTATTCACTATGCACGATATTGTGTATATTTACTTATTCATAAAGCGTGAGAGGAATTCCTTAGTTCTCGGATTCTTCGGATCGTTGAATATGACCTCCGGCGTATCCATTTCAGCTATAACACCCTGGTCCATGAATGCTACTGTTGTAGAAACGTCGCGCGCGAAAGCCATTTCGTGCGTAACTATTATCATAGTCAGGCCTTCCTTTGCGAGATTTCTCATTACGTCAAGAACTTCTCCTACCATTTCAGGGTCGAGCGCTGATGTAGGCTCGTCGAAGAGCAGTACCTCAGGCTCCATCGCAAGAGCGCGGGCGATCGCAACACGCTGCTTCTGACCGCCTGAGAGCTGTGACGGCTTTGCGTTTATATATGGCAGCATTCCGACCTTTTCGAGATACTTAGTAGCGATCTCCTTTGCGTAAGCATCGCCTTTTTTCAGGACCTTGCGAACGCCTACAGTGCAGTTCTGGAGTACCGTCATGTTGTTGAACAGATTAAAGCTCTGGAATACCATTCCTACCTTCGCGCGGTAGTCGGTCACTTTATTTGTTTTGTCAAGTATATCCTTATCGTGGAAATATATATTTCCGGCAGTCGGTATCTCAAGTACATTTATGCAGCGCAGGAGCGTTGATTTTCCCGATCCCGACGAACCGATGATGCACGTAACGTCACCCTTGTTTACGTCAAAATTTATATCCTTAAGTACCTTATGCTTTCCGAAGCTCTTTTCGAGATGAGAAACACGGATGATAGCGTCTGGCATATTACTCATCCTCCTTTTCCATATAAAGCGTCATGCCGCTCGTATGAGCAAGCGTATCTGTAGTAGCGAGGTCGTAGCTGTCAGTGCCGTCCATGCGCTTCTCGACAAAACGCAGTATGCGCGCGCTCGTAACAGTCATTATCAAATACATGAAGCATACTATAAAGTACGTCTCAAATGTCAGATAGTAAACGCCTGCAACGCCCTTTCCCACGAAGAACAGCTCAGTTACAGATATAACGCTTAATACCGATGTATCCTTTATATTGATTATAAGGTTGTTGCCGATCTGCGGCATGATGTTTCTGATAGCCTGCGGCATTATTACGTGCCTCATAGTCTGTATGTGAGTCATACCGATAGCCTTTGCGCCCTCAGTCTGACCCTTGTCTATGGACAGGATACCGCCTCTTACAGTTTCTGCCATATAAGCACCCGTGTTGATAGAAACGATGAAGAACGCAGCCTTCCACATTCCCATATCGTAATTAGCATACTGGATCATGCCGTAATAGATAAACATAGCCTGAACCATCATAGGCGTTCCGCGGAAGAACTCGATATAACAGAACAGCAGCTTTTTAACCACCCACATAAATCCTGTCTTTACAGGATTTTCATTCATCTGCTTAGGAACAGTCATAACAGTTCCCACGAGCAGACCGATAACTACGCCGAAAAACGTACCGACGATAGCTATTGCAATAGTCCTTCCGGCGCCTGCCAGAAGCGAGCCCCAGTAATTCTGGAGTATAAAAAAGACCTTTCCGAAAAAGGATGCCGGTAAACCACCCATTTTTGTCTCCCTTCGATAAATAATAATAATAATAAAATACAGAAAAACAGGAAACTCCGTCAGCCGGGCGCCCGATGGGCACCCTGAGGCTTGTATCACAACCATCCAACGTAAGTTCCCTGCTTAATATGTCTTAATAATCGTTCAATTACGATATGCCGCCACCGGCAGCCGTTAATTTCCTAAATCAATTAGTTAGATAATGGCTGTACAGCGATAGCGTCGTTCATCATCTTGTCGAAATCATCTGTTGTAAGAGTTGAGAGAACGCTGTTGATCTGATCTACGAGTTCTGTGTTGCCCTTCTTTACAGAGATACCGATATTAACTTCCTCATCTGAAACCTCAAATGCCTGTCCGTCATCGAATACTATCTGAAGGTCAGGATAAGCTACGCATGCGGCCATAGCTGTAGGCATGTCTGTGCAGATGAAGTCTACCTTGCCTGACTCAAGAGAAAGAAGCATGTTAGGAACTGTTTCCTGAGCAGGAAGCTTATTTACGTTAGGGATCTGGTCAAGTACTGTGTACCAGATAGTGTTGATCTGTGATGTGCAAGTAACGCCGTCAAGATCGGCAAGTGAAGTTGCCGCAGCAGCATCGCTGTCCTTCTTTGCAAGACCTACTACTGAAGCATAGTAATAAGGCTCTGTGAAGTCTACTGACTGAAGTCTTTCAGCAGTGATAGACTGACCTGCGATAACGCAGTCTATCTTGCCTGACTGAAGAGCTACAGGAAGTGAATCCCAGTCTATTCTGTTTATCTGTACTTCATAGCCGAGCTTTTCACCGATGAGCTTTGCCATCATTACGTCATATCCGTAAGCGTAATCGCTTGTGTCTGCGATAGGGATCGCGCCGTTTGAATCGTCGTTCTGAGTCCAGTTGTAAGGAGCGTAGCCGCATTCCATACCTACTCTGAGGACCTTTGTGTTGAGTACTGAGTTTGCATCAGCTGAAGCTGCTGAACCGCTGTTGTCTGCTGCAGAGCCTCCGCCTGCATTGTTTGAGCCGCAGCCTGCGAGTGCAGCTACTGCCATGATGACTGTGAGTGCCACAGCCATGAATTTCTTTGCGTTTTTCATCTTTAAAACCTCTCTGAAAAATCTTTTGTTTCTGCTTATTTTTGTGCGCCGACAGCCGTGAGGCTGCACAACGCTTTACCGATTAATAAGTAAATTATACTCGCATGAGTTATTCCGGTCAATTACTTATTTTGCGTATTTGAACCGTATCTTTTAATCTTTCTCGTGCTTGTTTTCTCAAATTCTTCTGTTCTGATCTCGAATTTCTTTACACGCTTGTAGGATGACATTCCGTCGTTCACGTCATCGATTATCTTTTTGAAGAACTTGCGTGTCTGCGCCTCGTCCATTTCTCCGAGCGACTTCATCTCATCTTCTTCAGGAACTATGTGAGCCGTTACGATCAGCTCGCCTGTTCCGTCGTCGATGCCGTCAACTATTACTTCCTTTATATAAGGGCTCTTCATGAGGTAGTATTCTACTTCCTCAGGGAATATGTTCTTGCCGTTTTTAGTGACGATAACGTTCTTCTTACGGCCTGTTATAAAGAGCATGCCGTCCTTGTCGAAATATCCGTAGTCGCCTGTCCTCAGCCAGCCGTCCTGAAGTACCTTTGCCGTCTCCTCAGGTGCTTCGTAGTATCCGAGCATTACAGAGTCGGACTTTACTATTATCTCGCCCACGCCATCGCTGTCCGGGTCATCTATGACTATCTCAGTGTTAGGCATCGCAGGACCTACAGATGATGAAGGGTCATGGAAACGGTCGCGATGAACGGCGATTATAGGAGACGACTCCGTCATACCGTATCCCTGGAACGTGTTGATGCCCATATAGTTAAAATCATCTATTATCTCAGGGTCGAGCGCCGCCGCTCCAGATATGAACATTCTCATATTGCCGCCGAAAGCGCTGTGAACGTCCTTAAACAGCTTTCTCATAGATTTTATGTTAAATCTGTCGAGCTTCTTTGCGAGCATCAGGCCTTTCCTGAGCTTTGCGGCCTTTCCAGTCTTTTCCGCCTGCTTCCAGACTCTCTTGTGCATCATTTCAAACACCAGAGGCACGCCGAGCATTATAGTCGCCCTGCACTCCGCCATATTCTTTACTATGTGCTTCAGTCCTTCACATATCGCTACAGTGCCGCCCTGATAAAGAACTGTCATATGGTCGCACGTATACTCATATGTATGATGTATAGGCAGGATAGACAGTGAAACGTCGTCTGCGTTTACATGAACGTACTGCGACATATTCATTACATTTGAAACTATATTTTTGTGTGAGAGCATTACGCCCTTTGCAAGTCCTGTAGTTCCCGACGTAAAAAGAAGTATATGCATCGCGTCCGGGTCGATGACTGCGTCGATATACGATCTGTCGCCTTTTTTGACGAGCTCGTGTCCACGCTCCATCAGCTTGTGCATAGAAAGTCTGTTTTCATCAGACTCTTCCGCATCCATACTGATTATATAGTCGAGCGTTTCGATGCCCTCTATGGCCTTCATGAGCAGCTTTTCTACCTTGCCTGAGTAAACGATGGCGCTCAGATGCGCTCTTTCTATGAGGTTTCTGAGTTCGTCCACAGGGAGCTCCTTGTCGAACGGTACGGCAACGCCTACGCCGCTGGCAGCGCTCAGGTCGGCTACCATCCATTCATATCTCGTTTCTCCGATGATGCCTATGTGCTTGTCCTTGAGTCCGAGGTCTATCATAGCCGTTCCGAATGCGTCGATGTCAGCCTTGAGCTGATTATACGAAACAGGTGTATATCTGCCGCCGGGCGTCTTTTTTATAAGGTATGCAGTTCTTTCTCCGAAAAGCTCCGCTGAAGAATTTATCATATCCTTCAAGTCTGTTATTTTTCTTACAGGATAGTACGCGTCCCTGTATTTTTTACTTCCAGGCATGTGTTGATCCTCCTATTGCTTACGCGGTATTGACCGCAGGTTGCATTCCATTTGAATTTCTATTTGAACAAATTAATATTCTAACATTTTTTTTGATATAATTCAATCATGTAATACGCGGGGCCTGGCCCGCCCAATGTATTTTTTACTGTGCATTTTTATTGTTTTTATACTTACAATGCCTTGAATTTCAATACTTTGCGTGACCGCCGGGCGGTCGTTTCGTGTGTAATTGTATTTGTGATTCAAATAACTATGTATTTTTATTGATTTTTGCATACAAGAGGATGTATAATTCTTAAAGCGCCGGGGAAAGACCCGGTATGTGCTGCATTTATTGTTTTTTTATATGCAAATATTCACATGAAGAAGGAGATGAAGACATGGGATTATTTTCAAATCACATGAACAGCATCCACGTTGCGCATCATAAGGATACTGCCGGAAGCGCCATCGTACAGATGCCTGTTCCTGAAAAGGTCTATATCTCTATGTCACAGCATATCGGTAAGCCATGTCAGCCTGTAGTCGCTAAGGGCGACCACGTTAAGGTAGGACAGCTTATCGGTGATGTAGACGCATTTATCAGTGCTCCGATATTTTCGAGCGTTTCTGGTGATGTAGTGGCTATAGAGGAGGCCCGTTCTGCTCTCGGAGGTGTCGATAAATACGTTGTTATCGCTGCCGATGGTCAGCAGGAGCCATATGAAGGTCTTGCCGTTCCACAGTGCGAGACAAGAGAAGACTTTATAAAGGCTGTAAGAAACAGCGGTGTCGTAGGTCTCGGCGGTGCGTCATTCCCTACACACGTAAAGCTCAACCCTGCAAACATCGATGAATGCGATACTCTCATCGTAAACGGCGCTGAATGCGAACCATTCATCACTTCAGACCACAGAAACATGCTTGAGCATACTGACGATATCATTTCAGGTATCAAGCTCATCATGAAATATCTTGATCTGAAGAAGTGCTACATAGGAATCGAAAACAA
Source organism: Succinivibrio sp. (assembly GCA_963632005.1). Lineage (GTDB taxonomy): Bacteria > Bacillota > Clostridia > Peptostreptococcales > Anaerovoracaceae > CAKQOE01. Next base: position 16,027 of record CAVGTL010000029.1, read on the forward strand.
CAAGCCTGACGCTATCGCAAAGATGCGTGACGCTGTAAAGGATGTTCCGGGAGCTGAAGTAACTGAGCTCAGAAGCACTTACCCTCAGGGCGCTGAAAGAGTCCTCATCCACGAGACTGCGGGCAAGACTCTCAACGCAGGCGAGCTTCCTGCTTCTGTAGGATGCATACTTTCAAATGTAACTACTATCCTCAAGATAGGCGAATTCTTCAGAACCGGTATGCCTATGATAAGCAGGACTGTTACTGTTGCAGGTGACGCTATCGCAAACCCTGGCAACGTAAATGTTCTTATCGGAACAAAGTATTACGATATCGCTGAATTCTGCGGCGGTTACAAGGCAACACCTAAGAAGATAATCGCAGGCGGTCCTATGATGGGTAAGGCTCAGAGCAGCGACGGCGGTGTTGTTGTTAAGAATACAGGCTCTGTTCTTTTCTTTGATGAAAAGCAGGCTGCCATCTCAGAACCTACACCATGCATCAACTGCGGCAGATGCCACAGAGCATGTCCTATCGGTCTTATGCCTAAGGAATACGCAAGGGCATTCAAGGCCGGTGACGCTCAGAGGCTCAAGGACCTCAAGATCATGGAATGCATGACATGCGGAAGCTGTTCTTACGTCTGTCCTGCTAAAAAGCCTCTCGCTTTCATAAATACACTCGCGAAGGGCATGGCAAAGGAGGCTGGTCTCTAAAATGAAAACTGCAAAAAATTCTAATCTTCTTGTAACATCAAATCCGCATATCGTGGATTCTATGAATACAACAAAGATCATGTCTCTCGTAGTGATCGCGCTCCTGCCTTCACTTATCGCTTCTATCGTTATATTCGGCGCAAGAGCTCTTATACTCGCTGCTGTATGTATCGTTGCAAGCATGTTCTTTGAATGGGCTTACGAAAAGATCGCTAAAAAGCCTTCTACAGTAGGCGACCTCAGTGCCGTAGTTACAGGTATCCTTATTGCGATGAACGTTCCTGTAACTCTTCCGTACTGGATGGCTATCGTAGGCTGCTTCGTTGCTATCGTTATCGTTAAGCAGTTCTTCGGCGGTCTCGGACAGAACTTTGCAAACCCTGCTATCACAGCAAGAATAGTCCTGTTCCTTTCATTTACTACTGATATGACTTACTGGGCTGACCCTACACAGGGCAAGGTATTCAGCGCTGCTGATGCTGTTACTTCAGCTACTCCGCTCGGCATCATGAACGAAAGCGGTATCGCTGATGCTCAGTCACAGTTCTCTGACCTGACTATGTTCCTCGGTAACACAGGCGGTTCTATGGGTGAAGTTTGCGCTGCAGCTCTTCTGATCGGCGGACTCTTCCTTATAGTAATGAAGGTCATCTCACCTGCTACTCCTGTAGCGTTCCTCGGAACTATCGCTGTAGTTTCACTGATCGCAGGCGCTGACCCTGTATGGCAGATCTGCGCAGGCGGCGCAATGATCGGCGCATTCTTCATGGCTACAGACTATGCGACTACTCCGACTACTACTATGGGTAAGGTGATATTCGGTATCGGCTGCGGTATCGTTACTATGCTCATCAGACTTTACGGAAACTACCCTGAAGGCGTTTCATTCTCTATCCTGCTGATGAACATCCTGACTCCGCACATCGATTCATTCTGTGAAAAGAGACTCTACGGCAACCCTAAAAAGGCTGCAAAGCTTGCTGAAAAGAAAGCTGCCGAGGGAGGTGCTAAATAATGGAAAACGAAGCTAAGAAGACAAAGTTTAAGGACACTATGGCAGGTCCTACAGTAGTCCTTCTCATAATATGCCTTATCGTTTCAGGCGCTCTTGCATTTACTTATCAGCTGACTGCTCCGCAGATTGAAAAGATCAATAAGGAAAACGCTGATGCTGCAAGACTCGTCGTTCTCCCGGATGCTGATTCATTTACAGCAGTTGAAGGCGACCTTCCTGAAGGCGTTACAGAATACTACGTTGCAGACAACGGTTCAGGCGTTGTAGTAACTACTCAGAACAAGAGCTTCGGCGGTCTTATCACTGTAATGACAGGATTTGACGCTGAAGGAACTATCACAGGCGTTAAGGTAACTGCTCATGCTGATACTCCGGGTCTCGGTACTAAGGCTCAGGACGCAGGTTACCTCGAAAAGAACTATGTAGGCAAGACTTCTACAGATAACGCTGATTCTATCAAGAAGGATACTACAGTTCAGGCTGTAACAGGCGCTACTGTTTCTTCAAACGGTATCTACGGCGCTGTAAACTACGCTATCGCTGCTTTCAGTGAGATGGGAGGTGTACAGAAATAATGGAAAAGAACTCAAAGCTTTCGATCCTCACTAAGGGATTGATAAAGGAGAACCCTACACTCGTACTGCTCCTCGGTACATGTCCGTTCCTCGCTACTTCTACAAGCGCGATAAACGGTGCAGGCATGGGTCTGTCAACTACTGCAGTACTTATCTGCTCAAACATAGCTATCTCTCTGCTCAAGAATGTTATTCCTGACAGAGTAAGAATACCGTGCTATATCACAGTAATAGCAGGTTTCGTAACTGTAGTACAGTTCATGCTCCAGGCTTACCTGCCTGATCTGAACGCTTCGCTCGGACTGTACATACCGCTGATCGTTGTAAACTGTATCATCCTCGGCCGTGCCGAAATGTTCGCAAGCAAGAATTCAGTTCTTGACTCTGCTCTTGATGGTATCGGTATGGGTCTCGGATTTACGCTCGCACTCTTCTGCATGGGCGCTATCCGTGAATTCTTCGGTGCAGGTACTGTTCTCGGTCACGAAGTTACAACTAACCTTATTACTCCAATGGTAATATTTATTCTTCCTGCCGGTGGCTTCTTCGTTTTCGGTGTGCTCACTGCTATCGTAAACAAGCTCACTGGCGGAAAGCTCAACAGAGAATTCAGCTGCTCAGGCTGCCCTGGCGAAGCTGCATGCAAGGCTCTTGCTGAAGAATCAGGCAAGGCATGTGCTGCTGCGGGTGCTGCATGCTCATCAAACGCTGCTGAAGCAGCAACAAAAGCACCGGCTGCCGAAAAGGCTGCACCGGCTGCTCCACAGGAAGGAGGAGATAAGTAATGGCAGCATATTTTTCAATAATCCTTACTGTAATGCTCGTAAACAACTACGTACTCGCGCAGTTCCTGGGCATATGTCCGTTCCTCGGAGTTTCAAAGAAGCTTGACTCCGCAGTCGGCATGAGCTGTGCCGTTACTTTTGTAATGGTACTCGCTACTCTTGCTACATGGCCTATCCAGCGCCTTATCCTCGACAGATTCGGCATAGGCTATCTGCAGACTGTAGTATTCATTCTGGTTATCGCCGCTCTCGTACAGTTAGTAGAGCTTGCTCTTAAGAAGTATGTACCGCCTCTGTACAAGTCACTCGGTGTTTACCTTCCGCTTATCACTACAAACTGCGCCGTTTTAGGTGTTACTGTAAACAACATCGACAGCGGCTACGGTTTCTTCGGCTCTATCTGCAACGCGTTCGGTGCCGGTGTCGGCTTCCTTATCGCTATGGTACTCTTCGCAGGTGTAAGAGGAAAGATGGAAAGCGCTGATATCCCTGAAGTACTCAAGGGTATCCCTATCACACTTATGGCTGCTGCAATACTGTCTATCTCATTCATGGGATTCGGCGGTATCGTTGAAAATATGTTAGGTTAAGGAGGTTGTAAAATTATGTCAAGTTATTTAATTCCAGTCCTCCTGGTGTGTATAATCGGTATCGTTGCCGGTGTTATCCTTACTATAGCCGCAAAGCTCATGTTCGTTCCTGTTGACGAGCGTGTAGCTGAATGTACTGACGCCCTTCCGGGCGCTAACTGCGGCGGCTGCGGATACGCAGGCTGCAGCGACTACGCTGTCGCTATCGTAGAAAACGGCGCTGAGCTCAACAAGTGTCCTGTAGGCGGCGCTGCAGTAGCTGAAGCTCTCGGCGCTGTTATGGGCGTTTCTGTTGCAGCAGGCGAAGCTCATTATGCTCTCGTAAAGTGCGGCGGCTATGCTGACAAGTCACAGAAGATACTCGAATACAAGGGTATCCCTACATGCAAGGCTGTAAAGTCTATGTATAACGGCGATAACGCCTGCTCTTACGGCTGCCTCGGCAAGGGTGACTGCGTCAGAGCCTGCAACTTTAACGCTATCGGCATCGTAAACGGTGTTGCATGGGTAGACCGCGCTAACTGCGTAGGCTGCGGCGCATGCGCTACTTCATGTCCAAATCACATCATCGACATGGTTCCTCAGAAGAGCCTCGTTTACGTAGCATGCAGCTCATGCGACAAGGGCGCTGCTACAAGAAAGGCCTGCTCTGCAGGCTGCATCGGCTGCAAGAAGTGCGAAAAGGCTTGTAAGTTTGATGCTGTCCATGTTGTTGACAATCATGCGATCATCGACGCTGAAAAGTGCAAGAACTGCGGTCTCTGCGCTAAGGAATGCCCTACAGGCGCTATCGTAAAGCTGCCTAGACCGGCTAAGAAGGCTGCTGCGGCTACTGCATAGAAAACAGTAAAGCACTAAGATAATAATGAAAAGCTGTATGCTCGTACTATCCGGTCATACAGCTTTTTTATTACAGAAATGTATACTTTTTAGTAAATGCAGGACGCCGTTACAGGCGGGCAGGCATGCGGGTCGCTCCGCGGTCACAGAATGGGATGCTGCTCCGACGCTACGCTC
>CAVGTL010000030.1:0-20489 GCA_963632005.1 Succinivibrio sp.
ATAATATTGTTAAAACCATGCTTGTCAAAGGTACAGTTACAGACGAAGATATCTGTGAGATCACAGGGTGTACTCAGGAATTTATCGACGGTATACGCAGCTCTGAAAGCAGTAATATGTAGCTCTGCCGTAAATAGTCTATTTAATAATCATTGATAATTTATCTAAATAATATAAAAGCTTCCCTTAACTGCGTTGATATACGGTAAAGGGAAGCTTTTTCGTTATGACTTTATATTTATGGTTTCCGAAAAAAATCAGTAGATATTTTTATCTCAGTTTACGATGAAAGATCATACGTATTATCTGATGATATTTTAAATTCAATATCGCGGTCTGAATATGTTTCGTCTTCTGCTACGAAAAATATTTTTGCTGAGATGTCACGATCGGGGTCAACGCTTTGGAAAGATGTTCCTACTCGTTCCATAAAAGTATCATCCTTATAGCTGTACACATTAAAATACACGGATGAAATTTCCTGACTGTACGGGTCTTTTATCAGTTCAGGTTTGGCATAGTATGAGCTTGATATTTTAAATTTAATATTATCATCTAAATTTATAGTCTGTACGGCTTCAATTGCATCTGACGTCAGCTTATACCTCATTATATTCAAGCCACTTATAGCTGAACTCTGATGATCTGAGCCTATGACATATATGTATCCGTCCTTTTCAAATATTTTATCGGGTGTTGACAATACCTCGTCCTGAAGCAGGATGCGCTTTCCTGTTGCCTTGTCCGACAGTATCAGCCATGTTCTTGCATTACTGATTCCTGCCTTTTCAGCATTTTCATAATATTTGTCTACAGCATACGATTCGGATTCATATATATTGCTTTCATGCAAAAGCTCTTCCTGCGCTTCGATCTCGGCTGCTTTTGCTATCCTGTCATCAAGAGAATAAGTATTTGGTGTTTCCCGCTGCGAGGTACCGGTTTTGGGAATAAAAATATATGCCAGGACAAATACTACAATAAGGACTGCTATAAACACAGGTATGCATTTTTTTATATTCACGTCTGTTTCCTCCTTCTTACCGGCGCGGTGACGCGCGCTCTTTGAAATATTTATTCCTGCAGTGTTCCGCGTTCTGTTAATTCATGTTATTGATAAATGTCTGTATCTCATCATGAAACATGTAATTTACAAATTCAAATAATGTAATAAACAGCAGGGAGATTTCTATACCATAGCCTGATATATATTTATTTGAGCTTCTTGCAAAAATTTTTTTGTGTTTTAAATATGACATACATAATATGGTTGTTAGCGTCAGTATCAAAAATATCAAGTTGATACTTTCAAATGCTTTTCCGCTCCATAGACCATTAGACAGGAAAAACCCGATAAACCATATCAGGAATAATATGCAGTACAGCGTCTTAATTAATTTACTTTTTTCCATAATGAGATCGATCACCTCCTATATCGTCTTTTTCATTCCATAGCATTGCTCTGCCGGTGACGGCAGCAACATCGTATGATTGTATTTATTTAAGTACATTGTATCATATTATGTACATTTAAATTCTTAACTTTTATTAATATTAAAAACATAAGCATAAAAAAATACCCTGCTTCTATTATGAAACAGGGCGGTGTATATGCCACATCACATATTTAATCAGTAAGCCCGAGCAGCCAGTCTCTCGCATTTACACGACGTATTCCGTCATATTGCGCTTCAGGGTCATCATCCATAGTCAATATGAACTTCGGATAATGGTCGCGTATCGCCATCAGTGGTCTGAGCTCTCTTTGCAGTGTTTTTTCATCTCTTACAGAAAGAGCTACCTGAAAGTACGTTATTCCGCGGCTGTTTTCCGCCACAAAATCAATTTCAAATTCATCTATCTTGCCTATATAAACGTCATAACCTCGTCTGAGTAGTTCAAGATATACAACATTTTCAAGTATATGTCCTGCATCTGCTTTTCGTGAGCCGAGCAGCATAAATCTCATACCGATATCTACGATATAATATTTCCCGAGTGTTTTAAGATACTGTCTGCCTTTTATATTGTACCTCTTAGCAGGATATATCACATAGCTTTCCGTCAACGCCTCAAGATACCTTTCAACAGTCTTTACATCGATCTTTCTTCCGTCAGATGTCATCGTATCAGCTATTTTCTTTGAAGATATCGGGCTTCCTATGCTATCAAATATAAAACGCAAAACGCTTTTGAGCATCATCGGGTCATTTATCTTTTTTCTGTTCATAATATCCTTGACCATGATAGTATTAAATATCCCATCAAGATAATCCCTTATCGCGTCAGGCTGCCCCTTAAATGCTATCGCATACGGAAACGAACTGTTTTCAAGATATTCCGTGTACTTTATCCCTCTGTCATCCATGCTGCCAGTACTTTCAACATATTCTTTAAATGAAAACGGCAACATTTCTATCTGAACATAACGCCCTGAGATCAATGTGGCTATCTCGCTGGAAAGCATATGCGCGTTTGAGCCTGTTATATACACATCCACATTTTTCTTTATATATATGCTGTCAACTACCTTTGGAAATTTTTCAACATTCTGTACTTCATCAAGAAAAATATATGTCATTTTCTCACCTGAAATACGTTCCTTCAACCATGCGTACAGCTTTCTGTAATCTGTCAGCTCTTCGTAATCCATATCTTCAAAATTTATCGATATTATCTGCTCATCATCTACGCCGTTCTGTCTGAGCCAATCCTGATATATTTCCATAAGTGTTGATTTACCGCATCGTCTTATGCCTGTTATTACTTTTATGAGCTGTTTATCCTTAAATGATATAAGTTTATCCAAATATTCTTTTCGTTGTATTATCATAGTGATTCCTCCCGCTCTTCTTGTATATATTATACCCAAAAGTCAGGATTTTTCTAAAGTTTTTGGATTATACTCCAAAAACTTTTTGTTTTTTTATAGTTTTTGGATTTTGTTCCCGTTTTTCGCCTAATAAAATATTAATTACTCCGAATGTTCAATATGGTAAAATACATTAGACGTTTCGTGCGTCACCACACTAATATAGCTGGGCGATCACACGGGGCGGCCGGGCCGCCGGGCCTGGGAGATTATTAATTTACATGACAGCAAATTTATTTGATTATTTATGTATGATTATGAGGTGAATCGTATGGAAAGTATGACTTTTAAGAGAAATGAACTTCTTGCGCCGCATGTTATAAAGGCGCTCGAGAACCGCAATCATGAAGCTTATTACGCTGAAAACGCTGAGGCGGCGCTGGCTAAGGCGCTTGAGCTTATACCTGAGGGCAGCTCTGTCGGCTGGGGCGGTTCGATGACTACTGAGGCTATCGGGCTGAACGACGCTATAAGAAATGGGAATTATAAGGCGCTCGACCGTGATGCAGCCGGCAGCATTGAGGAACGCATGGATATCATGCGCAGCCACAATGCCGCTGACTTTTTCCTGACAAGCTGCAACGCAATGAGCGAGGACGGCGTTATCGTAAATATCGACGGTACCGGAAACCGTGTGGCATGTCTTTCTTTCGGTCCTGCGAATATCATTATGGTAGTCGGTATGAATAAGATAGTAAAGACGATCGACGATGCGATGAGCCGCGCTAAGAACATCGCATCGCCTATAAACGCTCAGCGCTTTGATATAAAGACGCCGTGCAAGCAGACAGGCTACTGTGCTGACTGCAAATCTCCGAATCGTATATGCTGCAGTACGCTTATTACTTCATACAGCATGACGCCGGGGCGCTTTAAAATAATCCTTGTTAATGATGAGCTCGGGTATTAGGCGCGCTGTGCGCCTGCGGGGCCGCCGGGCGGCCGCTGGTACTTGAGCATTTATTCATTTATTCATTAAATTATTAATAAAATCCGAATTTTTCCATTGCGCCCTGAAGCGACTCTGCTGTCTCGGCGCATTTTTTTATGTCGCTGCCGAGCGCCTGCGTTGCTTCTGCCTGCGTAACTGTGAGCGTTTTTACCTCGTCGCTGTCAGTCGTCGTGTACTCCCATGACATGTAGCCTAAGTTGTCTATGAGGGCTATCAGCATGTATGAATCGCGGCGCATGAGGTCTTCCTGCTTTGCCGCGCTGCGGCCGTCGTTGTCTATCGGAGTCTGGAATTTCAGCGTCCATCCGTATGGCTCTGTTGTCGTCTGCAATTCGCTTGTGCCGTTTCCGAAATGCTCAAATACCTCGAGCGCTCTCGCTACGTTTCCGTCGCCCGATATATCGCCTACATACTTATTTTTTGAAGAGTATAGTCTGCCTACGCTTTCCGGGACTGCTCTGCCGTTTTCCCATGCGAGTTGGCCGGCTACCCATACCTGGTCTATATCGCTCGGTGCGTTGAAGGTTTCGTCAAAGCTGCTGCTGTTCCATGGGAATTTTTTTGTTATTTTCGCCGATATGTTCACGACGCCTTCGTTGTAGACAAAGTTTATACCGGTTATCGCTCTTCCGTTTTCCTTTACGTTGCCGCTGAATTCAAGTGTCGTGTTTTCTACGCTTACGCTGTCGGCGACGCTTTCGATGTCCGACGTTTGCATGCTGAACGTGCTGAATCTGTACTGGACGGCCCACAGACCGCATAATGCTACGATCGCCGCTGCGATGCATATGGTTATGCCTGCTATAAAGCGTCTGCGGACTTTTTTCAGGTAGTCTATTTCGCGCGCTTGTTCGTATGGCTCGCTTTCTGCTTTTGTGATGCCGATGCTGACCCTGATGTCGGCTGGTTCTGTCGCGCAGTCGTCGATGTCTATATCATCTGCCTGCATCGCAGCCAGCACAACTGAGCATGCGCTGCAGTCGTTCAGATGATGCTCTATCGACTTTGCCGTAACATCTGACGTCAGCCCTTCTGTGTATGACGGTAACAGGTCGCGGACTATCTCGCACGGCAGAGTGTATACTGTATCGTTTTCTGCATGTTCGCGTTCAGTGCGTTCTATGTCCTTGCCGCTGCTTTTCTGCGCGTCTTTTCTGTTTTTAATATCTTTGTCTTTACTTGCATCGTTAAATACCATTTCAGTCCATACCTCCCTTCACGATTCCTGATATGTTTTTCTTAAGCCGTTCCTTCCCCCTGTAATAAGTCACTCGCGCCCAGTTTTCCGAGCGTCCGAGCACTTCCCCTATCTCTTTGAACGAAAGCTCGCCGAAAAGGCGCATGTAGATGACCTCGCGCACGCCTGCGTCAATCTGCTGTAATGCCATCATAAGTTCGACGCGATTTTCCGAAGAAATAATCTCCGACTCTGCAGACGTCACCGTCTGTGTATCTTGCAGGTGTGCTGCGCTGTCAGGCGCCGATCGGCGCTTTATTCCGCGTTGCTGCGGCATTGCTGATGCGTCGGCGGCGTTTTCTGCATCGTCTATCAGCAATTCGCGATTCTTCTTACGCTCATATTCACGCAGCTTGTTCTTCGCTATAGCGCAAAGCCACGTTACGACTGTGCATGAGCCGTTGAATTTATTTGCGCTTTTTACTGCCTGATAAAACGTTTCCTGTGTCAGTTCTTCTGAAGCGTCAGCGTCGCCTGTACGGGACAGCAGATAGCGGTATACTGTCTGCGCGTGTTCGCGATATATCGTTTCCATATTTTTTATATGTTCGGTATTTTTCATGCTGTCTGCTGCCTCCTTTCACTGTTATTTTGACGTTTTGCGGTCGTATGCTCATCCACCGCACATCCTGTTGCCGCGCGGGCGCGGGTATCTCGCTCGCTCATTCATCATTCGTTACATACGTTAATGCGCCGACATTTCGTTTCGTTACACGATATTTTGATATTTTTCATTATCCTATACAAAAAATCGGCGCGCAATACCGCATATCGCAGTATTTCAGCTTTATTCAGCCATATCTGCTTTTATGCGGCACGCGCGCCGTCTGTCCTGTTGTTGTATCGTCTATCTACGATTCGATTCCTATTTTATTTATCATGCTCGCAAGATACCCCGCGCCGAAACCGTTGTCGATATTCACGACGCTTACGCCGCTGGCGCACGAATTCAGCATCGATAAAAGCGCTGCCAGTCCGTTGAATGACGCACCGTAGCCTACGCTAGTCGGCACCGCTATTACAGGGCAGTCTGCCATGCCTCCTATCACGCTCGCGAGAGCGCCCTCCATGCCTGCTATCGCTATTATGACCTTTGCGTTCATTATGATATCCATCTGCGACATGAGCCTGTGTATGCCTGCCACGCCTACGTCGTAAAGTCGCGTAACTCTGTTTCCGAGCACTTCTGCCGTCTTTGCGGCCTCTTCAGCTACAGGCATATCGCTCGTACCCGCAGTTGCTACTACGATGTTTCCAACATCCGACGGCTGCGGCATTTCCCCGGCTATGCCTATCTTGCTGAGCTCATCATAAGCAAAAACATTCTTCCCGTATGAATCCTCGCTCCACTTGCCCGAGGCTTCCGTTCCTGCGCTAATAAAACCGAAACGCTCGCGCAGGCTCCCGCCTGCCAATTCAGCCGCTTCGCGGCTCATTCTCGTTATAAGCACGGTCTTCTGACCGCTTTCGAGCAGCGCTGACGCTATGTCAGCTATCTGCTGCGGCGTTTTTCCTGCACCGTATATTACTTCCGGCACGCCCTGTCGCACGCCCCTGTGAAAGTCAGGGCGCGCGAATCCCATATTTCTGTATGACTCAAGCGGCTCTTCCTTTATTTTAAGCATTGCGTCATCAACTGACGTTGTGCCATCCGCCACCTGTTCCAGCAGCTTTTTTATTTCATCCTTATTCATTCAATTATTTCCTTTTAAATATATCGCCTATATACACGTTTATAGACTCGACACCTGCAGCGTCCATGAGTGTATCGTCAAAAAGCAGTTCGTCTGTCGGTCCGTCGGCGAAAATGCTGCCCTTCCGCAGCACTACGGCGCGGCGGCATACTTCTGCCGCAAATGTCAGATCATGCGTAGCTATCAGCATCGTATGCGGCAGCGATTTCAATACGTTTATAAGATTTCTGCGCGCTTTCGGGTCAAGGAACGCAGTCGGCTCGTCGAGTATCATTACTGACGGCTTCATCGCAAGGACTGTCGCCATTGCAGCCATGCGTTTTTCTCCGCCTGAAAGCTTTAGCGCCGTACGGTCGCGCAGATGCTCTATTCCGAGCAGCTTCAGTCTGTCCTCTACTCTGTAGCGTATAGATTCCTCGTCAAGCCCCATATTGCGCGGGCCGAATGCTATATCGTCATATATAGTCGGCAGGAAAAGCTGATCGTCGGGATTCTGGAACACGACGCCCACGCGCCGCCTTATTTCAGTACGCGTCGATCTTTCAAGCTTTAAGCCGTCTATCTCTACGCTGCCCGAGGACGGCAGGACTCCTACCATAGACAGTATCAGCGAGCTCTTTCCCGCGCCGTTTGCCCCGATAAGCGCCAGATGCTCGCCGTCGTTTATATTCATCGTTATATTATCAACAGCAATCGTGCCGTCAGGATATTTTACAGTCAGATCTTCTATTTTTACCATAATATCGCGTTTCCTATAACAAGTGAAATATCAATAACTCTGAAAATGACCGCTGAACCGCCTGCGAGTATTATAAATGCCCAATCTGATGCGGTCATCCTGCGCCGCGTCCCCGCGGTCCTGCCGAGCGCGTATCCTCTGCACAGCATAGCGTGATAAACGCGCTCGGCTCTATCTACGCTGCGCAGCAGCAGCTGTCCTATAAAAGCGCCGAAATATTTTATCTCAGGCCATTGCGCGCCTCCAGCGCGCAGCCTGTATGATGTAAGCATAGTGGACGCTTCTTCCACAAGCACGCTTATATATCTGTATATCATCTCAAACAGCCGTACAAAGAGTGTCGGAACGTGCATACGCCGCAGCTGCCCCGTAAGCTCTGAAAACGGCGTTACCGCTACGAGTATGAGCACTGCGCTGACGCACAGCACAGTCCGCGCGAGCAGCACGAGAAACGACATCTCGCCAGCTGTCAGTGTAAGCGCACCAAGCTGCGCCCACGGCTCCCGCTCTATTATAAGGTTGCTTACGCCTGCAAAAACGCAAAAGGGCAGCGCGGCTGCCGCTCTCGGGAGTATCATTCTGTATGGTATATCAGCAGCCGCCATGACGACCGCCGGGTATATCAGAAACGGTGCGAGCCTTCCGAGCGCATGGCGCTCAAGCGATACCACGCATATTATATATATCACAGTGACAATTATCTTTACCGCCGGATGCAGCCGGTGTACGGCTGTCCTCCCCGCCGCAAGCTGCTCCAGCGAATACATTTCGTTTAATTTGCTTCGTATATCCGCCATGTCATGCCTTTCTTTTTCAGTTTACGTTACCACGAACGGCGCAATGAATCAAGTATGACGATAAAATACCTTGACTTCAAGTAAGCTTCAAGTGTTAAAATAGCCGTTAGTTAAATTCGGTAATTATACATACATTTTCAAGTATCGATAAAAAATAATGAGGTGATCTTTATATGCATATGTCAGACGCGCTGCTTTCTCCTGCAGTCGGAGAAATAATGTACGCAGCATCGGCAGCCGCTATCGGCCGGGCGATATATAAAATGAAGAAAGATGATACTGCGGAGTCCGGCTCTGCCGGAAGCTTTGACGGCGGCTTTGGTTCAGGTAAGCTGCCGCTGATGGCTGTCGCGGGGGCGTTCGTTTTCGCCGCTCAGATGATAAATTTTACTATACCGGGAACAGGCTCAAGCGGGCATATAGGTGGCGGCGTGCTGCTTGCCGGTATGCTCGGCGGGTGTCCGGCTCTGCTGACTATAGCTGCGGTGCTTATAATACAGTGCCTTTTCTTTGCTGACGGCGGGCTGCTGGCACTGGGCGCTAATATTTTTAATATGGGGGTTATTCCTTGTCTTATCGTTTATCCGCTGGTTTTCAGGCCGCTCATGAAATGGGCGGCCCGCGGCGGAGCTGGTCGGAGGCTTTTATCCGGGCGGATGACCGCTGCAACTATAATATCCGCGGTCATCGGCCTGCAGCTCGGCGCTTTCTGTGTGGTTCTTGAAACTACAGCGTCAGGGATAACGGCGCTTCCTTTTTCTACATTCCTGCTGCTTATGCAGCCTATACACCTTGCCATCGGTGCTGTTGAGGGAATAATAACTGTTGCAATATTTACTTATGTAAATAACTCGCGTCCTGAGATACTGCTTTCAGCTATCGGTATGAACAGCGCCGATAATACTGCTGTCATCGGCGCGCGCGGCAGCATCAAAAAGACTGTATGCGTCCTTGCTGCGCTTGCAGTCCTCGTAGGCGGCGGGCTGTCGCTCTTTGCGTCTTCGCATCCTGACGGACTCGAATGGTCTATAGAAAAGATAACAGGCTCGACTGAGCTCGAATCTGAAGACAGCGCGCATAACGCAGCGCAGTCTGTACAGGATAAGACTTCCATACTTCCTGATTATGATTTTGCAGATGGGACATCAGACAGCAGCCATGTCAGCGGCACGAGCGTTTCGGGTATAGTCGGTGCGGCTATGACCTGCGTGCTTGCAGGCGCTGCAGGCGGTATCATCGTGCTTTTAAAGCGCCGCAACGGGCATAAAAAGCAGTAAGTACTTAACTTCATATATATTTAAAAAGGCTGAGACGCTTTCTTTACGATTGCGTGTCAGCCTTATTTTTTATCTCTGTGGGCGCGCTGGGCGCGCGCGTCAGGTTTTAGATTTTATTACTGCATTATTACAGATTTATATTCGATAATTCAATTATCTTATTTTTATATGAACCTCACGGAGCTGCTGTTCCGTTACTTCGCTCGGTGAGCCGAACATGAGGTCCTGAGCGTTTGAGTTGAGCGGGAATGCGATTACTTCGCGGATGTTTTCCTCGCCTGTGAGCAGCATCACGATACGGTCCACGCCAGGTGCCATGCCTGCGTGAGGTGGCGCACCGTACTGGAACGCGTTGTAGAGAGCGCCGAACTTGCTCTTTACTACTTCCTCGTCATAGCCTGCTATTTCAAACGCCTTTACCATTACGTCAGGACGGTGGTTACGTACTGCGCCTGATGACAGCTCGTAGCCGTTGCAGACGATATCGTACTGGTAAGCGTTTATCTCAAGCGGATCCATGTTTTCGAGCGCATCCATCTCGCCCTGAGGCATTGAGAACGGGTTGTGCGTGAAGTCTATCTTGCCTGTTTCCTCGTTTATCTCGAACATAGGGAAGTCAACGATGTAGCAGAACTCAAATCTGCCTGTGTCTATCATGTCGAGGCGCTTTGCGACTTCTGTTCTTATCTGGCCTGCGTACTTTGCTACTACGTCCTTTTCGTCACTTATGAAGTAGAGGACATCATCAGGCTGCAGCTCTGCGAGCTGAGCGATCTCCTTTTTCTGATCGTCAGTCATGAACTTATCGATAGGTCCTTTGTAAGTCATGTCGGCGTTCACGCTGATATAGCCGAGACCCTTCATTCCGATGCTGAGCGCATATTTTTCCATGTCCTTGAACCATCTCTTAGACTGCTTTGCAGCGCCCGGTACGCGGATAGCGCGGACGATCTTTCCCTTGAATGCAGGGAAGTCCACCTTTGCGAAGAAATCGCTCAGATCGATTATGATGAGCGGGTTTCTCAGGTCAGGCTTGTCCGAACCGTATTTGAGCATAGCTTCCTTGAACGGGATCCTTCTGAACGGCGGCTTTGATACCGGCAGATCAGAGAATGTCGTAAACGTATCGTACATTACTTTTTCTGCTACTGCGAAAACGTCCTCCTGAGTAGCGAATGCCATCTCAAAGTCAAGCTGGTAGAATTCACCCGGCGAACGGTCGAGACGCGCGTCCTCGTCACGGAAGCAAGGAGCTATCTGGAAGTAGCGGTCAAATCCCGATGTCATGAGAAGCTGCTTAAACTGCTGCGGTGCCTGCGGCAGAGCGTAAAAGCAACCCTTGTGCTTTCTGCTCGGTACAAGGTAGTCACGAGCGCCTTCCGGTGAAGATGCTGCAAGTATAGGAGTCTGTACTTCGAGGAATCCCATATCTTCCATTTTATGTCTGAGATATTTTATTATCTGCGAGCGGAACACGATATTGTCGCGTACCTTTGAGTTTCTGAGGTCGAGATACTTGTACTTGAGTCTCATATCCTCTCTCGTTTCCTTTGAACGCTCTATTTCGAACGGCAGGTTCGGCATAGAAGGTCCGAGGAGCTGAACGCTGTCAGCCTTTACTTCTACGAGGCCTGTAGCGATGTTAGGGTTTACAGTTTCGGCATCTCTTTCGAGCACCTTACCTGTTACGAGGACTACAGTTTCCTTGCAGAAATCCTTTATCTGCTCGTCAGTCACTACGACCTGAGTTACGCCGTAGAAATCGCGGAGGTCAACGAATACGATACCGCCGTGGTTTCTTATAGTCTGTATCCAGCCGGAAACGCGAACTTCCTTACCTATGTCTTCCGGTCTGAGCTCGCCGCAGTTGTGTGTTCTATATCTGTTAGGCTGGAATGCTACTCTTGAAATGTCATCATCTGAGTCAGCGCCTGCGCTGCTGCCTGCTGCTTCGCGGGCTCTCTTGAGAGCCTTTTCAGCGAGCGTGAGCTGCTCAGGACGTGATTCACGCTGCGCGCCTGCTCCGCCTGCGCCGTTTTCGCCTGCATTTTCTGCTGCGGCTGCCGCTGCACGTGCCTTTTCTTCCTTTTCCTGCGCGCGCGCTGCCTCTGCTGCCTTTGCAGCGTCAGCGTCAAATTTTACACCGTCGAGCTTTTCTTTGAGAAGGCCGTTTACTGTTCTCGGCGAGCCTTTGCCCTGCAGGCGGCGCATAGTCTGTCCTACCATGAAGCCGAACGCTTTTTCCTTACCGTCCTTGTAGTCTGCTACAGACTGTGGGAATTCAGCGATAACAGCGTCTATAGTTTCTGAGATGAGCGCTGTGTCTTCTACTATCATAAGACCCTTTTCCTCTACGTACTTTACAGGGTCGATGTCATTCTTGAATAATTCAGCTACGAGCTCCTTACCTACGCTTCTGTTTACTTTTTCATCAGCTACGAGAGTGATGATGTCAGCAAACTTCTTTGCGTCCATTTCGAGCTCTGACGCAGGCTTTCCTGCTTCCTTGAGGAGTCCGATAACGTCTACTGCTACAGTGTTTGCAGTCTCGCGAGCCTTGCCGCAGATCGCATACGCATCATCAAACAGAGCAGCGAGTCTCTTTTCTGATGTAAGGACTTTTGCAGTGTCAGGCGCAAGTCCGAGCTTCTTGATGTAGCGATGACGCTTCGCAGCAGGAAGTTCAGGCATTGCTGAACGCATTTCCGATACCCATTCCTCAGAAATACTGATAGGAACGAGGTCAGGATCAGGGAAGTAACGGTAATCCTGCGCGTTTTCCTTTGAACGCATAGCGTAAGTCTCGCCCTTTTCGTCATCCCAGCGGCGTGTTTCCTGATGGATAGTTCCGCCCGCCTGGAGTACTTCTATCTGGCGGTGACTCTCGAACTCGATAGCGCGCTTTATAGCCTTGAGCGAGTTGATGTTCTTCATTTCTGTACGTGTGCCGAACTTGTCTGAGCCCTTAGGACGGACTGACAGGTTTACATCGGCTCTCATTGAGCCTTCCTGCATCTTGCAGTCAGAAACATCCATATATACCAGCATTTCACGTATTTTTTCCAGATACTCAACTACCTCGTCAGCACTTCTGAAATCAGGCTCAGAAACGATCTCAATCAGAGGAACGCCGCAGCGGTTGTAGTCGCAGAGAGTGCCGCCGGCGTCATGAACGAGCTTTCCTGCATCCTCTTCCATGTGTATCTCATGAAGTCTGATGCGCTTCTTGCCCGGTATGATAGGCTCAAGTCCGCTTGCAGCCTTTACAGCGCCGTTTGCTCCGTCTCCCTCGTAAGCGCCGTTGTCGCGGATCATTCCGTATTCGTCAAGGTCCTGCCCCGGAGCAGCATTATCTATCTCGATATATCCGTTAAGGCAGATAGGGTGATAGAGCTGAGATATCTGGTAATCCTTCGGCAGGTCAGGATAGAAGTAATTCTTTCTGTCGAAGATGTTTGAATACTGCAGGTCGCTGTGGAAAGCGAGTCCGGCCTTTATAGCGCGGTCTACTACGCCCTTATTGAGTACAGGCAGGCTTCCCGGCATACCCATGCAGACAGGGCATGTGTGAGAGTTAGGCTCACCGCCGAACTCAGTCGAACAGCCGCAGAATATCTTTGTTTTAGTTGAGAGCTCAACATGGACTTCAAGACCCATTACTACTTCATATTCCATTATCTCTCACCTCCCTTTTTGAGTGACGCAAGTCCCGCAGCGCCGCCTTCGGCGAATATCGCAGGTCTTGCTTTATGATAGTCTGTCATAGCCTGATAAGCTGATGACATAGTTATGAGCTTTGGTTCAGCGAATGAATCGCCGATGAACTGCATACCGATCGGCATACCGTTCTTTGCGAAGCCGCACGGCAGCGAAACTGCAGGAAGTCCTGCGAGATTGATAGCTACAGTGTAGATATCAGCCATGTACATTGCGATAGGGTCGCTTATCTGGCCGCCTATCTCGTAAGCCACTGTCGGGCTTACAGGGCTGAGTATCATGTCGTACTTTTCAAAAGCTTCGTCAAACGCGCGCTTTATGAGGCCGCGCACCTGCAGAGCCTTTTTATAATAAGCGTCGAAATATCCTGAGCTGAGTACGAACGAGCCGAGCATGATACGTCTGCGGACCTCCGCGCCGAAGCCTTCACTTCTTGATTTATAGTAAGCTTCAACAAGGTCATCTGCATTCTTTGTTCTGTGACCGTACTTCACGCCGTCGTAACGTGAAAGGTTTGAGCTTGCTTCTGCGCATGCTATGATGTAATACGCAGGAACAGCGTAATCGATAACAGGCATCTCGAACTTTTCTACGACAGCTCCGCTGTCCTCGAGAAGCTTTGCGGCAGCCATTATTGCCTCGGAAATCTCACTGTCAAGGCCCTCGCCGTAGAAGTTTGAAGGAATACCTATCTTCATGCCCTTTATCTTTGCCGCTGCGTCAGCATTATCAGCCAGGCATTCAGAGAAATCGAACTTAAAGCCGTTCTTTTCGAGGGCTGCGCCCTTGTTTGCCGCCGCATCGCCTATTACAGATGTACTATCTTTCTTATCCGGTCCGGATATCATCTCAAGGATAGCAGCCGCATCGCTTACGTCATGCGCTACAGGGCCGATCTGGTCGAGAGAAGACGCATAAGCGAGCAGACCGTAGCGCGAAACAGCGCCGTAAGTCGGCTTTATTCCTGTAAGACCTGTGAAAGCAGCCGGCTGTCTTATAGAGCCGCCCGTATCGGAACCAAGCGAATAAGGCGCCATGCCCGCAGCTACAGCCGCAGCAGAGCCGCCTGAAGAACCGCCCGGAACGCGAGTAGTATCCCACGGATTTCCTGTAGCTCCGAAGAACGAAGTTTCAGTAGAGCCGCCCATTGCGAACTCGTCCATGTTTACCTTGCCGATAATTACCGCGCCTGCCGCTTCGAGCTTTTCTATAACAGTCGCATTGTAAGGCGGCACGAAATTATTCAGAATGTTTGAAGCCGCCGTAGTACGCACGCCGCGCGTGCACATGTTGTCCTTTATTGCTACAGGAACACCTGCGAGCGGTGAATCCTTAAACTCGCCTGCGTCTATCTTTTTCTGTATCTCGTCTGCGCGGGCAAGAGCCTCGTCACGCAGAACAGTTATATAAGCGTTTACAGCGCTGTCTTTCTCGTCGATGGCCGCGAGATAAGCTTCAACAGCCTGTCTCGATGTGACCTCGCCTGCGCGGATCTTCTGTCCGAGCTCGAGCGCCGTCAGTTCTCTTATTTCCATTTACTTCCTCCTATTTTACTGTTCCACAGCCTTCAGCACCTTGATATACTGACCCTTGCTCTCAGGCGCGTTAGACAGAAGATTTTCGTGATCGTCACTGTTAGTAACAACGTCCTCGCGGAAGCAGTTCACTGCCTCGAAAGGATGCGACATTTCAGGCATGCCTGCCGTATCAAGCTCGTTGAGCTTTTCCGTATAATTCAGGATGTCGGAAAGGTCGGCCTTCGCCTTTTCCTTCTCTTCATCGCTGAGGTAGAGCCTTGAAAGATCACCGATGTAATCGATGAGTTCGTCTGTAATCTGCATGTTTTACCTCCAAAAACGCAAAAATCCCCGCAGCCCGTTTCCGGACCACAGGGACGATAATAAACATTTTAATAATTTATAACCGCGGTACCACCCGTGTTGACATGAAAAGCAGCGTGCTCCGCGCATCATGTCCTCTTAAAATGCAGTAACGCGCATCAAACGCACTTTCCTAATAAGCAAGTAATAAATGCCCCAAAACTTACGCGCGCCTGGCGCGCCGACACTCGCGGCGTGCATGCCGCGCAATATTAAAAGCCTTTCAGAAAGCGAACTCCCGGGTGTTCTTTCAACGATCGCCGCAAATGGCACTTTCAGTCACGATGCCACTCCCTGACTTGCACGTTTCCGCTTACTTTTCCCGTTCACAGCCGATAAATTATTCTTTTCACAATCACCCCTTAAAATATCATAAAAATCATGAGATTTCAACCCTAAAACCCCAAAATTACAGCGTTTGCGGCAAAAAACAGGTGCGGCGCGCAGATCTTCCGAACCGCGCGCCGCTTTTTCCCAATATTTCACAAATAATTAAATTTACCTATTTTTACATAACAGATTTTATATACTGTATCTGCGCCGCCGTAAGCTTCGCTTCGCCATCGGCATTACGCGAAAAGCCTTCTGTTAGATTTACATAGTAAACAGCTCCGCTTCCACTGCTTATGATATATTCTACGCCCGAATCGCTTATCGCGCCTGTATAATCAAGTCCTGCAAGGTAGTCGGTCAATTTATACGACGTTATAACGCTGGCATTACTGTCTGAGCTGCCACCGCCGCCACCTGAAGAGCTTCCACCTGCACCGTTTGCGTCAGGAGCACCGCCTGCGGCCGTGCTCTCTGAATCCCCGTTGCTGCCGTTTTCATCTGATGCTCCCGGGTTAGGTGTCATTACAGGCGTATCCGCCATATCATCCCCGGCTCCGTATCCGGTATCAGAACTGCCGCTTCCCGGTAAAATAGCCGCATCGTATTTATCCCCTGAATTTTCGCTTCCATTTTTAATACCGGTGTGCTCTTTCTGAGGGCTGCTATATTTCTGCGTACTGTCTGCACTTCCGCTCGTTACCGCGCTGCTTTCATCCGAATCCTCACTTATTGAATCTTCAGAAGTTTCAACATCGCCGCTGTCACTCGATGCTCCCATCAACAACTCATCATCACCGTTACCGTTATCCGGTGCTCCCGCTGTATCATTCGACCTCTCATCATGTTCTCCGACGTTTGCAGAACCTCCCGTATTTATCCACGACCACATATCCGTCTGCGACAGCCCCGCTGTTACCCCTACAGCGAGCATCAGACATGCCGCCATTGCTATCAGCCGGCGACGGCTGCGCTGTTTGCTGCGCATTCCGTCATTCGCGCCATTAGCGCCATTTGAGCCCTTTCCTGCTTTATCCCCCTTCTTAAAGCATTCAGGCATTTCATCAGACGCAGCCTCCTGAACTATGTCGTCGTCTATAAAACTCAGGTCGTATAGTAAGTCTTTCCCCCTCATAACACTATATCCTCCTTTTCAAGATGCTCCCGCAGCTTTGCTCTTACGCGGAAAAGCGTCGTTTTCACCTTGCTCTCGCTTATCCTGTATCGCTCTGCCACAGCCTTCACACTGTCAGAATACCAGTACCTCCGCATAAATATGAGTCTTTGATCCTCCGGAAGCTGTCTCAGAAAACTCGATAATGCCGCACCGATACGCTCGCTGTCCTCTCTGCGCTCGTCGTCAGGGCTCGGTATGCACATCTCAAGCTCAGCTGACAGCTCCATCACGTCAGCAGAGCGCTTCTTCGCATTCAGGCGCTCTATCTGATTAAGCGCGAGATTCCTGCATATCTTTGCTATATACCCGAACAGGTGCTCCGGTCTGTTTGACGGTATGGAATTCCAGGTACGCAGATAAGTGTCGTTGACGCACTCCTCGGCGTCCTCCGGCACGCGCAGCATATTTTCTGCCAGATGTGAAAGCTTCGCCCCGTATTTGTCCGCTGTCGCACCGATCGCGCTGTCATCGCGATTCCAGTAAAGATCGACGATCATGCTGTCCTCCATATACGGCTCCTCCTGTTCCTCATGAGCGCGTCCGCTCATACGCATCTGCACCCTTAAAGACCGTTTTTCCGTCTGAAGGTTACAGTTTTTAAAATAAAATTTACAAATATTTTTCCAATAACGCAGTAATAAATTCCAGATCCTGCGCGCGTCACCGCGCCCACATCGCTTCGCTCATCCAAAACGCAGCGAAGCTTTACTACTTGCGCCCTTTCCTCTTTTTCTTCATCTCTTTACGGAACTGCCCGTTCTCGTCATAATTCATGCCTATAAGCTTTTCCGTGGCAATAGCTGGGAGCACGACAGCAGTAGCCTCAAAAAGCGCTATAATGCCTGCAAGCGCCCAGCCGTTTGCGTCAGTAAGGCACACGGCGACTATCATAAAAAGTATCGCTATGATCGCTGCGTTTATCCCTGCCGCGAAAAGCATGCTCGCAAAGAGCCTGTTTGCGTAGGTCCACGTTTCCTCTGAAAGCTTCGCCATACGAGTCTTGAAGGCGAAGCCGTCAGAGCCGTATTCCGGTATATTTTTGTAGAGTCGGCGACCGCATATTATCATCACCGCCGGTATTATAACTGTTATTAATATCTGTATTATTATCATTTTCCTTATCCTAAATCTATATCATATATAGTTTTACCTATGGTATTATTCAGAGATGCCTGCGCTGTTATCTTCTATTCTCGGAGCATCCGTAGCACCGCTTTCATCCATGGGAGCATGATTCTTAAAATCCCAGTTATTCCACTGTTCTTCCCACTCGTCTTTTTTCCAGTCGTCGTCATCCCACTTTTTCCAATCCTCTTCGGTCTGAGGGTCGTCTATATGCTCCGGCTGAAATATCTCGCCTTTTCTCTCGTTTTCAGGTTTTTTCACCTGTCTGAGCAGCAGCGTCGTCCCAATTATAGTCACTATAATTGTTATAATAAGCGCGATCAGCGCTATAACAGCAAAGTCCTTCATAAATTATACAGCCCCTTTCCTTTTTATTTTTATTCCCGACTCAGCATAACATAAATCACGCAAAAAAGAAAACAGGACCGCATCCGGCGGTGCTACTCCGCTGAATACAGTCCTGTTTTCCTCATTTTATTCTTTACAAAGTGGAACGATTTTGCTTATTTATTTTCCCCATTCCGACTCAGGAACTACCTCTGAATAATCAGAAACGATATCAAGATAGCTTCCACTGTCAGCAGGGTCATACGTATTGAGATATTTTTCTGCGTCACAGCTGTTTACGCCAAATGCGGCAACGCTGATGATCGTCAGACAAACTATTATTTTTACGATTAAAGTCTCCACAGCATCTCACCTGACCTTTTCAAAGACCGCGCATCGCGCCCCGCGGTCGGTTGTCTGTTACTTTTTGTTTTCGCATCTGTTTTCATGGTACGCCCGTATTGCTATAATGTAAAATACATCATTTTTATGTTTATCATAGGTATATGCCTATGATATAAATATTCTTGATTCTCTATATCATAATTTTTTTACTCACACACGCTTCGGGGGCGGCCGGGCCGCCGCAAGTTTTATGCCCCTGTTACACGGCTATCCTGTATAAACAACTTCATTCGTATGGTATAATCATTACAAAGGGAGGACGGACGATATGGGAAGATTTTTAAATCCTGACAACAGCGCGTTTAAGACATCTGTTGATTCTGAGATATACGTTGATAAGAGCGGCATCATAAATTATACAAACAGGGTCATAAGTACGAGACAGGCTTTCATATGCAACAGCAGACCACGCCGTTTCGGGAAGTCCATGACTGCTGATATGCTTACAGCTTACTACAGCAAGGGCTGTGATTCTGAGGAAATGTTTTCCGGGCTTGAGGTCAGCCGGGCTGACGATTTTAAGGAACATCTTAATAAATATGATGTTATTCATTTCGATGTACAGTGGTTCCTTGAACCGGGTGTTGATGTAAATAATATAGTTTCTATAATTCAGGAAGCCGTATTAAAGGAATTACGGGAAGAATATCCTGAAATAATAGATGCTTCTGTTGCCGGCCTGGCCGGCGCACTGTCTGAAATTTATGCAAAAACAGGGAATAAATTCATCGTCATTATTGATGAATGGGACGTCCTCATACGTGATGAGGCGCATAACAAGGCTCTCCAGGAGGACTATATAAATTTCCTGCGCGTTATGTTCAAAGGTACTGAGCCTACTAAATATATTGCTCTTGCTTACCTCACGGGGATACTTCCGATAAAGCGGCTCAAGACACAGTCGGCTCTTAATAACTTCGATGAGTACACGATGCTTGACGCGGGCAGGCTTGCTCCGTATATCGGCTTTACGGAGAACGAGGTCATGGAGCTGTGCGAAAGGTATAACAGGGATTTTAACGCTGTGAAACGCTGGTACGACGGCTATCTGCTAAATGAGCAGCATCTTTACAATCCTAAAGCTGTTGTTAGCCTTATGGAAAGGGGCACTTTCCAAAGCTACTGGTCTCAGACAAGTACATTTGAATCGGTCAGACCGTTTATAGATATGGATTTTGACGGGCTGAAGACTGATATCATATCTATGCTTTCGGGAAATACAGTAGAAGTTGATACCACTTTTTTCCAGAATGATATGGTGACATTTGAAAGCAAGGATGATGTCCTCACGCTGCTTATACACCTCGGTTATCTTGCATACGATTTTGAAGAGCAAACCGCATTCATACCAAACGAAGAGATACGTCAGGAATTCATCTCTGCTACAAAGCGCAACAAATGGAGCGAGCTTAATGAGTTTGAAATGCAGTCTGACGCGCTCCTTAAGGCTACGCTTGGTCTTGACGCAGAAGCTGTCGCCTCCGGTATAGAAAAGATACATTCAGAATATGCTTCAGTTATAAAATACAACGATGAAAATTCACTGAGCAGCGTCCTGACGATTGCATATCTCAGCTCCATGCGCTATTATTTCAGACCTGTACGCGAGCTTCCGACCGGCAGAGGCTTTGCTGATTTCGTATTCGTACCGAAGCCGCGCTTCGCATCACGCTATCCCGCGCTCGTCGTCGAGCTGAAATGGAACGAAAAAGCATCGACCGCCCTGCAGCAGATAAAAGAACGACACTACACAGATTCACTGCTTCAATACACAGGCGAGATAATTCTTGTAGGTATAAATTACGATAAAAAGTCTAAACAGCATACGTGCGTTATCGAAGAAATGCAGAAAGACAATTAATTGCTAATAATTAATAATTGAATCGTATGAACTTTCGTGCGCCCGGCGCACCCATGAACTATACAGACATTAATTTAATACAAAAATACGAAAATGTGG
>CAVGTL010000031.1:0-17410 GCA_963632005.1 Succinivibrio sp.
CAGTGGTACACAGGATCAGTAGCATGGGCAGTTCAGAACGGCATAGTTACAGGCTACTCAGCAACAAAATTCGGTACTGACGACTCAATAAAAAGAGAAGATGTAGCCTTAATGGTATACAGATACGCGCAGATGAAGGGTCTCAAGCTCAAGGAAAAGAACGCACCTGAGTTCAACGACCAGGCTCAGATCTCCTCACACGCAAAGGAAGCGATGGATTACTGCAGAAAGTACGGTATATTCATCGGCGACCAGAAAAACAACGTTTATCCGCAGAAGCTCATCACAAGAGCAGAAGCAGCAGCAGTCATAGAGAGACTCAAGAACATAGTAGACGATTCACAGACTCCTGTAACTCCTCCAAATAACAACAATAACGGCAGCAGCTCAGGCGGTGGTCACAGCGGAACTACAAGATACACGATCACATGGGTAGTTGACGCAGACGGAAATACTCAGGATACTGTAATAAAAAGCGGCAATAAACTCACTCCGCCAAAGGGTGCATCTGACAGCGAAATGAATTCGAAGGCACCTGAAGGATACGAGTTCGCAGGATGGAGTAAGACAGAAAATGACGACCCTGCAAATGCGATCACATCAGCAAACCTGCCAAATGCAACAGAAAATGCTAAATATTACCCTGTATGGAAAAAAATCGCATACACAATAACATGGAATACAAACGGCGGTACATGGACAGACGGTACTACAGGCAAAAAAACAACAGAAGTAAAGTATGGCGATATGCCTTCTGCGCCTGATACTCCGACAAAAGACGGATATGTATTTGGTGGCTGGAACGAAAGTCCAAATGCGACTACAGGAAATATCGGCGCTGCGAAAGCAGATACAACATATTATGCAGTATGGAAACAGGCAGAGCCGACGGAATTCACTATAACATGGGATCTGAATTATCCAAATGCTCCGACGCTATCACCTACAACAGTAGAAAAGAATGCGACTCCTGAGCCACCGACAGTTGACAACAGAACAGGCTGGACACTTGTTGGTTGGAATACAAACAGTGAAGGAACGGTAGACGATAGAAAGCCTGCAACAGAAAACACGACATATTATGCGATCTGGGCAAAGAAAATGCTGGATGTAAAATGGGATGCAAACGGCGGTGCATGGGCAGATGGCAGCACCACAAAGACAACATCAGCACAGGAGGGAACAGTTCCAACTAAGCCGGATACAGATCCGACAAACGGAAAGCGTACATTCCTCGGATGGAACACAAATCCAAAAGCAACAACAAGTATGAATCCTTCAGAGGCATTTGGTGAGAACATAACATATTACGCAGTATGGGGCGAAGAACCTGCACCTGACACTGTACAGGTAACATGGGATCTCAACTACCCAGGCTCTGCTAAGGGAACAGTTATTGTAAACAAGGGCTCGAACCCTGTGCTCCCGGCAGACAGTGCGTTTACATCTCCGGAGAGAGAAGGATATACGTTCAAGGGCTGGGGCACAGCATCTGATACATTACCAGAGGACGCAAAGCCTGCAGCAGACATAATCGCTTCAACAGTAACTGCTGATACTACATACTTTGCAGTGTGGGTAGCAAACGAATACACTATAACATGGCATTTTGAAAATGGAGAACTGGATAAGAAAGTCCGTGTAAGTTATGATAGTACGATATCCAAACCGACAGATCCGACAAGAGAGCATTATGACTTCAAGGGCTGGTCAGATAAGCCAGATCCGACTGTTGGTGATATAATAACGATCCCGTCTACAGTAACAGGCAATGCCGATTACTACGCAGTATGGGAAAAGAAGTCATATGATGTTACATGGGATCTGAACGATGGTGATGATACTCATTATCAGACAGTTGGTACAGAAGCATTAACTAACCCTGTACCTCCTTCAGCATATGATTCACCTGTAAGAGATGGATATGATTTCGTAGGTTGGAATACATATCCTGACGCAAGTGACGCACTGGATCTGAGTACGATCACTATAAAAGTTTCAACTACATTCTTTGCCGTATGGAAAAAACAGGAATCAGTGTTAGACTATGATATAAGGATCTCTTTAGAAAAGGTTGGATCAAAGGGAAGTCTTTTAAACAGGAACCCTTCACATGAAAATGGTAAGGATGATAAGGTAAAGTACCATGTTGAGTTCAAGGAAAATGGTGAAATAGATTTCGATAAGAGCGATGATGTACATCTCGTGAGCGTAGCAAAGGATTTCTGCTCTGAAGAAAATATAGACGTTGCACTTAACATCATAAAAGGTTTGTCGTTTAAATATAATGATATCACGCAGTATCTTTTTGATGAGAATGATAATTATAAAGTAAATGATATTATAATAGGATACATGTCGGTAGCAGCGAACCTTCCTGAGAACACAAAGCAGGATATCGTTGACCTGATCCAGAACGATAAATCAATACCTAAAGATATTAGAGACTCTGTAGATGTGGATACAGTAGGAAGTCTCCTTACAAAGCTTGATGGCGGTGTAGAATACGTTACTGAACTGGAACCTGAAGAGAAGGCAATAGCGGAAAAACTTTCAGAAAAGCTTGACGACCTTACTTCAGCAGGTGATGATACACTCGTTGAAAAGGTAAAGGAAAACCCTACAGCAAAGAAGCTCATAGACCAGCTCGGCATCACAGATGAAGAGATAAAGGATATGGCAAGAGACTACAAGGATGCACTCGATGCTATCCTCGGCAAGTCAGGAACATCAGGGGTAGCCGTATACGCCGGAGAAACAGAGACACCATCTACAAAGGGCGGTATCCCTGTAAAGGTAAACCCTGCAAAAGCAGCGGTAAACCTCTATAAGAATACCAGCAAAGATACATTCATAGATAGAGCATTTGATCTCCTGCCTGCACAGTCACGCGTGACAGTGGAAGACCTTAAGGAAAGCGATGGCGTAGATGCTCTGTATGTAGCACTTAACCCTGAAAACTGGCTGAAGGAAGACAATGGAGAATATTACTTAAAGGATGCGGCTGAATACATAACACCTTCAAAGGCTGTAATAGATGCACTCGAACAGATCCGTCAGGATTTCTTTAAGGACAAGAACGCAGACAAGCTTGCTGAAAGAATAGAAGCAAGATACGAAAACGCTCTCAAGAGAACAGGCTTAACTGTAACACCTGCACTGACAAGCGATTCGATCAAAAAGCTCGCAGAAATGCTCGTATGCACAGATGAAGGCGGAGCTACACTCGTAGACCTTTATGATTCAGGATTACTGAATAATGATGAAGTATCAGTCGTTAAGGAGCTGTCACAGACACAGGCACTTTCATACATAAACAGACTGATAAACCTCGCAGGAAACAGCACGGCAGATCAGGTATCTGACGGCGTAAAGGAAAGCCTTGCAGGAAAGCTCAAGGGCACATACACAGCAGCTGTAACACTGACAAAGTCAGAGCATAAAGATCAGCCGGCGCAGTAAGTAAAGGAAAGAGCAGGTCATATAATAATGGCGATAAAAACAAAGATAACCGCAGCAGCACTCTGCGCAGCTATGATAGCCTCAGGCAGCGTGTATGCGATGGCAGCAGACGGCAGCGATGCAGGTGAGGGCGCAGCCCTCACTGCCGCTCCGACAGCTGCAGCACAGCAGGCGGCATCATTCAGCGATGTGCCGTCAGGCATATGGTATGAAACAGCGGTAAAATATGTAAATGAAAAAGGACTCTTCAGCGGTACAGCCGCTGATAAGTTCAGCCCTAACGTAAATATGTCGAGAGGTATGTTCGTAACAGTACTCGGCAGAGCCGCAGGCGTGAGCATCGATGCTGCGCAGGCGCAGACAGGCTTCAGTGACGTTGATGCCTCTAAGTATTATGCACCGTATATAAAGTGGGCGTCAGACAACGGCATAGTTACAGGTACAGGCAACGGCAAGTTCAGCCCTGACGTAGACGTCAGCAGAGAACAGATGTGTTCGATATTAGTCAGATTCATTCGTGACTACAAGAAGATCGACATTTCTGCATACACAGCAGGAAACGTTCAGTTCAGCGATGCAGCAACCATAAGCGGCTGGGCAAGGGCTGACGTGAGCACAGCGCAGAGCCTCGGACTCGTACAGGGATCACAGGACGGCAGCGCACTGAAATTCGACCCTGCAGGAAAGACAACAAGAGCAGCCGCAGCCGCAGTATTTATGAGACTAGATACAAAGCTCGCAGAGCTGCAGAACGGCAGCCAGACACCTACAGAACCAATAACACCGACACAGCCGGGCAACACTGAAAACGGCGGCGCAGCAGGCGGTGGCGGCGGTGGCTCGACCGGCGGAAATACAGGCGGTAACGACAATAAGCCAACTGATGAGCAGATACAGGACGAGAAAGAAGTTGCAGGTTATCTGCAGACTATGTCAGCAAAGTATCACAAATCAACATATATAACTACAGTCTCAAAGCCGGTACAGGAAGCAATGAGTCTCCTCATGACAACGATAGATAAAGTACTTGCAGAGAGGGAAAACGGTGTATTTGTTTCTCCTGAATATATAAAGAAAAATTATGGTACTGAAGTAGAAGAATTTCGCGCTAAGTATCATGCTCTGACAGAAACGCAGACGAATGAAATACAGAATGTAGCTATAGGACTTGAAACAGAAGCGCATATATACTACGTAATGAGCTATTTCGGAATAAAAGATGTAGATCTTGATAAGATATAATCTACATCTCTGATCAAGGGTAATGAAAGGGTAAAAGTAAAAGGAGAATTTATGCAGGAAGAACAGGACAACTACCTGGAAATAGACCTGTTGCAGCTTTTAAAAGTGATCAGGCGCCATGCGCCTGCCATAGCGGCGTCAGCCGTCGCCTGTGCATTAGTATTCCTGCTGGTATCGATGTTCCTGATAACACCGAAGTACCAGGCGGAGTCGATGATGTACATAAACAATAACAGGACTGCAGAGGTCGACAAATCAGTGAATGCGTCAGACCTCCAGGCTTCACAGAGCCTCGTAGATACATGCATAGCGATAATAAACACGCGCGCGGTGTATGATGAGGTAAAAAAAGAAACAAACGTTGACTATACATACAGTCAGCTCAGCGGCATGGTAAGCGCGTCAGCAGTAAACAGCACAGAGCTTCTGAAGATAACAGTCGAAAGCACCGACCCTGAGGAAGCAGCAGAGCTTGCAAACGCGTACATGAAGGTCGCAGCAAAGACTATGATGGACACAGTCATAGGAAGTAACACAAAGCCGGTAGACAGTGCAACAGTACCGACGCACAAGTCATCACCAAACATAAAGAAAAACACGATGATAGGCTTTATGCTCGGACTCGTAGCAGCCATGGGCATCGTCGTGCTCCTTGAGCTCATGAACACGATCATCAGATCGGAAAAGGAGCTCAACGAAGCAGTAAAGGACGTACCTGTACTCGGCGTCATACCTGACTTCAAGGTGCTCGAAAAGAGCGGAAGCAAGGGCGGCAAATACGGAAAATCGAGCTACGGTAGCTACGGCGGCTATGAGAGCTCAGGCGGCCGCAAGGGCGCGGCAGAAACAGAATACGAAAAGAACGGACTGCTCACAGGAGCGATGCCGTTCGCGTTCAGAGAGTCATACAAGGCGCTCAGAACTAACGTTACATTCTCACTGCCTGCCATCGAAAGAGGCCGCATCATAGGCATAACGAGCGCCGACAAGGGCGACGGAAAGAGCACTAGCGCGATCAACACAGCACTCTCGATCGCAGA
Source organism: Succinivibrio sp. (assembly GCA_963632005.1). Classification (GTDB taxonomy): domain Bacteria; phylum Bacillota; class Clostridia; order Peptostreptococcales; family Anaerovoracaceae; genus CAKQOE01. Next base: position 5,745 of record CAVGTL010000031.1, read on the forward strand.
GACAGGAAAGAAGGTACTCTTCCTCGACTGCGATATGAGACTTTCAATGATAGCGCAGAGACTGGAGCTCAATAAAGCACCGGGCCTATCAAACGTACTCGTAGGAGCAGCAAAGATCGAGGACGCCATCCAGAAAAAGACATTTGGAAAGGACAGCGCATCGTCGATAGACGTAATAACAGCAGGAGACTTCCCGCCAAACCCGGCAGAGCTCCTGAACTCAAAGCAGATGGAAGACCTCTGTGCAGGCTTTACAAAGGAATACGATTACATCATCGTAGACTTCCCGCCTGTAGAGATCGTATCAGACGCGCTCACGCTCTCAAAAGCGCTTGACGGACTTATCGTAGTAGTAAGAGAAGGCAAGTCAGAGCGCGAAGAGATAAAGTCGACAGTAAAGAAGATAGAATTCATAGGAGGCAAGCTCCTCGGATTTATCTACACTAACCACTACGAAAAGCCAAAGACAGGCCGCTACGGCAAAAAATACGGCAAGTATGGCAAATACGGCTATAGTAAATACGGTTATGACTACGACAAAAGCTACGACTCAGCCGAAAGCTATGAAAGCGCGGCAGCCGCAGCAGACAGAAAGTAAAGATAGACAACAGGATATATATATTGTAAAATATCAACAAAGCAGCAAAGAAGCAAAGAAGGTGGTAAAGTATGATCGACTGTCACACACATATCCTTCCGAGGATAGATGACGGAAGCAGAAGCTCAGACGAATCGATAGACATGCTCCGCATGGAAAGAGATCAGGGCATAGAAACGGTCATACTTACACCGCACTTCTACGCGGAGCAGGAGTCCGTAGCATCGTTCCTGCACCGCCGAGAGGCATCATTCGCCCGCCTCAGCGAGCGAAGGGAGCAGATCGCCGCCGGCGGCGAACAGCTCCCGGCCCTCATACCGGCCGCCGAAGTAAGATACTTCGCCGCCATGTCACGCGCCGACGACATAGAAAAGCTATGCATAGGCGATACACGATACATACTCGTGGAGATGCCCTTCGACACATGGTCGGACGGAGTCTTCCGCGACCTTGAAATACTGCAGTCATCAGGTATAAAGCCGGTGATCGCGCACATAGAGAGATTTATAAAATTCCAGAAGGGGACAGACAATCTGGAAAGACTGTGGAGCATGGATCTCATGATACAGTCGAACGCTTCATTTTTCACAGACTGGCGCACAAAGCGCACAGCGCTGAAGCTCCTGAAGCAGGGCAGGATAGACCTGCTCGGGTCAGACTGCCACAGAGCAGAAGGGGAACGGATACCCGATATCGCCGACGCACGCGCAGTCATAGAAAAAAAGCTCGGAGCCGAAGCAATTGAGAGATTAAGGAAAAACGGGAAAAAAATAACGGAAAAACAGGAACATATTAAATAACAGTGGGCGCGCCGGGCGCGCGGAAGGATGCAGCATTTATTGCATCAGATACCATTGACGTTCTATTGGAAATGCAATTCGTTACTGGAAAGTTTGGAGAAATATCAGAAGAAGGTTTATAGAAGATGTACAGAAAAAAATCTCAGGGATGGTTGAAGCATTATGATTTTGTACTGCTCGACATGCTCTGCCTGCAGATCGCATTCGTAGTTTCATATTTATTGATAGTAAAGGGCACAGACCCGTACATGAGCATATTATATCGCAATATGGCGATATTTCTTGAGCTCGCAGACGCAGTAGTGATATTCTCGTTCGGCACACTCAAGGACGTCCTGAAAAAAGGATACTATAAGGACTTTAAGATCACGCTGGAAAACACAGCCATAGTAGGCGCCGCAGCGGCGCTTTACCTGTTCGCCATACAGCAGGGACAGCATTACTCGAGACTCGCGCTCGCAGTTATGCTCATTATATACTTCCTGCTCGCATACGCGACGAGAGAATTATGGAAAAAATACCTCAGAGGCAAGATGACTGAAGGCACAGATCAGAGCCTCCTGATCGTAACTACCGCAGACGCGGCAGAAACTGTTATAGAAAATATAAAGGAAAACAACTACGCCCGCTACATAATAGCCGGCGCAGCCATAATAGACAAAGACATGACAGGCCGTACGATAAACGGCGTCACAGTCGTAGCAAACGAAAAAACAGCGCCTGAGTACGTATGCCAGGAATGGATAGACGAAGTACTCATCGTCACATCGCCTGACACACCGTACCCGGAGGAGCTCATGAGCAAGCTCACAGAGACAGGCGTCACAACACATTTAAATCTTACAAAGATCACGAATGAACCCGGAAAGAAGCAGCTCGTAGAAAAAGTAGGCGGATACACAGTCCTCACGACTACGATCAATTACGCCTCAACAAGGCAGCTTTTCCTGAAACGCTGCATGGACATATGCGCCGGCCTGGCCGGCACGATCCTGACGGGAGTGATATTTATCTTTGTGGCCCCGGCTATATATATAAACTCACCGGGACCTATATTCTTCTCCCAGGAACGCGTGGGAAAAAACGGCAAAAAATTCAAAATGTACAAGTTCAGAAGCATGTATATGGACGCAGAAGCGCGCAGGGCAGAGCTCATGAAGCAGAACAAGCTCGGTGACGGCAAGATGTTTAAGCTCGATTTCGACCCGCGCGTCATAGGCAATAAGATACTGCCTGACGGAACGCACAAGACAGGCATAGGCGATTTCATCAGACGCACGAGCCTTGACGAGTTCCCGCAGTTCCTCAACGTGCTCAAGGGAGACATGTCGCTCATAGGCACGAGGCCGCCGCTCATCGACGAGGTCAGCCTTTACGAGCTCCATCACAGAGCACGGCTCGCTATAAAGCCGGGCATAACAGGCATGTGGCAGGTAAGCGGCCGCAGCGATATCACGGACTTCGAGGAGGTAGTACGCCTCGACAGAGAGTACATAAGCAACTGGAACATCGGACTCGACTTCAAGATACTCTTCAAGACATTTGGAGTAGTACTCAAGCAGTCAGGCTCGATGTAAAAACGTAAGAATGTAAAAATATACTAAACTATCAAGGAGAGATTTGGAGGATCTACAATTTATGAAGGGAATAATTTTAGCAGCAGGAAAAGGAACAAGGATGTACCCAATGACACTGCCGGTGTGCAAACCACTCATACCGGTGTACGACAAGCCGCTCATATACTACCCGCTTTCAGTACTCATGCAGGCAGGCATAAAGGACGTGCTCATCATAGTACCGCCTGACGAGATGTATTCGTTTATAAAGCTGCTCGGCGACGGTTCAGACATAGGACTCAATATATCGTACAAGATACAGAAGGTACAGCGCGGCATAGCAGACGCGTTTATCATCGGCAAGACATTCATAGGCGACGACGACGTATGCCTCATACTCGGAGATAATATATTCAGCGGCGACTGCCTGGCAGACTCGCTCAAAAACGCTGCAGAAAATATAAAGGAAAACAGAGGCGCGACGATATTTGGCTACTACGTGGACGACCCGCGTCCATTCGGCGTAGTAGAGTTCGACGAAAACGGCAAGGCGATATCTATAGAAGAAAAGCCTGAACAGCCAAAGTCAAACTACATAGTACCGGGCCTCTACTTCTACGACAACAGCGTAGTAGAAATAGCAGAAAATGTAAAACCATCGGCACGCGGCGAGCTCGAGATCACAAGCATAAACAACGCATACCTCGACCGCGGCGACCTGAGCGTAGAAACACTCGGAGAGGATTTTGTATGGCTCGACGCAGGAAGCGCAGAAAGCCTTATCCGCTCAGCAGAAACGATCATGAACATACAGAAGGAAACAGGCAAACAGGTAGGCTGCATAGAAGAAATGGCCTACAGAATGGGCTACATAGATAAGGAACAGCTCCACGAGCTCGGCGAGGTCATGAAAAAGACTACCTACGGCCAGTACATACTGAATATCTAAAGGAGGTCAGATCATGTCTATAAAGTTCGGAACTGATTACCTCAAAGGATATGTAAGCGAAGAAGAGCTCGCACCGCTCCTGCAGGAAGCACGTGAAGCAGCCGCATCACTCATAAACGGCACATGTCAGGGCGCAGAAATGACAGGCTGGAGGACGTACCCTACAGAATACGACAAAAAAGAGCTTGCCCGCATAAAGAAAACAGCAGCAAGGATAAAAAGAGACAGCACAGCGCTCGTAGTAATAGGCATAGGAGGCTCATACCTCGGAGGCAGAGCAGCGCTCGACTTCCTCGGCAGCCGCTACAGAAATGATTTCGCCGACGTAAAGATCTACTTCGTCGGTACATCGTTATGCCCGGAAGCACTCGGAGACGTCATCCGCATATGCGACCGCCACAAGGACGTAAGTATAAACGTCATATCAAAATCAGGCACCACTACAGAGCCTGCCATAGCATTCAGATTCCTCAAGGAATACATGGAAGAACGCTACGGAAAGAAAGAAGCAGCAAAGCGCATATACGTAACGACGGACGCGCACAAGGGCACACTCATGGACATCGCAAAACGCGAAGGCTACGAGAGATTTGTGATCCCCGACAACATCGGAGGCCGCTACTCGGTACTGACATCTGTAGGCCTGCTCCCTATAGCAGTGGGAGGATTTGATATAGACCTCATACTCGAGGGCGCGCGCGACGCACAGGAGCGCTATGACAACACAGAAGACAACGATGCCAACCGCTACGCAGCCATCCGCAACCTGCTCTATCGCAAGGGCAAAAAGATAGAGCTCTTCACATGCTGCGACTCCTCGATGACAGTATTCAACGGCTGGCTCCGCCAGCTCTTCGGAGAGAGTGAGGGCAAGGACGGCAAGGGCATATACCCCGACGCCATCCTCTTCTCAACAGACATGCACTCCATGGGCCAGTACATACAGGACGGCGAGCGCTTACTCTTTGAAACAGGCATAGTATTCAACGAAGGCCGCCGCAACATGCTCATGAACGCAAACGAAAATGACGAAGACAACCTGAACTACCTCGCAGGCAAGACACTCTTTGAAATAAACAGAGTGTCCATAGAAGCCGCCCTCCAGGCACACAGCAAAGGCGGCGTACCTTGCATGCTTATAGAAGGGATGTACCCGAACGAGTACCACTTCGGCGAGCTCATATACTTCTTTGAGCACGCATGTGCGGTTTCAGCCATTATGATGGGCGTTAATCCGTTTGATCAGCCTGGGGTTGAGGCTTATAAGACTAGTATGTTTACTTTGCTTGGGAAGCCTGGGTATGGAGAAGAAAAGTAAATTAGATAAAAATATTGTTAATAAGTAAATAAATCAGCGAACGATGCCATAGTTTTAGGAGATGGTCATATGAGTAAGGAATATAAAATAGCAGTTGCTGGTACAGGCTATGTAGGTCTGTCGATAGCTACTTTGATATCTCAGCATCACAGCGTAATAGCTGTAGATGTCGTTGAAGAAAAGGTAAATTTAATAAATAATAAAAAATCTCCTATCAGAGATGAATATATAGAAAAGTATTTAGCAGAGAAGGATCTTGATCTGACAGCAACCATGGATGCTAAGCAGGCATACAGCAACGCAGATTTTGTTGTAATAGCAGTTCCTACTAACTATGACAGCAAGACACAGCATTTTGATACATCTGCAGTCGAAGCTGTTATAAAGCTTGTAATGGAATATAACTCAGATGCGATAATGGTAATAAAATCAACGATTCCTGTAGGCTACACAGCAAGCATCCGCGAAAAGTTCAATTGTAAAAATATAATATTCAGTCCTGAGTTTTTACGTGAAAGCAAGGCTCTTTATGATAATCTTTATCCTTCACGTATAATAGTCGGTACAGACCTTGAGGATGAACGTCTTGTTGAGGCTGCACATGAATTTGCAGGATTGCTTCAGGAGGGCGCGATAAAGGAAAATATAGATACTCTTTTCATGGGCTTTACAGAAGCTGAGGCAGTAAAGCTTTTTGCCAATACATACCTCGCCCTGAGAGTGGCATATTTTAACGAACTTGATACATATGCAGAAAGCAAAGGCTTAAATACGCAGCAGATCATAGATGGCGTATGCCTCGATCCGAGAATAGGAAGCTATTATAATAATCCATCATTTGGCTATGGCGGCTACTGCCTGCCAAAGGATACAAAACAGCTTCTTGCAAACTATGCTGATGTACCGGAAAACCTTATAGAAGCGATAGTTGAAAGTAACAGAACAAGAAAAGACTTCATAGCTGACCGTGTACTTCGCCTCGCAGGATATTATGCTTACGGTGAAGAAAATGAATTTGATGAAGCATATGAAAAGCCTGTAACGATAGGTGTTTACCGCCTGACGATGAAGAGCAACAGCGATAACTTCCGTCAGAGTTCGATTCAGGGAGTTATGAAGCGTATCAAAGCAAAGGGCGCTACGGTTATAATTTATGAGCCTACGCTTAAAGATGGGGAGACTTTCTTTGGTAGTGAAGTGGTGAATAACTTTGAAGAATTTAAGAATAGGAGTCAGGCTATAATTGCTAATCGCTATGATAGTTGTTTGGATGATGTTAGTGATAAGGTTTATACTAGAGATATTTTCCGAAGAGATTAATAGTTATAAGGTAATAAATAGTAATGAAATATAGTAAAGAAAAAAGAAATATGAACATTGCTATGTTTGGTCAGAAAAGAATTCCTTCCCGTGAGGGTGGTGTAGAGATAGTAGTAGAGGAACTGTGCACTCGTATGGTAAATGACGGCAATAGTGTAACCTGCTACAATCGCAGAGGCCATCATGTAAGCGGTGCTGAGTATGACAACGGTAACACCGGAAATGACTATAAAGGCATACGTATAAAGTCAGTCCCGACAATAGAAAAGAAGGGACTGGCAGCAGTGTCATCATCATTTTTTGCGGCGCTCTGCAGCGCTTTTGGACGATATGATGTTGTACATATACATGCTGAAGGTCCTGCATTTTTCTCATGGATACCCAAGCTTTTCAGAAAAAGAGTAATAGTTACGGTACATGGACTTGACTGGTCAAGAGAAAAGTGGAAAAGTGGCTTTGGGTCAAAATATATACATCAGGGTGAACGTAATGCTGTAAAATATGCAGATGAAATAATCGTACTCAGTAAAGGAGTACAGGATTATTTCAAAAATACTTACAATCGAGAAACAAAGTTCATACCTAACGGTGTAAACAGACCTGTGATACGTGAAGCTGATATTATAAAAGAAAGATTCGGTCTTGAAAAAGATTCATACATACTTTTTCTCGGACGCCTTGTGCCGGAAAAGGGCATAAGGTATTTGATAGAAGCATTTAAGCAGATCAATACAGGTAAAAAGCTTGTTATAGCAGGCGGGTCAAGTGATACAGACACTTTTGCAAATGAATTGTATGAGCTGGCTGCAGACGACGACAGAATAATATTCACAGGATTTGTTCAAGGTAAGCTGCTTGACGAGCTATACAGCAATGCATATATTTATACACTTCCTTCAGACCTTGAGGGCATGCCGCTCAGTCTGCTGGAAGCGATGAGTTACGGAAACTGTTGCCTCGTGTCAGATATACCTGAGTGTGCAGAGGTCGTAGAAGACAAAGCACTCATATTTAAAAAGTCAGATGTAGTTGACCTCGAACAGACATTACAGAATGCATGTGATAACACTGATATAGTCAGAAACCTGAAAGAAACAGCAGCTGACTTTATATGTAATAAATATAGCTGGGATGACGTAGTTGATAAGACTTTGAAACTGTATGAGTAGTTAAAGCGGAGAGAAATTATGGATAGAAAATACTACGGTGCAATTGATGGGCTGAGAATGTTTGCAGCATTTGGAATAGTCATGATGCATATGAGAGCAAACAGCAATTATGAAGTTTCAGGATATGTTTATAATGATATAATACCATCATTTACAAATTTTGTATTTTTGTTTATGACTATATCAGCCTTTGGAATGTGCTGCACTTATTATGAAGACATGCTGAAAAATAAAGTTTCAATATCGGCTTTTTACGCAGACAGATTCAAAAAGATACTCCCGTTTTTCGGAATATTAGTCATATTTGATATAGTGTCATCGCCATCTGTCGAATCTATGTATGAGGGATTCGCAGACTTCACACTTCTGTTTGGTTTCCTGCCAAACGGTATATCTGTGATAGGAGTAGGATGGTTTATAGGATTAGTATTTATATTCTATCTTATATTCCCATTTTTCTGTGTGCTTCTCGAAACAAAGAAAAGGGCATGGACAGCATTTGCAGTGAGCCTTGTGTATAATTTTGTATGTGCAAATTATTTTGAAGTTGGCAGAACCAATATACTTTATAGTGCATGCTTCTTTATGGCAGGTGGTATGTTATATTTGTATAAAGATAAAATATTAAAAATAAATCACTGGATAGCATTAGCTATCGCAGTTTGTGCAATTATTACATATTACATTGCAGGTGGAAATGCGCTTATGTGTTTAATAGTATCATGTGCATTATTGACATATGGAATTGTTAAACGGGGGGGGTATTGGAGAATCGTATAGCAAAGTTTTTCAGCAGCATAAGTATGGAAATCTATCTATCGCATATGATGATATTCCGTATTGTTGAAAAGTTAGGACTTGCTAATTGCCTGAATAATGATGTATTACAGTATATTATAACTGTAGTAACTGTTATTTGCGGTGCAACAGTATTCTCTGTAATAATGCAGAAAATCATAAGAAAAACTACTGAGATAATAAGTATTAGAACAAAAGGATTATAAGTATGAAGGTTTTAATGATAAATAAATTTCTGTATCCAAACGGAGGATCAGAAACATATATATTTAAATTAGGAGAATACCTTGCAAGTAAAAATCATGAAGTCCAGTATTTTGGCATGGAGCATGAAGGCAGATGCGTTGGAAACCGCGTAAATGCATATACGTCAGATATGGATTTTCATGGAGGTTCTAAACTTTCAAAACTTACATATCCTGTAAAAACTATATATTCAACAGAAGCACGTAAAAAATTAAGACTGATACTTGATGACTTTAAACCTGATGTATGTCATCTGAATAATTTCAATTATCAGCTGACCCCTTCAATGATTTTGGAAATCGTGAAGTGGCGCAAACAGACTGGTCGTGAGTGCAAGATAGTATTTACAGCACATGATTATCAGCTCGTATGTCCTAATCACATGCTCAATAATCCAAATACAAACGAGATATGCGAAAAATGTCTCGGAGGACATTTCTTAAACTGTACAAAAGGCAAATGCATACATGGTTCAACGGCAAAGAGTATAGTAGGAACTATGGAAGCTGAGTTCTGGAAGCTGAAAGGCGTATATAAATACATAGATAAAATGATATGCTGTTCAGAATTCATGAAAACGAAGCTTGATACAAATCCAATATTTGCAGAAAAAACTGTAGCTATGCATAACTTTATAGACAAAGTAGAATGGAAAGATACAGTAAAGAAAGATTATGTACTGTATTTCGGACGTTTTTCAGAAGAAAAGGGCATCGGAACATTAATAAAAGTATGTAAGGAATTACCTGATATACAATTCATATTTGCAGGAACAGGTCCACTCGAAGAAACGATAAACGGAATTCCTAATATTAAAAATGTTGGTTTTCAGACAGGCACAGCACTTGAACAGTTTATAAGGGAAGCAAGGTTTTCGATATATCCTTCAGAATGGTATGAAAACTGTCCATTTTCAGTGATGGAATCACAGATGTACGGAACTCCTGTGTTGGGAGCAAATATTGGCGGTATCCCTGAGCTGATCCAGGTTGGTGAGACGGGGGAACTGTTTGAGAGCGGCAACGAGTCAGAGCTGAAATCAAAGATGGAGAAGCTTTGGAGAGATAAAGAGCTCAATGTAAAATATGTTGGAAATTGTAAGAACATAAGCTTTGATACAATTGAAGAATATTATAATAAATTAATGAAAATATATAGTTAAACTTTATATAGTTATGAGGCACAAAAATGGCAGATAGTAGTAAAAAATTAAATGGAACAGTAATTGTTACATACAGGTGTAATGCACGTTGCTCTATGTGTAACAGATATAAGGCACCATCAAAGCCTGAAGAGGAGATAAGCATAGATGTTATAAGAAAACTTCCAAAGATGTATTTTACAAACATCACAGGCGGCGAACCTTTTATACGTACAGACTTAAAGGATATAGTAAGAGAACTTTATAAAAAGTCTGATCGTATAGTTATTTCAACAAACGGTTTCTTTACTGACCGTATAGTTGATTTGTGCAAGGAATTTCCACAGATCGGTATACGTATTTCAATAGAAGGTCTTGAACAGACAAATAATGAGATAAGAGGACTTGATAACGGATATCAGCGTGGATATCAGACTTTAAAGATACTGCGCGAAATGGGAATGAAGGATGTTGGATTTGGTATGACTGTTCAGGACAAGAATGCGCCGGACCTTGTACCACTTTACAATATATCAAATGAGATGGGAATGGAGTTTGCAACAGCTTCATTACATAACAGCTTTTACTTTGTAGAGGCAAAGAATATCATAAATGACAGACCTATGGTAGCAAAGAACTTTGAAAACTTAGTAAATGAACTGCTTAGAAGCAACAGCCCGAAAAAGTGGTTCCGTGCATACTTTAACCATGGTCTGATCAACTACATTTATGGACAGAAGCGTCTGCTGCCTTGTGACATGAGCTTTGACACATTCTTTATAGATCCATATGGCGATGTGATGCCTTGCAATGGGACAAAGGATAAAGAAGTCATGGGTAACTTGAATACTCAGAACTGGGACGAGCTGTGGAACAGTCCGCAGGCAGAAGAAGTTCGTAAGAAGGTTCGCTGTTGCGACCGTGACTGTTGGATGATCGGTTCCGTGTCACCGGCTATGCACAAGTACATATGGAAACCGGCAACATGGGTTCTTATCCATAAGTTCAAATCATTATTTACAAAACATCCATATAGCATGTATGAAAACAAGATATGCTGTGACTATCGTGATGGTAAAGTTACCAAAGAAGAACTGGATAGATGCAGTACTTGTGATATGTGTGCTGAGATTAATAATGGTTTAAGCGAAGCATCAATGGAACAGTTGAAATACAAGACTGGTGAAGAAATCGTGGATGCTGATATAGCAGAGCAGCTGGGAAAGTAAATAATCGGAGAACATAGAAAATGCTACTTAAAGTGGAAAGTCTTGTTAAAATGTATAAAATTCCAATTCTGGGGGGGTTGCTAAAGAACTGAATTATATCCTCGGAGTTGATATCCCAAGGTGTGTTTCTATTGGAAAGAATGTAAAATTTCCACATAACTCAATAGGAACGGTAATCCATGATAATACGGTGCTTGAAGATAATGTGAAGATTTATCAGAATGTTACACTGGGTCGAGCAGATATATATAAAGCTACAAAAGATTCAGAATTTGAGGGTTTTCATATTAAAGAGGGCGCATGTATATGTGCAGGGGCAAAATTGGTATGTAAGAAAGGCACTCTTGTAGTTGGTAGAAATGCAGTGGTTGGAGCTAATACGGTTCTGCTGAATTCTATTGGGGATAATGAGATTTGGGCTGGCATTCCAGCAAGGTTTGTTGGAGTACGAGATGATATAAAACATATGGGTGATAAAAGGTGAATGATTTAAAAAATTATTTAGTCGAATTGAAACACAAAAGCACAATATTGACGTATGC
>CAVGTL010000031.1:17420-20398 GCA_963632005.1 Succinivibrio sp.
GACGTATGCTTGGTTTTTAAGTCGGCAACCTATTTTTGCGTTTCATGAAAAAAGAATAAAAAAAAGTGTACAAAATAGAAGAGCCGGAAATGAAGAGCAAAGATATTTGTCAATAAAGGCATATAAGAATAAGCATCTTGGAGAAAGATGTTTTATTGTAGCAACAGGTCCAAGTTTAACAATGGAGGATTTAGAATTAATAAAAGATGAATACTCATTTGGGATGAATTCGATTCCTAAACTTTTTGGAAAAACGACTTGGCGTCCAACATATTTTGGTATACAGGATTGTAATGTTTATGAGAAAATGCAAAGCGAAATTTGTGATGCTTATGAGGATGCAAATAATGTATTTGTAAGTGATTCGATTGCAGATAAATTTTTGGTGCCTGAGAATTTTATGCAATTTCCATATGATACGGTATACCACGATAATTATCTTGAAGTAGATAAGTATTTTGCAAAATTTAGTGATGATTGTTACGCTATTGTATATGATGGTTATTCAATAACATATTCATTAATTCAGATTGCCGCATACATGGGATTCAAAGAGATTTACCTATTAGGTGCAGATTGTTCATATAAGCGTGGTGCACGTAATCATGTTGTTGATAGCGGAAATGATGATAAAAATGAAGAAAAAAATCATGATAAAATGACAGTTGGATATCAAAAAGCTAAGGAATATGCAGAATTACATGGAATTAAAATTGTTAATTGTACTCGTGGTGGAATGCTTGAGGTTTATCCGCGAATGCAATTGGAAGATGTTTTACAAGGAGATAAAATGAGATGAAAATAGTTGCGATTGTTCCTATGAAACTTAATAATCGTCGTCTACCTAAGAAAAATACAAAGAGTTTTACCAATGGTAAGCCGCTTTGTCAATATATCTTGTCTACTCTTTTGAGAGTTGATGGCGTGGATGAGGTTTATGTGTATTGTAGCAATCCTGATATTAAGAAGTTTATACCTAAAGAAGTAAAGTATCTTCAGCGTTCAATCAGTTTGGATCAGGATACTACAAAGATGAATGAGGTATTAAATTGCTTTGCCAATGAGGTGCCAGCGGATATTTATGTGATGACACATACGACAGCTCCATTTATTAAGAAAGAGTCTATCGAAAAGGGGCTGGAAGCGGTAAAGAGTGGAGAATATGATTCCTCATTTGCAGCTAAGAAGCTACAGGATTTTCTTTGGAAGGATGGGAAACCGTTTAACTATGAACTGCATAACATTCCGAGAACACAAGATTTGCCAGCGCTCTATGAAGAAACCAGTGGTTTTTATATTTATAGAAGTAATGTTATGACAGAACTCAACCGTCGAATTGGTGACAAGCCATTTATCGTTGAGGTAGGTGAAATTGAAAGTGTAGATATTGATGAGGCGGAGGATTTTATGATTGCAGATGCAATCTATAACTATCAGCTTCAGGAAAAGTAAAATCAATTTTATGGAGAAAGTATGATGAGTAAAATACAGGTATTGGACTGTACACTTAGAGATGGTGGCTATTGTAATGATTGTAGATTTTACTTTGACAATGAGAAAAAAATTGTTCATGGACTTGTAGAAGCCAATATTGATATTATTGAATGTGGCTTTCTAATGAATACAGTAGAATATGATAAAGATGTTACAAGGTTTACATCACTTGATGAGGTTGCCAAAATTATTCCACAAAATAAAGAAGGCAAAATCTTTGTAATGCTTACCGACTATGGCAAGTATCGCCCAGAAGATCTGCCGGAATATGATGGAACATCTGTAGACGGCTTACGTGTGGCATTTCATAAAAAAGACCGTGTGGCTGCATTAGAAGAGTGTAAAGCAATTAAAGACAAAGGTTATAAGGTTTTTGTTCAGGCAATGGTTTCACTAAGCTATACAGATGAAGAATTTCTAGATTTGATTCACCGTGTGAATGAGTTAGAGCCTTATGCTTTTTATATTGTGGACAGTTTTGGCATGATGAAACGGAAAGATTTGACAAGACTCTTTTATTTGGTTGAGCATAACCTGAATGAAACTATTAAAATTGGTTTTCATTCGCACAATAATATGCAGTTGGCTTACTCAAATGCACAGAGTTTGGTTGATTTGCATTCTGATCGAGAGCTAATTATTGACGCTTCTGTATATGGAATGGGGCGTGGTGCTGGTAATCTGAATACAGAATTATTTGTGCAGTACTTGAATGATAATGCTGATGGCAATTATGATATCAAACCGTTGTTGTCTATTATTGATGAAATCTTGAATGAATTCTATCAGCGTAACTATTGGGGCTATTCTCTGCCAAACTATTTATCAGCTGCACATAATGCACATCCAAATTATGCAGGATATTTGGATGACAAAAAGACACTCACTGTCGAAAATATGAACGAAATTTTTGATATGATGGATGAGGATAAAAAAGTATCCTATGATAAGGATTATATTGAAGAGCTTTATTTGAGATATATGGCAACTGGAAAGTCACAGGAAGAACATAAGGTCGAATTAATTGAGAATTTGAATGGGAAAACAGTATTGTTAATTGCTCCTGGGAAAAGTTCGATAGATGAAAAGGATAAGATTGCATCTTTCGTAAATGAAGATATTGTGACAGTAAGTGTTAATTATAATTACCCTCTTGTGAACACAGACTATATTTTTCTGAGTAATTTGAGACGCTTTAGAGAATTAGATACATCGAACAGAGAAAAGTGTATTGTTACATCAAATATTCCGGCAGACAATGTTTATCTTCAGACAAAATATCGTGATCTCCTATGTGACATAGAAGCAGTGAAAGATAATGCTGGTTTAATGGCAATTAAATTTTTTATGCAGATGGGAGTAAAGAAAATTTATCTGGCAGGATTTGATGGATATTCTCATGATGAAAAAGAAAATTATGGGGAATCCACAATGGCATTCGTTACGAGAGCTGCCGTCCTTGATGCAATGAATCATGGAATGAC
>CAVGTL010000032.1:0-7616 GCA_963632005.1 Succinivibrio sp.
TTGATATGGCCGAGGGCAATACTTCTAAAGGTCTGCTCTATACTTTTATCGCTGCCGTGATGTTTGCGCTCTATACGGCGCTCGGCAAGCTGCGCGTCGCAAAGCTAGGCGGTATGATCCAGAACAGCGGAAGCTTCCTCATAGCCGCCGCTATAGAATTTATCATCGTACTTGTCAAGGGCGACCCTGTTATCTCAGGCATAACGCTTCATAGTCTGCCTGTCCTTCTTTATACCGGCATAGTCGTAACAGGTATAGGCTACTTCGCATATCTCAGGGCTATCGAGCTTTCAGGCCCGTCTAACGCGTCTGTAGCGTTCTTTATAAAGCCTGTTATCGCAGTCATACTTGCTCAGATCATACTCGGCGAGCCTGTCAGGTGGAATATAGTTTTCGGCGTCTGCCTCATCCTTGTCGGTTCACTCATAAATATGCTCGGAGCACGTCGTAATAAATAAATGAATAAATAATAACAGCTGCAAGGCTGCTGCGCGTCACCGCGCGGCATAGCCGCAACTATTTTAGAGTATAAAAGGAGCGCCCGCGCAGATATCGTGTCTGCGCGGGCGCTCTTTTTGGTTTTGTTCAGTTCAGATATTCTGAACTTTTTAAGTTTTTAATTCTTAACTTAAGCCGTAGCTTTTATATAACGCTGGATCATAGCTGCTACCTGAGCGCGTGTAGCGTTAGACTTAGGAGCTATCTTTCCGTCCATACCGTTTATTATGCCGTTCTTTACAGCCCATGTCATAGCAGTCTTAGCGTAATCACTTACTGATGATGCATCAGAGAAGCTGCTGAGTGAACCGTCTGTCACTGCAGGCTGGCCTGCGTAACGATAAAGCATAGTTACGAGCTGTTCGCGGCTTATGCTTGACATAGGAGCTGAGCCGTCAGATACCTTCTTTTCTACAGCCCATGCAAGACCCTTATCATACCAGTTGCCTGATGCAGCAGCTGTTGTGTCAGCACCGTCTATACGAGCAAGTACTGTCATAAGCATAGCTCTTGTCATAGGAGCTGAAGGAGAGAACTTTCCGTTGCCTGTGCCATTGAAGATATCACGTGATGTTACGAACGCTACAGGACCCTCTGCCCAGTTGCCTGATGCAACGTCAGAGAACTTTCCTGCCTTGTTTACGAGCTTTATCTGGTCGCCGTCAGCTACTGATACAACTATACCGTTTGAGCTGCTTACAGCGTTCGTTATCACCTTTTCAGTGCCGTCCTTGCCAACTATTACAGCTACAACACCTTCGTTCATATCTGAAACAGGTATCTCTACCTTTACATTTGAAGTAGTACCTGTCTTTACAGTTACTGTAGATGTATTTGCTGCGTCGTCTGTTGCCTTTACAGATGTCATAGGAAGAGATACTGTCTTGCCTGACTTTGCAGCATCTGCAGCTACAGGTGCGATATTTACATCAGACTTTGATACGCCTGATGCGTCAGCAGTTGTTGTTGAGCCTGTACCGTCCTTGTTTTCGATCGTAGTCTTAACAGAGCCGTCCTTTTCAGTTACTACAGTCTTAACGCTGCCGTCCTTGTATGTAGTTACTTCAGTTACAGCGCCTGTCTTTGCATCTGTAGTTGTCTTTACATCAGCTACATCCTTGTCTTCAGGCTTTGTTTCCTCCGGAGTTCCGGAATTTGTACCGCCGCCTGTTACTCTTCCTGACGTGTCTGATATTTCTGCGTTCTTTATGATAGTTATAGAGTCGATATTCGATCCGAGACGGTATCCCGGAGCATATTCTCTGTCGTTGCTCAGACCGCCTGTTCCCTTATAAAGTGATTCCGTAGTACCTACTACATATCTCAGGCTTCCTGAATAGAACGCCTTTGCTGCTACATCTGCGTATCCATCCTCTATATCGCCCTGTTCCCATTCGAGAGCTATACCTGCAGGCACTTCTGACATTTCTCCGTTATTTGCAGGGTCAAAGAAGTAACGATTCTCATTTATCTGCTTGTATGTAAGAGTTGTATTGAAACCGTCCTTGCTTGCATCCTGACGCATACTGTCCTTAGAAGTAAATGATACACCTGCATCTGAAAGGAGATCGTCAAATTTAACTACTCTTGTAGCTACTACAGCGCTCCATATCTGATTGCGGTAGTACTGATATACATAGCCCGATCTGTTTGTAGTAGAAAGACCGAAGAGCTCATCCTTTGTGAATGCTGCAGCTGCCTTCTTTGCTCCGTCCTTGCCTTCCTGAGTGTATATCGTGAGTATAGCGCCCGGCTTGTCCGCAGGGTCTGTAGTTCCTGTGTTTCCACCTGATGAGCCGCCTGAACCACCACTTGATGATTTATTGAGCGCTACATCTATAATGCCTGCTCCTGCACCGAGAATGATATTTATGCCTCCGCTCTTAGGCGTATAGCCTGAGCATGTTGCCTTGTAGCTGTAGCTGTGTCCGCCCTCGAGAAGGTATGTGCCATCGCTTTCAGGTTCTACTACAGCATCTCCGTTTTCACTGTCTGTAACTGTTATCGCTGCGTCTTCAGGAGTTGTTTTGAAGCTTACACTGTAAACATTCTTTACAGAATAGATCTTACTCCACCATAACTTTCCAGGAGCGTTATCTACCGCAAGTCTGAGCGGTTCTTCAGCCTGAATATTTTCTCCTGAACCTTCCTGCCATGCAAGCATTACCTTGTCTGAAGCATACTCACCATCTGCAGTTCCTATAGTTACATCTGTTTCTGTCTCTGTCTTGTTCTCAAATGTTTTGATCTGCTTCGGCTCTACGCCATTCAAATAGTTTTCAGCAAGATCTTTTACAGTTACTCCTGTCACTTCCAGAACTTTTGGAGTTTTACTGTTCATAGTAAATTGAGCTGTCGTAGCGCTGTCACTGATCTGGTCAGATGTAAATCCGACACCGTCTATAAGGAAGTCAGCTCTTACAGCATTCATACCAACGATGCCATCCCACCAGAACATTCCGCCTGCACCGTCTACAGCTTCTTTAAGCTTTCCTGCACTTATCTTTTCTGTATTACTGCTGTCTATCTGACTCCAGATGACCATAACATCATCCCATGAATGGTCTCTATTATATACCTCTGATGGCGATTTTCCTGAACTTACTGCTTCATAAAAAGTAAGCGAAGCCAGTGTATTAGTATATGTACCCTTGCCAAGGTAATTGTCTATCATATCAGACATTGTGATACCGGTTACCTTGTAAGTGCTTGTCCCGGCCTTTGTCTGCATAGACATGTCCTTTGATGTTTCATGCGCCTTAAGCTGCTTCATACTCAAGTACTTTGAAACGCCGTCAACTGATACTTCAAATACTGATTTTTCTGTTGTTACTGTGTCGATACCACCTACCCACAGATTTCCTTTTGATCCGTTTACAGCAGCCGTCAGAGATACATTCTGATCATCATCATTCCATGTGATCATTACATTATCCCAGTTATAATCACACTGTGCGGCTGTCTGAGCGTATGAACCTGATGCAAATGTAACAGTAGCCGGCATTTCCCTGATTATGCCTTTTTCTACGAGCTTGCTTATCTTTACGCCTGTTACTGTTTTTTCATTACCGTTCATCAGGAATGTTTCAGTAGTAACGTTTTCATCATCGTTGCCTGCAAGCTGAGCTTTTGTTACATATCTGCCATCAAGAGAGAAATCTGCAGCAGTGTATGAAGCAGATGCAAGATTAGTTACCCATAAGTTTCCACCTGACCCATTTACAGCAGAGCTTAATCCTGTACCGCCAAGAGATTCCTCTTTTCCTGAAGAAGTATCGATCTTTTTCCAGATGACCATCGCATCATCCCAGTTATACTGGTAATTTTCAGCAGTGCCAGAAAATCCGTTTCCCACTTCGGAGAACTTAATAGCTGCAGCCTTTACATCAGATGCGTAATTTTTAATGATATCAGATACCTTTATACCTGTAACAGCATATGTATAAACATTACCCTTCTTTGTGCATGTAAATTCAGCAGTTGTTTCATACTTTTTGAGCTGTTCCATAGTCAGCTCTATACCTGCAAAATTAAATACGCTCTGTGATATAGCACACTTTACCGGTATGTTATATACAGTATTACCTCCATCTGTAGATATGAGTATATTTGTAAGGTCGTTATTGAATGAATTCCAGTAGAAGCTTACTTTGCCATTAGCAACGAGAGAAGCATTTACTGTTGTCATATCTGAGAAATTAGTACCTATCTTTATCTGGTCAGCTGCAGCAAAGCCTACAGGAATAGACAAGCCTGCCCAGTAACCACTTCCGTCTGCAGGAGCGGCAGCATTTACATATGAATTAAGACCTGAAGCAGTAACATTTACTGTTCCTGTAGCAGCATCATAAGCTGCAGTGTAGCTGTCATACGGAGCCCTATCTGAACCGTCTGATAATTCAGCCGCAGTTATGTCCGCTATGCCCGGGAAGCTGTCTGATGATACCGCTGTGCGGATTATTATTTCTGTAACGCCCTTGGCGAGTCTCTTACCGGCTGCAGATGTTCCTGATTTTGCATTAAAATCTGCTTCGTTAGTTCCGTATACGAAACGCATGCCTGCAGGATCTATGTATGATACAGCTACTGCTGAAGCAAGAGCATCCTCTGCCTTTACCTGACCGCTTAAAGATACTGAATTCCAACTGTACGCTACGCCTGCAGGAACAACGAGAGCCCCCTCATCTGAATCCAGATTTCCGCCTGCCTGAGGATAGAACTTGTACTGATCCTGACTTGTTTTAAGTATAGAATATGCAGCTGCAGTTTCGTAGCCTGTAGGGTCTGAAGCCACTATCTGGTCTGTGTCTGCAGGAATTATACCTGCTCTGTTAAGTATAGAATCAAGTGTTGTCAGACCGTCCCCTCCGAGCACTATCCAACCGCCCTTGTAGTACAGGTATCCGTACTTTGATGCATTTGCATCTGCGTCGGCCATAAGGTCATTCCATGAGATATCCTTAACCTTTACTTTTTTACCTGCATCGCCCATCTGTCTGTAAACGGTCAATGCGGTGTCAGACTTCGAAACGATAGATGCGCTTAACTCTACATCACTCTGTACTGTATAAGATACAGTGTAAGGAGCATTTTTAGTGATACCGCCTAAATTCTTTTCTTTGCCAGAAGAGTCTTTTTCTGTAAATCCTCCGAAAATTCTGTCTTCTGCAATATTATTTACTGTAAGTGTAAGCTCAGTTCCCGGATTTACCTTCTCTGAAGATGTGATTTCCCTATCTTCAGAGCCGTCATTATAAGTTACTGTAAAATCAGTTCCCTGAGGCTTTGACACAACAACTGTACAGTCATCCCACGCGAAATTCTTCTGCCAGCTGAGTACAGGATATACGCCTGAAGCAGGATTCATGAATTTTGCTCCGCTCTGAGCATTTAAAGCATCGAGAAGAGTCTTTGAGCTGTCTGATATCAATTTGCCATCATTGCCGAATGCTGACGCAGTTTCAGCTGAATCTTCAGTATTGTATACGCCTGTTGCACAGCTTCCTTCAAGATAGTAGCAGTTTGAAACGGTACCTTTACTGCTGCTATGATTTTGTTCATTTGAACCTGCTATACCACCACGATAGTCCGAAGTTATATTACCTACGTTGTAGCATGATACTATGTTTCCACCATCGTTAAAGCCAACTATACCACCCGCATATGCGCTATTTTTGACATTGCCTCTATTTATACAGTTCTGCACAGTTCCATAGTTAGTTCCAACTATTCCGCCGCTTCCTCTATTGTCGCCTCTTCCATTACCATTAACGCTTACATCGCTATAGCATTCTGATATAGTTCCTTTATTAATACCTGCTATACCTGCATCTCTTCTGAAAGAATACGTTGCGCCTGTTACTCCGATATTCTTCACTGTACCCATGTTGTATCCAAAAAGTGCATTTCCAACAGGGTTTGGATCTGTAGCATAATATCCATTTATATACAGATTATATATATAGTGTCCTGTACCATCAAATGTACCTTTAAATGGATGCTGTTCACTTTCATCTTTCGCATCAGGATTTCCGTTTTGCATTTCAGCAACCACCTGCGCTATAGGTGTCCACGCATTTGCTGTAGGGGCAGCGTCACTGTTCAGATATATATCATCTGTCAGAGAGACTGTCTTTCCCTCAAAAGTGTTTCCTTCGTTTACAAGTTCTGCGAATCCCGCAAGGTCAGCGCCGTCGCTGAGTGAGTATTCGCTTGCGCTGCCGTCGCCGTACCATGATGTATTAGATGAACCGTCCCATACTGCCGAGCCTGTATCAGCATAAGCGCTGAAAGTCAGTCCCGAAAACATGGAAAGCACCATCATCAACGTCATGATGATCGACAGTGACTTGCGTCCTGTTTTCATTTCTTTACTCCTTTCGTCCTGCTACCCGAATCCCCGCATACGGCTACCGCGGTGACGCGGACAGTAACACAACAATTAATTGATAAATAATTTATATTTCATCGGGCGCATCCGCGTCCGGATCAAATATCTGAGTTACCGCAAATACTTAGCTCTTGATTATTACAGTTCGAGTATTCGCATTATAATCGGCGCTGAAGCCGAACGCGCTGCTCATGTCGCGCAGCTTAAAGAAGTTATTTCCTCCGATGTTGTATACCTTGCAGTTTACAAGGTTTCCATTTACAAAGAGTACCCATGAGCTCGGTGAGCACTTCGATGACTTGTCAGTGCCAGTAAGCAGTTCACCGCCTGTAGACTTGTACTTCTCGCCCTTTATCGTGTACATCGACTTCATGTCTCCGCTGAAATCAACAGAAAATTCAGACTTTGTACCTGCCATAAGAGCCGCCATATCACGCAGCTTGAAATAGTTGTTGCCGTCAATGTTGTAAACTTCCATGTCTATGGCTGCGCCGTCTACAGTTATCTTCTGAGTAGTTGCCTTTACAGTCTTGTAAGCGCCTGTTTCGCTGTAGAACTTAGCATTTCCTGTGAGATTTGGTATAGACTGTGCTGAGTAATAAGCTCTCTGCACTGATGCGCTGTTTCCGGAATTTCCTCTCGCTCTGAGCGTTCCTCCCGTTACATTTACCTTTGAGGCGTCTATAGCCTTAGGCGATTTCTCTGCTCTGAGATTTACAGCGCCGCCACTTATATTTACAGTTGATGCTGCGATCACGCTTACGTTATCGCTATCCGTACGTCCTTCTATCGAGCCTCCGCGTATGTTTACAGTTGCGCCGTTAGCAAAGAGCGCGCCGCCTGCCTCACCGAGGAGATGAGCCTTATACATAGTGAGCAGACCGCTGTTCATAGTAAACGTCCTGCCTGCCGCTATCTTCACTGCAGAATTTCCTCTTGTAGCTTCAACATAAAGCGAGCCTGTACCGTTTATCGTCAGATTTCCTGCCGCATATACCGTAGGAATGTTATTGCCTGACTCATCGCAAATGCCTGTCAGACTGCTGTTTCCTGCAAGTGTAAGATTTCCGTTTCCTTTAAATTCCAGTAATATATCGTCGCCCGAATACTTAACGTCTCTCAGAGTGAGTGACGCGCCGTCACCGGCCTTTATCGTAAGAGCCCCGAGCGTTCTGTCTGTTCCGATAAGAGTTACGTTCGCGCCCGGCGCGATGTCGAGCTGTCCTGC
>CAVGTL010000032.1:7626-19800 GCA_963632005.1 Succinivibrio sp.
TCATAAGGTAATACGAACCGCTTGCAAGCGTTATACCGCCGCATATCTCATTTACTCTTGCAGTACCTGTACCGCCCGAAGTTCCTGATGATGCTGACGGATCTCCCGGGTCGGCTATTTCTGTGTAGGCTGCTGCCTGAACTCCTGTCTGAGCAGTTATGCCTTCATAGCTGCCGCCTGCGGCCGCAGCGTTTGCTGAAGACGTCTCATATACGCAACCCGATGCTGCTGACAGTGCAGGCTCGTTTCCGACCCTGCCTATGATTCCGCCGATATTATTTGACTTATATCCTGAACCGGCTGTAACCTTTCCAATATTAGAGCAATTGTTATAAGTTCCGAACTGCGCGTAACCAACTACGCCGCCCAGGCCTGACTGGTCTGTCGATGAAACAGATGTGACCTGTCCGGCATTCTGGCAGTTTTCGATCGTTGACGTCTTTCTGCCGTTTGTGTAGCCTGCTATACCGGCTACATAACGGTCGCTTCCTGATACAGCACCTGCATTTATGCAGCCTGACGCTGTTCCTGTCAGCTTTCCGACTATACCGGCTGTTCCGCTCAGTCCTGTGCCTGTTGACGAAACAGCGCCTGCATTTACGCAGTTTTCTATTTTATCTTCTGCTGATTCACAAACGCCTGCTATACCGCCAACGCCTGTACCTCCTGTTATCGCACCGTAGTTGTGGCAGTTTGAGATATTGACACCACCAACTGTGTATGAAACGATACCGCCTGCATAATCTCCTGCTGCCGTTACAGCTACTCTGTTTACGCAGTTTTCAAAGCTTCCGCCCTGCGCGTATGCCGCTATGCCTCCGGCATATGACATGCCTGCGCTGCTTACAGATGTTCCCCTGACTGTCAGGTTCTTTATCGTCGCGCCGCTGCAGAAGCCGAAAAGTCCGCTGTAGCTCTTGCTTCCGCTGTCAGCTCTGAGTGCGCCTATGACGTGACCGTTTCCGTCAAACGTTCCCTTGAACGGGCTCGATGCAGAGCTTCCTATAGGAGTCCATATCCTGTCGCCTTCTGCAAGAGATATATCGCTTCCGAGCTGTATAGTCTTGCCCTCAAATGAAAGCTTTTCTTCATTTACGAGCGATGCCAGTCCGGCAAGCTCCTGATATGTATTTATTGTATATTTTACTTTTTTAGCTTCGTACCACTTTGTATCACCTGCAGATATCCATGAGCTTTCCTGTACCTGCGGTGTTACTGTAAGCGTGATGTCACCTGCACCTGTTACCTTGAACTTACCGAGCGACATCGTCGTAGTATTTGATGCTGAATATGTGAATATTCCTGTATATTCCTTAGACTTGTCAGCAGGAGCTGCATCGCTGTAGATGGCAGCTCTCGCAAAGAGCACTGTATCCTCCATTACTGACGCGCCGCTGTAAACAGGCTGATTCTTGACGTTCTTCATAACGCCGTTGTCTACGATATAGCCTGTAGCGGTAACTACGAGCGAATAATCGTTGCTTGAAGGCAGCGACAGCTTAACTGTCTTTATCTGCTTAAATACACCACTTACAACGACATCAGATGACGCTGTAAAGAAGCTGCCGTTTATCCTGGCGCCGTTTACTGTAAAGTAATCAAGCTTATAGCCTGCGTCAGGCTTTGCTGTCAGATTTACTACCTGACCCGGAGCTGCAGTACCGTTGCCGTCTGCCGATATCGTTCCGCCGCTGCTCTGCGTCACAGAAACGCTGAAGCCGCTTGCTGCACTGTCATATCCTGATGCTTCGAAGTAAAGTATCGGATATCCGTTATTTTTGCTGCCCTCGATCACAAATACGTTTCCGTTTGCATTAAGTGCTGCGAGTATCGAGCTGCTCTTGAGCTGTGCTGCAGATACCTGAGTAACGTTTACGCTTATCTTCTGAGTAGAGCTCTTGTAGTAGCCCTTGCTGTCCTTGTCGTCATCGCAGTCAGGCAGAGTGTAGCAGTTGTCTACTGTATATGAGCCTGAATCGTGACCGCCTATTCCGCGGCCCTTTACTGCGCCGTTTGAATCTATCTTTCCGATATTGTAGCAGTTGTAGATATCAACGCCGCCGTTAGCTCCGACTATACCGCCCGCAGGGCACGAATATGTAGTCGATACGCTTCCTGTGTTGTAGCAGTTTCTTACAACACCCTTTCCGTACGATGTACCGAGTATACCGCCTACGCCCTTTGCGTCTGTATTTGATATAGCCGCATGATTTGCGCAGTTTTCTATGATAACGCCGTTATTAGTATCGCCTACGCGGCCTACAACGCCGCCTACCATACGCCTTCCGCGTATATATCCTTCGCCTACTATTACGTTACGTACAGCAGGCTGCCAGCCGTTTTCAAAAGTATCTGTTCCGCCTGATACGTCAGACTTTCCTCCGAGGAATCCCACGAGGCCTACTGCCATACTGTAAGGGAATCCCTTATCTGAATAACGCTGACAGTAAATGTTCTTTACTGTGTGACCCTGTCCGTCGAAAACGCCGTTGAATCTCGTGTCTATAACGTACGAATCGCCGTTTACCATGTCGGTATCCATAGAGAATTTACCGCCGACAGGAGTATAATTCGGGCCGCTCCACTTGCCGCCTGAATAAACGCCGCCCATATCGAGATCGGCAGTCAGGTAAACAGTCTTGTACGCAAAATCTATATCTGACGTATAAACCGTATCGCTTACATTTCCGCCGCCTGCGCCTACGAGCATTACGTTTGCGTTAGCCTTTGACTTTATGTATGACGCATTGCCCTTTATCATGTATGACGGCGTATCTGCGTCAACTCTGCCGTTTATAAGTGCCGCGAGTCCCGCAAGCTCTGCAGGCTGGCTTATATTGTAGCTCGAAGCAGACGGGTCGTACCATGATACGTCTACCGAGCCGTCCCATACGCTCGTTGACATGTAATGCGCAACTATGTTTACGCCTTTGGCGTTTGCAGGCATCTTAAAGCTGAAGCCTGTTTCGCTCGCGTTTATATCAGCGAGGAAATAGCTGCTGCCTGTTTCTACTCTTACGGTCGCTATATCGTAGCCGTTTTCAGCAGATATAGTTCCCGTTACCGTCTCGCCCGGGTCTGCTGTCTTTGCGTCTACCGATATGGTTCCGCCTGTAGTCTGCACTATGTTTAATGCAGTATACGGTGTACCGATCGGTATGCTGTATGTACCGCTCAGCGCCATAAGCGCTATGAGCAGGTATGCTACAAACTTCTGTAACGCGCGGCTCGTCCGCGCGCGCCCAGCCGGGACGGCTGCTGTCATGTTTAAAGCATTATTCATTGCGATCATTCTCCCTGGTCATTGTTCACTATGTAATACGTTCCTGTTTCCTTGTCGTAATAAACAGCACCGAGCTGAGTAAGATTCTGCTTTCCGTCGATATCATCCTCGCCTGCCATCTGCTGCAGCTCATTGTCAGTAAATTCCAGTGCGTTATCTGTGTTCACTGCCTGCTGATCCTGCTGGTTCGATGCCGTTCCTATGTCTACGTTCCAGTTTATTATCAGCGCGAGCATTATGCCGACCGCCAGAACGAGCATTACGTCTACCATGTTGGCTATGCCGTCCATAGGATTCGTATCTTCCTCTGTGCTGTCTGCATCTACGAGATTGAATTTCTCTAACATTCCGTTACCTCCGGAAAGGCTTCTTTTTCCATTTCAAGCACGCATTCCGCAACAGTATCGAGATCCTTTATGTACTGCGAATACCAGCCTCTTCTCACTGACGAAACAACGAGTGCTACTGCTGCGCTGACGAGACCCGCTACTGTCGTATCAAATGCTATGAGCAGTGAATTTGACAGAGTGAACGTATCGCCCTCTCCGAGGGCCGCTATTCCCGGTCCGAGCGGGATGAGCGTTCCCATAAGTCCGAACATCGGCGCAAGCTTTGAAAGCAAGTCTGAGATCTTTACTATACGGTCATATCTCGCTTTTTCTTTTCCGAGCAGGCTTACTGCGAGAGCCTGTCTCATGAGCGGCGTGAAATCGTCGTGCTTCGTCAGCTCTATGAGTGCCTTCTTCTGTCTGCGGAGCAGACCGCTTCCGTTTATTATTCCTTCCAGCTCGTCAATGCTGCTGTGGCG
This sequence comes from Succinivibrio sp., assembly GCA_963632005.1. GTDB lineage: Bacteria > Bacillota > Clostridia > Peptostreptococcales > Anaerovoracaceae > CAKQOE01. The sequence continues at coordinate 11,718 of CAVGTL010000032.1, forward strand.
TATAGCCTCAAGCAGCTCCGGCATGTCTACCTTGAGCTTTCTGCGTTCGCTGAAGCATTCTCCTATAAGCCATCCGGCCAGGAAAACAGCCGCGACTATGAATATGATGAGTATGACGATGACCGGAGTCTGCATTATCGAAGAAAATGCTCTCAGGATGTCACTCACCGAGAATGTGTTTTCAATTGCACTGTCTGTCATTTGGTTTTTCTCTCCTTAAATTTAATATTATGTATACGATCGGCAAAAGGCAGGCGAACTGCGCTTTTCCTCATATCGAGACTGTATTTCAGCGGTCCTGCTGCCAGACCGAGCATAAAGAACACAAGCATGACAGCAATAACCGCAGTCAGTGATACCTTTTCGGCTTCAGGCACGACGAGCTGCTGTGCATCGTCGTCCATCTGATCCTTTCTCCAGTTCATTACGCTGCCCTTGTCGGAATCGACAGGTACGTCATGCTTCAGCACGCTGTTGACCCATTCTGCATTTTTTGTCTGCTGCATGAAATCCTTTGAAAGTATGTACACGCCCTTGCTGTTTTCAGAATAAGATACCTGCGTGTTCTGAGTGTCGCTTGCATTGTCGTTATTCGTTTCCGACGACTGAGCGCTGTTATCCGGAGATGATGCTCCGTCTGCTCCGTCACTCGTCTTTCCGTCGCCTTCGCTCTGAGACTCGCCCGAGCCTGTTCCTTTTCCGTTTCCTATGGTAACTGATACAGTACCTGTCATATTTCCGCTCTTGGCGGTTATTACCGCTGTACCGTCACCTTTTACAGTCAGGCGACCGTACTGGTCTACCTCAACTACATCAGTGTTGTTTGAACTCCATACGAGATTATCCTTTATATAATTTTCCAGCTCAGTATCTGCGGCCGTTACATTTACCTGTACTCTGTAGTCAGTTCCGACCTTCAGCTCGATATTGCTCTCAGTCCCTATGACCGGAGCGCCGCTGAATATTACGTTTATCGTGTGTACGTATTTTGCTGCCTGACTCGTCCTCGATTCCTTGACGTTAGCCTGCCCGAACAGCAGATGGAACCTTCCGCTTGAGCTCATCGAAGTAAAGTTAGGCGCTACGCCTTCCCACTCCCAGTTATCCTCCAGACCAAACATCGCCTGTACCTGAACAGCTCCGCTCGTTATATCGCCGCCGTCCAGTGCGACCTGATTATATTCATCATCGATGCCCATATTAGGGTAATAGTATCTCGGCGTATCCAGAAGTTCTCTTTTAGTCATCGTAGTAAATGCTCCCACCTTCTGGTCGTCGGTATAAAATTCAAAACCGGCTATCGAGCTCAAGTCTATGCCTGCGTAGCTCAGCAGATCTTTTATATAAAAGCCTCTTGCCGATACAACTACGTTGCGCCCGCCTGTTCCGTTCCTTCCTCCGTAATAGCTGTATGCCACCTGATGCGATGGAAGCGATCCGCCGTACATGTCATCCAGTTCTCTCCATGAGTATTCTGCTTTCTTGTAAAACGGACCTCCCTGATATCCAACATTTATGGTCAGTGAGTCGGTAGCCATTCCCGCATAGACCTTCTGACAACCAAATGCATCAGGCAGAATAAATGCCCCTGCAATATCAGCCGACAGCATAGCCGCTATCACCAGCGCAGCAAGCACCGCTATTATTGGGATCCTTTTAATAATATCCATTTTTATCCTGTTTTATTTAGTAGTTTTCCGCGCCTCCTAACGCGTCCTGCAGCCTTACTGCAGCTATTTTAAAGTTGAATTTGCAAGCATTGCTGCTGCTTCCTCGTCACTGAGGTCATAATCAAAGAACAGTGAATAATATTCCTTTGCTACTTCCTTCATATCGTAATCGTAAAGCTCCGGATACACGAGATTTCCGAGCCACCATACGCCAAGTACGCTGTTTACCGAAGGAGGACCTGACATCCAACTATACGGTTCTCCCGGTATCTCGTAATATTTTCCATCTTTTACCGCCTTGAGCTGTGACCATTCTGCTGCTGTTGACATACTGCTGTACGGACCGCCTGTTGAAAGTATTATTACATCCGGGTCAAATACATACGCCTGCTCCATGCTTATGATGTTGCCGCCTCCGGCGTTGCTAAGCTCGTCCTCAGGTATAACGACCGCGTTCTTTGCACCTATCAGGTCTATTACTACAGACTGTACAGAGCCCTCTGCGTTGCAGGCAAGACCTGTCGTTCCGCTTCCGTACATTACTGACACTTTTTGATCGTCAGGTATCTTTGCTGCGTTAGTTTCAGCCATTTCCATAGTTTTATCTATGAACTCTGCGAGCTTTTCTGCTTTTTCCTCACGGTTCAGCAGCTTTCCGAGCGTCCTGTAAGCCTGTGCCATATGCGGCAGGTCAGCTTCTATAAATATGGTAGGAACGCCTGTCTGCTTCTGGATCTTGTTCATATCGGACTTGTGACCCTCTTTCATATCACCGAGGTCTATAGTCACCTGTGGGTCGGCTGATATAAGACTTTCCATATTTAATGTAGCTTTACTTCCGTAGAACTGCCCGAATGTCGGCAGGTCGAGGAAATAATCCGGCATATACTTTATCTGTGTGCTTGACGGAGTGCCGCTAAGCCCTACGAGCATGTCCGGGGCAATAGTTGCAAGTATCATCTGTGCTACCGAACCGCTCGGTGCTATCCTTTCTATATCTGCAGACATCTCCACATCACGCCCGCATGAGTCGGTGAACACCTGCGATTCACCCTCTATCTCTATTTTTCTGCTCCCACACGCAGAAAAAAGCACCATAAATATCAATAAAGATACAAAAAATAGTGCTTTTTTGTTTGTTTTACTTTTTTTCATAAGTTTCTCCGTCTATTTATTTGTTTTAATGAATTAGAATTCGCTACAAAAATAATTCGTTATGATTATAACATCATTTTATTTTATTTATCAATACTGTATTGTGTTTTAAAATAAATACTATTATTGATTTTTTGATTATATCAGCATCGGTTTCTATTGTTTTTTCTGATATTTTCTATTATAGTGAAAGCATTGCAGCGTTGTTTGCATATAACTATATTTAACATTATTTTAGTTTAAATTGATTTTTCAAGCAGCACTTATACGTCAATTTTAAACTGTTTGTTAAAACAGCAAACTATTCCCATTTAAAAAATAATTAAAAGCAGGTGTTTACTTTGGAAAAAAAGCTATCCTCTAATGTCTCAGGCACGACCGCTGAAGCGTCGGTATCAGCTGACGCAGTGTCAGAGCCATCATACAAATTACGGTTTTTAATACTCGGTACGGTCTTTGCACTGATATTCCTGTCATCCTTCATGGTCGGCAGGTACTCTATAAGCCTGCCCGACCTGTTTCGCATACTTTACTCACAGATAAGCGAGGGCTTTTCTTCTCTCGCCTCTGCTCCATGGTGTCCCGGCGCTCTTTCCGACTTGTTTGACAAGGCAGCGCAGGCGTTCAGCATAGAAAAAACGTGGGATAACGCGACTGAGGTCGTACTTTTCCGTATAAGGATACCGCGTGTGATCGCAGCTGGCATCATCGGAGCAGCTCTATCTGTAGCAGGCGTTTCCTACCAGGGCATGTTCAGAAATCCTATGGTATCGCCTGATATCCTCGGTGCTTCATCAGGTGCGGGATTTGGTGCGGCTCTCGGCATCATCATGTACGCAGGTTATTTCGGTATAACTGCGTTGTCTTTCGTATTCGGCATAGGTGCTGTACTGCTCGCTTACCTCATCAGCCGCCTAAGTAAAATGGAAGGAACTCTTTCAATGGTCCTCGCCGGTATGATAATAAGCTCGCTGTTTACATCATGTACTTCGTTCATAAAGCTGATCGCAGACACCGACGATGTACTGCCCGCCATTACATACTGGCTCATGGGCTCGCTGACATCTATAAAAGCTTCCGATACGCTTTTCGTTTTCTTCCCGGTACTTGCAGGCATGATACCGCTGTTTCTGCTGAGATGGCGCCTGAATCTGCTCACCGTCAGCGAAGAGGAAGCTAAAAGTCTCGGTATAAGGACAGGCGCCCTGCGCCTCATCGTGATAATATGTGCTACGCTCATGACATCTGCCAGCGTCGCAGTCAGCGGCATGATAGGCTGGGTAGGCCTTGTAATACCTCATTTCTGCCGCATCATATTCGGTTACGATTACAGGAGGCTTCTGCCCGCTACAGCGCTTTTCGGAGCTTCGTTCCTTATGTTTGTCGATAATCTCGCAAGAAACATAACAACTGCAGAAGTTCCTATCGGCATACTCACATCGTTTGTCGGTGCGCCGATATTCCTGTACCTGATAATGACAAACGGAAAATCAGATTCAGATTATTAAGTAAATACACCGTAACGGTGTATAAATTAAGACCACTTATGCAATCTTAAACAGAAACGGAAAACAAAATGAGCATAGATATAAAAGACCTCAGCTTCTCATACGGCAAGAAGCAGATACTTTTTAACATGAATTTCCACGCTGACGACGGTGACCTGACAGCCGTTCTCGGCCCCAACGGCGCGGGAAAGAGTACTTTTTTCCGCAGCATACTGGGATTCCTCAAGCCTTCGTCAGGCTCGATCATGCTGAACGGAAATGACATAACATCGCTCTCACGCTCTGAGATAGCAAAAGAGATAGCATACATACCGCAGACGATAGCGACAGTTTTCAATTACTCTGTCCTTGACACCGTGCTGATGGGAATAACCCATACGCTGAAAGCGTTCCAGTCGCCTGATTCCTCACAGAAGGCTCACGCGCTCGAAATACTCGACCAGTTAGGCATAGCTCACCTCGCCTACAGCGGCTGCGGCAGCATCAGCGGCGGCGAGCGCCAGCTCGTTCTGCTCGCCCGCGCGCTCATACAGGACGCGCGCATACTCCTCATGGACGAGCCGACTGCGAATCTCGACTACGGCAATCAGTACAAGGTCATGCAGCGTATATCAGGTCTGGCAAAGCAGGGATATACTGTAATATTTTCAACGCACGACCCGAATCAGGCTCTGCTGCACTCAAACAGGATATTTGTCATGAAAAAAGGACATTCCGTTATAAACGGCTCCCCGCAGGAGGTCCTTACAGAAAAAAATCTCTCCGAGCTTTACGGTATAGACGTCACGCTCGCAAACGTAGATCTGCCGTCAGGCAGTGAAACACTTGTGTGTCTGCCTTGCAAATAGGGCACGGTCCGTGTGTAAATTATACGATTTTGCATTGTAAAACTATTGTAATTTACTCGTAAATTTGATACTCTAAGTTGTGGTTAATGCACGGTTCTCCTGTAAATGCCTCATCCTGCTGACGCGCCGGGCGCGTGGGCGTGATGTTATTGTATTTGCATCAGACCCGTTCTTTAATTAATTCTATACTATTTTAATTGGACTCAAATTAAACAAGGAGAGAAAACAATGAAAAAGATTTTAGCATTAGTACTCACTTTAGCTATGGTCGTTTCTCTTTGTGCATGCGGAGGCGGAGCTGCAAACAACGGTTCTGCGGCTGCTGAAGGCGGCAACACTGCCGTTAAGGCCGGATTTATCTTCCTGCACGATGAGAACTCAACTTATGACCTGAACTTTATCAATGCTGCAAAGGAAGCATGCGATAATCTCGGAATCGAATATGTCTTCAAGACAAACATTCCTGAAGGTCAGGAAGCTTACGACGCTGCGTGCGAGCTCGCTGATGAAGGCTGCAACTTTATCTTCGCTGACAGCTTTGGCCACGAAGATTACATCATCGAGGCTGCAAAGGAATATCCTGATATCCAGTTCTGCCACGCTACAGGTACAAAGGCACACACTGAATCAGATATCACAAACTTCCACAATGCGTTCGCTTCTATCTATGAAGGTCGTTACCTCGCAGGTATCGCTGCAGGTATGAAGATCAACGAAATGATCGAAAACGGCGACATCACTGCTGACCAGGCTAAGATGGGCTACGTAGGTGCTTATACATATGCAGAAGTTATCTCAGGATACACTTCATTCTTCCTCGGCGCTCGTTCAGTTTGCCCTTCAGTTACAATGGAAGTTACATTCACAGGTTCATGGTATGATGAAACTGCTGAAAAGGAAGGCGCTAACAAGCTCATCCAGGACGGCTGCGTTCTTATCTCACAGCACGCTGACTCTATGGGCGCTCCTACAGCATGCGAAACTGCAGGCGTTCCTGACGTTTCATACAACGGAAGCACTGCAAGCACTTGCCCTGAAACATTCATCGTTTCTTCAAGGATCGACTGGGCTCCTTACTTCGAATACGCTATGAGCTGCGTTGCTGGCGGCAAGGCTATCGACGTTGACTGGGTAGGCGACCTCTCAACAGGTTCTGTAGTTCTCACTGAGCTCGGAAAGAACGCTGCTGCAGGCACTCAGGAAGCTATCGACAAGGCTACTGCTGAAATGGAAGCAGGAACTCTCCACGTATTCGATACTTCTACATTCACTGTAAACGGCGTTGCTCTTGACAGCTACATGGCTGATATCGATACAGACGCTAACTACGAGCCTGATCACGAGGTAGTATCTGACGGTTACTTCCACGAATCAGACGTTCAGTTCAGATCTGCTCCGTACTTCGACGTACAGATCGACGGCATCAACCTGCTCGATACAAAGTTCTAAACTGTTAATATGAATTCAAAGCAAGGGACGGCATCGCGGCTCGCGCCGCGTCGCCCTTTGCTTTTCTTTTTTTTCATCAAACCCATATCCCTCCGGGAATCAGACCGGAGATCAGATCATTCGGAATAATATTTCAAAAACAACATTAAATAATATCTCATATCAATCATTAATAAATTCATCACTCATCAGGAAGGAGCTACACGATTGGAAGACAGAATCGCTGCAGTGACTATGCGAAACGTCACTAAGAAATTTGGCTCTGTTGTTGCCAATAACAATGTGAGCCTTGACATTTACAAGGGCGAGATCCTCGCGCTGCTCGGTGAGAACGGCAGCGGCAAGACAACTCTTATGAATATGCTTTCCGGCATATACTTCCCTGATGAAGGCCAGATCTTCATCAACGGAAAGGAGGCCGTGATTTCTTCACCTAAGGATGCCTACGATCTCGGCATCGGTATGGTCCACCAGCATTTCAAGCTGATCGATGTACTCACGGCTACTGAAAATATAGTTCTCGGGCAGAAGGGCCGCCTTGACCTTAAAGGTGCAGCAGCCCGCATCAGAGAGATCTGCGACAAATACGGTTTTGAAGTAGATCCCGACCAGAAGATATGCGACATGTCCGTATCTCAGAAGCAGACTGTGGAAATAGTAAAGGTACTTTTCCGCGGCGCTGACATACTGATACTGGACGAGCCTACAGCAGTACTCACACCGCAGGAGACTGAAAAGCTCTTTGCCGTACTGCGCAACATGAAAAACGACGGAAAGGCTATAATCATCATCACTCATAAGATGAATGAAGTAGAAAGCCTGTCCGACAGAGTTGCCGTTCTCCGCCACGGAGAATACATCGGCGACATGATAACAAGTGAAACCAACGCTGAAGAGATGACTAACATGATGGTCGGTCGCGCTGTCAGCCTTAATATACACAGAGCCGATCCTGTAGACCCTCAGCCTCGCATAAAGGTCGATGGTCTTACGGTAAGAGGTCAGGACGGCGTGCTCAAACTCAAAGACATTTCATTTACTGCCTACAGCGGTGAGATACTCGGTATCGCAGGCATTTCCGGAAGCGGTCAGAAGGAGCTTCTGGAATCCATCGCAGGCCTGCAGCGCGTAGAGTCGGGCAGTATAATGTACCTCGACGAGCTCAAGGGCGATGAAGAGCTCATCGGCATGGACCCGCGCAAGATCGCCGAACTTGGTGTAAACCTTTCGTTTGTACCTGAAGACCGACTCGGCATGGGTCTTGTAGCTAACATGAATCTGACCGAAAACATGATGCTGCGTTCATTCAGACACGGACATTCGATGTTCGTAGACAGCAAAGAGCCTAAAAAGCTTGCTCAGAGAGTCGTTGACTCCCTCGAGGTAGTTACTCCGGGCCTGAACGTTCCTGTAAGATTCCTTTCAGGCGGTAACGTTCAGAAGGTGCTCGTAG
>CAVGTL010000033.1:0-4209 GCA_963632005.1 Succinivibrio sp.
CTTATAATATACCCATTTTGAGATATTTATTCAAGATTGATAGAATGTTTAAATGAAGTTTTAGACTGTATAACGAACGAATATATTGAAAATTCTGTTGAAAATGTATTATAATAGACATGTCCGAATGGACGGGACAACAACATATGGAGAACCAAGGCGGCTGCCCCTGAAAGGGGGTGATGCTTATGTTTACATACAATACAGCTATGTTGGTGCTTGCAACAGTAAGTACTATAGCAACAGTTATTGGCGTTATCATAATAATCTTAAAAAAATAACCGCCCTCGGCAAAGGTTTGCGGTTATTTTTTAGAACCATATAATCGGTAGCCGTCAGGCTCTCCGTTGTTGTCTTAATTATAGCATAATATGAGGTAACAGACAATGACAGAAAAAAGTGTATGTGATTGTTGTGAAATTTTCACTGAAGTATTGTATCATATGGATGAAGCTATTAGAAATTTCAAAACAGGTAATGTTTCACAGCCGATCAATCTGTCTGATTTTGAAGATCTGTGTGAAGCATGGGTTACAGCAACGGAGGATATATGAAAAGTATTTTAACTTTGGCAGCAGGAATCATATGTATTGTAGTATGGCTGGCTCTGAGAACATGGGGCCGGATAGGGCATGTTGAGGATTCTACAGCTAAGCTTATGAAGTATGCTGCACTGCAGGCGGTCGCTCGTATAGCCGGGTGTGTGTTCTTTTGGGTCGGCGTCGCTGTGTTCATACACTGGTTTTTATCGCGTTAGATCGATCTGATTAGTAGCTTAGCAGCTCTGATTCAGGCGTAAATTTCTTTTTTACCTTTGCGCGTACGATCAGAAGGCATATCGTCTGCATAGTTATAGTGATGACCCATGATGCAGGGAACGATATGAAGAGGTTCGTGAGCGTCCTATGCATAGGGAATATCGTGTAGATCCAGAATATTCTGAAGAGGCATACGCCTGTCAGAGTTATGAACATAGGGATAGTCGAGTAGTTCATGCCGCGGATCGCACCCGGAAGAGTATCCATGACGCCGCAGAGCGCGTAAGGCAGGCATACTACTATTATATTTTCCATTCCGTACGCGATGACGCGCGGATCTTTTGAGTAGATACCAAGGACCGCTTCACCGAATACTGTGGAAAGTACACCGAGTACAGTTCCTACAACGAGGTCCAGCATGACGCATAAAAGGATTATACGGTCTATGCGCTTCGTGTTTCCTACGCCGTAATTCTGGCTCGTAAAGCTCAGGCACGCCTGAGTGACAGCGTTTACTGCCATATAAAGGAAGCTGTTTACGTTCGTGGCTGCCGCGCAGCCTGCCATGGCGAGCGAGCCGAATGAGTTTACCGATGACTGGATAAGAACGTTTGAAAAGTTTATCAACATGCTCTGCAGTCCGGCAGGTATACCTATGCGCAGCATGTCACCGAGGATGCGCCAGTTTATGCGCAGAGCTTTCAGGTCAAGATGATAGGGCCCGTCAGTTATAAGCAGGAGCCTTAAAACGAGAGAGCATGAAAGCACCTGAGATATTACAGTCGCTATCGCAACACCTGCAACGCCCATGTTGAATTTTATTACAAATATCAGGTTGAGACAGATGTTTGTGAGCCCCGCGGCTATCAGGTAATAGAGCGGTCTGCGCGTATCGCCTGTGGCGCGGAGTATGGCAGCGCCGAAGTTATATACCATAAAGAACGGCATGCCGCAGAAATATATACGCATATATAATGTAGAAAGATCTATTACGTCGTCAGGAGAGCCCATCAGCTCAAGCGCCGGACGCGATATGATCGTGCCTGCTGCGAGGAGCATGAAACCTGAGACTATACCTGTAAGTATGGCTGTATGTACGGTATCAGACAGCTTTTCAAAGTCGCGCGATGCGTAGTAGCGCGCAGTGAGCACGTTTGTGCCGATCGTTATACCGATGAAAAGGTTCATTATTACTATGTTAAGCGATGAGGTCGAACCGACCGCAGCAAGCGATTCATCGCCTGCCCAGCGGCCTACGACTATAATGTCCATAGCGTTGAACATGAGCTGCAGCATGCCTGAGAGCATGAGCGGCGCTGAGAATATTATGAGCTTTTTGAGCAGCGGTCCGTTGCACATGTCCATTTCGTATTTACTCATGAAATTTCAATTCCTCCTTTTCCTTTTATTTTAAGATTCAAAACAGTAAAAAATATTCTAAAGAAAACAAATGATATACCACGAAGATATATCATTTGTTGAATAATCGTCATTAAGATTTGAAGCATCAATGTACGATGCTATAAGTGCAACAGTCAGCTCTGCTGCCTTCCTACGTCCGCTGTGCGGACTACGCTGTCGCATTTTACATTGCAGCTAAAAGCTGCGTAAAATGCGCGCCGGCGCACGCAAGTATGGTTCCGGCTTTGCCGGGATAACTTGATCATTATTTTATTTATAATGCATCAGCATCAGCTTGTAAGTATTACTACTATCTGTTCAGGTGTTGAGCCTGCCGGTATCGTGAATGTTCCGACCTTGAGGCGTGTAGCTGCGCCTGCCGCGTTTACGGCGTTTATGAATGTCTGCTTGTCGGCTACGAGACCTGCGTCCGCGAGAGCCTGTCCTATGGATTCGGCAGACTGGTTGGCGCTGACTGTAAATGAAACATCGCCTGTCGGAGTGTTGACGCCGATATCATCGTTTTCAGCGTCAGCTGAGCCTGCGTCCTGTGAGACTTGAGTATCTGCAGCGGTGTCATCCGGTGTTCCGTAGTGCATGATCGCTGAAACGCGCCATGATATCAGGAGCAGCGCGGCGATTATTATGAGAAGCGTGACGAGTATGTCACTTATATTGTAGATAATATCACGAATTTTGTTCATAACAGAAAACCCCCTTCGACAATATTAACATAAATCATTCGGACGAACAATGAAGATACTGTGAAATTTGCAGGTGTCGGCAACATTCTCTTTTTTTTTAAAGTCTCATACTGTATAATTAATAAGATTGGAGCAGAATAGAGAAATGATAAAGATAACAGCAGGCAGAAATGACGCAGAACAGCGTCTCGACCGCTTTCTGAGGAAGTATCTCAAGGGAGCAACGCTTGGAAATATATATAAGATAATACGAAAAGACATAAAGATAAACGGCTCGCGTTCAGGTGTGAAAAACGAGACTGTAATACATGAGGGTGATGAGATATCGCTTTATATAAATGATGATGACTTTGCGAGATTCACAGGAAATGCGGCGGGCAGCAGTAATAATGCCTCATCGGGAGGTGCGCCTCACGGCGCCCGAAGCGCGGCCGCAGGAACGCCTAAAAAAAGGCCGCGGAGGTCGTTCGGCATAATCTATGAGGACGAAAACGTCATAGCCGTTGAAAAGCCTTACGGACTTCTAACGCACGGTGACGGGCGCGAAAAGAAAAATACGCTTGTAAATCAGGTCGTTGATTACCTGATAGAAAAGGGCGATTACGTGCCGCGCCTTGAGCGCAGCTTTACGCCGGCCGCAGTCAACAGGCTTGACAGAAATACTACGGGCATAGTGCTTTTAGGCAAGAATGCGGCGGCGCTCAGAACGCTGAACGCGATGATACGTTCAAAGGAAAGCGTCAGCAAGTATTATATAACGATAGTAAAGGGCGAGCTTATGGACGAGCTGCGGCTCGAGGGCGAGCTTGTCAAGGATGAGGCTCGCAATATGGTTTCCGTAAACGCTCCGGCAGAGGAAGCAGGAGAGGTCGAAGGACGCGCGAAACAGATAACGACTATCGCCCGTCCGCTCGCTCGCAGCAACGGATTTACGCTCGCAGAAATAGAGCTGATAACAGGCCGCACTCACCAGATAAGAGCACACATGGCGAGCGCCGGCCATCCGGTCATCGGAGATACAAAATACGGCGACCCTGCCGTAAACGACGGCGTCGCCTCCCGCTACGGCCTCAAGGCCCAGCTGCTCCATGCATATCGACTCGTCATAAACGATGCAGAAGAGCCGCTCGAGTACCTGAAAGGCAAAGAATTCAAAGCTCCGCTGCCAAAGTCGGCAGCAAAGATATGCAGAGACATGTTTCCCGGCATACAGCTTTAGATTCAAGATGTAAAAATAATTATAATGAAGGGAATGGAAATAAATGGAAAACGAAAATTTAGAAAATGAGAATCAGGATAAGATCCCTGAAGAACAGGAAAGTAAAGAATACACTGCAGGCGCAGTC
>CAVGTL010000033.1:4219-19713 GCA_963632005.1 Succinivibrio sp.
CGAAGAACGCAAGGAAGAAATCAAGGAAGATATTCTTAAAGAAGAAATCAAAGAAGGAATTAAAGCTGAAGCAGCAACGTCAGACGTTATTGAGGCAGCAGCAGACGTCGCAGAGAAAACAAAAGGCTCTGAAGCATTCGCATGGATAAGAGATATTATTATCGCCATAATCATAGCGCTGATAATCTCGCAGTTCATCACGCCGACTATCGTTCAGGAGCACTCTATGGACGATACGTTGCACAACAACGACTACCTCATACTCTGGAAGATGGCGTACAGATCTTCTGAACCGTCATACGGAGACATCGTAGTATTTAAGAGCAACCTGCTTGACGACAACGGCAAGGAAAAGCTGCTCATAAAGAGAGTAGTAGCAAAATCAGGCGACACTATCGCAGTAAAGGACGGTTACGTTTACAGAAACGGTAAGCAACTTATGGAAACATACACAAAGGACGGCTACACTAACGGCGGAATCGATGAAACAGTAGTACCTGAAGGCAAGCTCTTCCTGCTCGGCGACAACCGCGTAGTCAGCATCGACAGCCGCGACCCGTCTGTAGGCTTCGTTGATGAAGACCTGCTCGTAGGTAAGGCAGTCCTCAGACTCTATCCGTTCAACAAGATGGGCGGCCTGTATTCAAACTACACAGAGGAGTAGACCTCCCGGAGGGGTAATATGGCAAGAAAACAGATAGCTTCAAATAAAAAAGCGTTTCACGACTATTTTATAGAAGAAAAATACGAGGCAGGCATCGTCCTGACAGGCACCGAGATAAAATCGATCCGCCAGGGCCGCATAAACCTCAAGGAAAGCTACGCCAAAGTCGAGCGCGGCGAAGTTTTCGTATACAGCATGAACATCAGCCCGTACGACCACGGCAACATATATAATGTAGATCCGATGCGCCCGCGCAAGCTCCTGCTCAACAGGCGCGAGATCAGAAAGATAGACGCGGCTCTCACGCAGGATGGCCTGACGCTCATCCCGCTGAGCCTTTATCTGAACGAAAAGGGCATGGCAAAGCTTGAGATAGGCATAGCGCGAGGCAAAAAGCTCTATGACAAGCGCGAGTCGATAGCAAAGCGCGACGCAGCGAGAAACATCGACCGCATCATGAAAACGCGCAACAGATAAAACAATGTAAACGGCGTGCAGAGCGCGCCGTTAGTTAATTGAAATATAATCGTAATGATTATTCATGCTGATTTCGGTTATAATACTAATAGCTAAAAAATCAGCGCGCGTCGCCGCGCCGGTCGGAAAACTGCGTTTGTCCTCATAATATGGGGGTGTACAGGTTTCGACGGGGGTGTTGAAGCCGCAGAAGCGAGCCGCAGTCTCCCAGTCTGCGTTAAAAAGGGAACTTAAATACAAACGCTAGAAATAACAATTTAGCTTACGCAGCTTAATTAACGCTGCCTTGTCGGTCCGGACTCACCTGCAGGCCCGGGGCACCGGCATCATAAATGCAGGAAACCTCGCGTGAATTCCCGGCAGCGCGAGGGACTAACGGGATAGCCGCCGGCATAGCCTGCTTATGGGCGCTGCCGAAAGCAAAACAAAAAATCATAAGCTGCGCTCGGAGACGCTGCCGTGGAGATGCTTTCGGACATGGGTTCGATTCCCATCACCTTCACCACAAAGAAAAGCTGTTGCATACGCAACAGCTTTTTTTATACAAAAAGTGATGGGAATCGAACCCGAAAGGGCTGAAGGCTCCGGTGGAGCCTTCAGGTCCGAGCACGCCCAAGGCGAGCGCAGGACGGCGGATCGCGCCAGCGATACGCGCAATTCCCATCACCCTAAGTTTTAATATAGAAAATAAGACAAAAAAGGAATCGAACCCGAAAGGGCTGAAGGTTCGCCAATATATTAAATTCGGGATTCAGGGTATATAAAAATAAAAAAGTGCTAAAATAGTACCATAAAAGAACAAATTGTGCTATCATGTTAACATTATGAGGTGAAAAATGTACAAAAATATATACCCAAGAGAAAAATATCTGCAAAGAATAAGACCGTTTTACCACTCAGATATAATAAAGGTAATAACGGGAATAAGAAGATGCGGAAAATCATGTATCATGAAAGCGATCATGAATGAGCTTATTACAGAAGGCGTTGAAGAATCAAGGATCGTCTACATTCCACTTGACAGAAGAGGATATAAGAATATAAAAACGCCGGATGAACTTGAAATCAAAATAGAGTCTTTGTTGGGAAATGAAGAAATATATTATCTGTTTATTGACGAAGTTCAAAATGTACCGGGTTTTGAGAGTGTTATCCATGCATATGCAGAGGAAGGATATTCTATATTTCTCACAGGATCAAATTCATATTTGTTAAGTGATGAGATCTCTACAAAGCTCACAGGTAGATATTTAAATTTTGAAACATTTACTCTGGATTTTGGCGAATATATTGATATGAAGAAGTTTTTTAATAAAAAAATCGATCAGGATATCTATGTCGAATTTGAAGAGTATTTATTAAACGGTGGATTTCCAAAGACATTAGAATTTGATGATATCCAGGCAAAGCAAACATATACCAGTGGGATAATATCAGAAATATTTGAAAAAGATATAAAAACGCGAAAGAGAATTTCAAATGTACCTGTATATGAGCGTGTACAGTCTTTTCTTCTAAATAACTATGCAGCGCCATTTTCACTTAACAATCTGATCGTATGTCTTGAAAAAGAAGGATATAAGACAAAGGCGGCAACAGTAAGAGGCTATATTGAGGAACTGAAAAAAGCAAAGATCATATATGAATGTAATCGCTTTGACCTCAAAAGCAGAAAATCATTAAAACGTGATCAGAAGTATTATCTGGCTGATCTGTCGATTTATTTTGCAATGAATACCGATAACAGATTAAGTTTTGGTCCTTCACTTGAGAATGTAGTTTATCTTTATCTTGCAAGTAATAATTATCAGGTGAGTATTGGTAAAATAGGAAAGTTTGAATGCGATTTTATAGTAAGAAATAAAAACGGTGATTATGCATATATTCAGGTTTCGTATACATTGCATGGTGAAGATCCTAAAGCTACAGAACGTATTAAAGAGCGAGAGCATCGACCATTCAGAGCAATAAGAGATGGCTATCCGAGATATATCATCACATTGGATAAATTCCGTGATCAGCAGGAAGGTGTACATCATATAAATGCAATCGATCTTTTTTTAGGCAAGGAAATTATTTAAATATCATATCATCCGGCAACGGATGCAGCCATATGAATTATTCGGAATATATTTTTAGAAATATTAAAGGAATTATGGAGGTAATATATGGAAATAAAACTGTCGGATCATTTTGGCTACGGTCGATTGATACGATTTGTGCTCCCATCGGTGCTCATGATGCTTTTTTCATCGATGTACACGATGGTCGATGGATTTTTCGTTTCAAACTATGTAGGAAAGACAGCGTTCGCCGCTGTAAATCTCGTAATGCCGTTCGCGATGGGCGTCTCAGTCGTAGGCTTCATGCTCGGAACCGGCGGCAGCGCGGTAGTCTCCAAAACGCTCGGAGAGGGCCGCAAGGAAGACGCGCATAAATATTTCTCAATGTTCGTTTACGTTGCCGCAGTGCTGGGAACGATACTCGGCATCTTATCGATAACGTTCATGCCGCAGGTAGTCAGTCTGCTGGGCGGCGAGGGAGAGCTTTATGATTACGGCGTCCTTTACGGCAGAGTCATGATGATATCGACGCCGGGCTTCATACTGCAGCTCATGTTCCAGAGCTTTTTCGTAGTAGCCGAAAAGCCGAGACTCAGCCTTATCATAACCGTAACGGCAGGCGTAGCAAACATGGTCCTCGACTGGCTGCTCGTAGGCGTGCTCGGCATGGGCATCACAGGCGCGGCGCTCGCAACTGTAGTCAGCGAGTTCACAGGCGGCCTGACACCGATGATATACTTTTTCAGCAAAAACAGCAGCCTGCTCAGGCTCGTAAAGTGCCGCATATACGGCAAAGTGCTGCTTATGGCGTGCGGAAACGGCGTGTCTGAAATGGTAACTAACCTGTCATCATCGATAGTAAACATTGCATATAATTTCCAGCTGATGCGCATAGCTGGAGAAGACGGTGTATCAGCTTACGGCGTAATAATGTACGTAAACTTCGCATTCATGGCAGTCCTGCTCGGCTACTCAGTCGGCAGCGCGCCGATCGTCGGCTATCACTACGGCGCAGAAAACCGCGACGAGCTTAAAAACATGTTCAGGAAAGGCATAACATTTATGGCAATATCCGGCGTAATAGTTACAGCCGCAGCAGAACTGTTTGCAGGAAAAGTCGTCGGCATATTCGCAGGCTACGATCCGGAGCTGTACGCCATGACTGTCCACGGCTTCAGGATATACGCGCTCGCGTTCATCGTTATGGGCCTGAACGTCTGGGCGTCGTCATTCTTCACGGCACTCAGCAACGGACGCGTCTCAGCGATCATATCATTCGCCAGAACTTTCGTGTTCCAGCTCATCATGGTCCTTGCCCTACCGGTAATGTTTGACCTCGACGGAGTATGGTCAGCCATAGTTGTAGCCGAAGCGCTCGCGCTTATCATAAGCATAACGGAGCTTATCAAGAACGGCAGAAAATACGGCTATCTCTAAGCACGAATACGGCACGAATGCCCGAAAAACGGCGGCCGCCCGGCGGCCCCACGACCCATAAACGTTGAAATTCACAGTTTTGTATTATGTATACAACATGATAGAATAAATCTATGATATCATAAATTATATCTATGACGATCAATTGTGAAACATTTTAACATACAAAAGTATACGCCCCGTATACGGTGAAATTCCGCATACGGGGCGTTTTTTATCGTTTTCTGTTATTAAAATAACATTATCTGAACACTACGCGTAGGGTAAACATAGGCGAATACCTATATCAACTGCGCCTGAACTGTCAAACGCAGCAATATCAACGCATACATCCGATGCCCGCCGGGCGGGCGCCAGCTATAATGCATTCATTCGTCATTTTTACGTAATAGACGGCAGTTTAGCGCATTTCTCCGCTACGAACTGCCTGAAATTATAGACAGGCGGCGACAGCCAGCAGTTCTTGTTCGTTATCATGTAGAACCGGCGGTCCCATGCAGGGTACGATATCTGAAGTATCTTGACCTTCAGCCTGTGCAGCATTTCCATATAAGGGACCACGGCGATGCCGAAGCCCGCCGATACCATGCCTGCAACGACCTGGTCCTCGTCGATCTCATACACAGTGTTAGGCTCGGCGTCTATCGACTCAAACAGCTGATCTATAACGTTTCTCATGCCTGAGTGCTTCTTAAACTGGATGTACGGGTATTCCAGCGTCTCGCGCAGGTCTATGGTGTGACGATCTGAAAGCGGGTGGTCCTCCGGTATGATGAGCACGAGATCCTGACTCGCTACAGGAAGCATATCAAATGCTGACGGACGGCGCGGAGGCGTTGCAAATGCTATGTCGTAGACGTTGTTTTCAAGCCCTGTCACTATCTTCTGCGACACGTCCGAATCGATAGTGAACACTACGTCGTTTTCAGGATAAGCCTTCTGAAATTCGGCGATCATCTGCGGTATGAACGACACGCCCATGACTCTGAGGATGCCGAGACGCACCACGCCGCTGCCCTTAGACGCGAGCTTCAGCGTTTCTATGCCGTTGTCGAGTGTATTAAGCGATGACTCTACGCACTTGTAGAACTGACGTCCCAGCTCTGTAAGGCGTATGCGCCTGCCTTCCTTTTCAAACAGCCTTATACCGAGCTCCTTTTCAAGCTGCATTATGGCGTTTGAAAGGCTCGGCTGCGTGATGCACAGCTTTTCAGCGGCGCGCGTGTAGTGCTGTTCCTCTGCGAGCTTCATGAAATATCTGAGGTGAAACAGATTCATGCAGACTCCTTTCTTTTGCTTAGCTATAATTAATTTAATATGTCGAAATATATATTAACATAAATATTTGTCTTGTTCTATTACATAGATAAAATCTATGAAAACATAAATAACATAAATTTGTTAAATCTTCGACACGGTGGTACTTTATAAACGTACCCGGCAGGCGGACGAAAAACAGAGCGGAGGCAAGCTCAGAGGACGCAGCCGCGGTCACAGAAATGAGAACTGAAAACGGCCGATTACAGTTTAAAAGAGTTTGAGATTTAACAAACGAATTTATGAACAATTAATTAAAAAGAAAAAACGTTAAGAGAAGAAAACGTTAAGAGTTTTAAGGACCCTGTTCAGGAGGGCCTGAAAAATTAAAAGAAAAAGAGAAAAAGAGGAGAACAATTATGAATATCTCAGGCAGCACAAGGATGCTCGGTCTGATAGGAAGTCCGGTAGGACATTCGAAATCTCCGGAAATGTACAACTATTGCTTTAAGAAGTTTGAAAGAGACTGCGCTTACCTCGCTTTCGATGTAACAGAAGAAAACGTGGAGGATGCTATAAAGGCGATACGCACTCTGAACCTCAGAGGCGCAAATGTAACGATGCCGCTCAAACACGCAGTCATCCCTTATCTCGACAGGATAACTCCTGCGGCAGAGATAACGAACTCAGTAAACACGATAGTTAATGAAGACGGAGTGCTTACAGGTTACTGCACTGACGGAATGGGATTTACAGGAAATCTCAGAGCAGGCGGTATAACCGTAAAAGACAAAAAGATAACTATTCTCGGCGGAGGCGGTGTGTCGTCAGCAGTTTCTGCGCAGTGCGCCTTAGAAGGCGCGAAGGAATTATCCATTTTTAACAGAAAGGATAAATTCTGGAGCAGGCTGGAAGCTCACGCAGAAGTGATAAGAAAGGCAGCCCCGACCTGCAAAGTGAATGTATACGATCTCGATGACGAGGAAGCTCTGAAAAGAGAGATCGCTGAGAGCCACCTCCTGGCAAACGCTAACTGCGTCGGAATGGCGCCTCTTGAAAACGAGAGCCTTATAAAGGATACATCGGTTTTCAGGGAAGACCTTACAGTTGCAGATGTAGTGTATTCCCCGGCGGAGACAAAGCTGCTCCGCGAGGCGAAAGCATGCGGCTGCCGGACCTTCGGAGGTCTGGGAATGCTGCTCCAGCAAGGCGCAGAAGCGTTAAGGCTCTATACGGGCGATGAAATGCCTGTAAAGGAAATAGAAGAGTATTTATATAAGTAGAAAACAGGAGATAAAGCAATGAACACGAAAAATGAAAGCAGCAGATATTATCCTACTGCGTTCGCGCTCTACGTTACATATTTTGTACTCGGTATAGCAGCGTCTATCATGGGTCAGTACAAGCAGAATTTCGCAGCTCTCTGGGGAGCTGAAACACTTGCAGACGGAAGCTACAATGTATCAGGCGTCGTAGCAGTCATCGCGGCCATCGGCCTCGGCCGTCTGATAGCATTCCCGGTAGCGGGTCCTCTGTCAGACAAGCTCGGCAGAAGGCTCAGCGCCCTCATCGGATGCGTGCTTTACGCGATATTCCTTTTAAGCGTTACATTTACTACAAACATGTATGTATGTTACGTACTCGCTATAGTAAGTGGTATGGCAAACTCATTCCTTGATACAAGTATCACTCCTTCTTGCATGGAGATATTCAAGGAAAAGGGAACTATAGCAAACATGTTCACAAAGCTCTCTATATCGATCGCACAGTTCCTGCTCCCGTTCGCTATCAGCTTTGTAGCAGTAAATAACCTTCCGTTCAACACTATATTTATCGCGACAGCAGCGATAATCATCGTTGACGGTATATTCCTCGCATTCCTTCCGTTCCCTCCGATGGAACATGCAGCTCCAAAGAAGGAAGGCGAAAAGATAAAGAAAGAAAAGATGAAGTTCACTCCGTCAGCAATAATCCTTATCTGCCTCGGATTCACGACATCTACAACATTTATGCTCTGGATGAACTGCAACCAGGAGCTCGGCTCACTGTACGGACTGGCAGACCCTTCAAAGATCCAGTCAGTTTATTCAGTAGGTATCGTATGCGCGCTCTTCGTGAATGCGGCGCTCATGGCGAGAGGCCTTAAGCCTATAAGGATACTTCTTATATATCCATGCATGGCACTCATCACTCTCGGTGTCACATACTTCGTACAGGCGCCGTTCATGTGCCTCGCAGCAGGCTTCCTTCTCGGATTCTTCGCAGCAGGCGGCGTGCTCCAGATCGTAACAGCGGTAGCAAACGAAATGTTCCCTAAGAACAGAGGCGTTATCACTTCTATAGTAATGATATCGTCAAGCGTTGCAAACTACGCAGTGCTCAACGTAGCCAGCCTTCTCACAAAGATCGGCGGTATCGACGGCCCAAGACTCGTAGTACTCTTCAACATGGCTGTAACTCTCGTAGGTATCGTACTCGCTCTTATCCTTACAAAGAGATTCGACAAGGATTCAGAGCCTCAGGACGCGGCAGCGGTTGCAGAAGCAGCGTAAATAATAAATACACCGAAACGGAGTATATAAACGAATTACGGTAAACAGTGCGGGCCTGCACGGCCCCATCAAAAAAGCAAAATCGAACTGAAAGCAAGACATAAATAAAATGGAAAAACAGAAAGTAACAAAAAATATATTCATGATCGGCTTCATGGGCTCCGGCAAAAGCTCGGTATCGCTCCAGCTCGCCGACATGACAGGCCTTCCAAAGGCTGAAATGGACCAGATCCTCGTAGACCGCGAGCAGATGACTATAGCTGAAATATTCGCAGAAAAAGGCGAACCGTATTTCAGAGCACAGGAAACAGAGCTGCTCAAGGAATTCGGCAGCACAGGCCCTCAGATCGTATCATGCGGCGGCGGAGTCGCTATGAACGAGGAGAATGTAGAGGAAATGCGCCGCACAGGAAAGATAATCTGCCTGACAGCAACACCTGACGTAATATACGAAAGAGTTAAGGACAGCAGAGAACGCCCTATACTCAACGGAAACATGAACGTCGAATACATAGCCGATCTTATGGAAGCACGCAGACCGTTCTACGAAAAGGCTGCAAGCGTTATCATAGATACTTCTCACATGAGAATAGATCAGGTTGCTGAGGCAGTGCTCGCAGCAGTGAGCGCTGCCGAGTAAAAAATCGTAATAATAAGGCACGAATAAGCCCGAAAGAATGCAGGCGTCACCGCCTGTATTCTAAAAAACGATTTTTACTGTAATAAAATATAAAAAATTCAAAAAATTATTTAAACAAAACTGACAGCTTCGGCGCCCGGCGCCGGAACATCAAAAAATATAACTATTAGAAACTATCAAAATCATCACATGGAGGAATCATCATGTCAAAGAAATATCCAATCACAGTAAGCTCATGGACACTCGGAGATCAGTGCGCATTTGAAGAAAGAGTAAAGGCAGCTAAGGACGCCGGCTTCGACGGCATCGGCCTCAGAGCAGAAACATATGTAGACGCTCTCGCAGAAGGTCTCCATGACCAGGACATACTCGATATACTCGCAAAGTACGACATGAGAGTAACAGAAGTAGAATACATCGTACAGTGGGCTGAAGACAACCGTTCTTACGAGCAGAAGTATAAAGAACAGATCTGCTTCCATATGTGCGAGCTCTTCGGAGTTAATCACATCAACTGCGGTCTGATGGAAAACTACTCAGTAGAACACACAGCTCAGAAGCTCAAGGAGCTCTGCCAGAGAGCAGGCAAGTACGTTATCGGCGTTGAGCCAATGCCGTACAGCGGCCTTCCAAACGTAGACAAGGCATGGGCTGTAGTAAAGGCTTCAGGCTGCGACAACGCAAAGCTCATCCTCGACACATGGCACTGGGTACGCGCAGGCCAGCCTTGCGACCTCTCAGTTCTCGAAGGCATTCCTGCAGACAAGATCGTAGCTATCCAGATCAACGACGTTCACGACAGAGCATACGCTAAAAGCATCCTCAGAGATGAATCTATGCATGACAGACTCGCTCCGGGAACTGGCTACGGCAACACTGCCGCTTTCGTAAAGATGATCCGCGAAAAGGGCATCGAGCCAAAGGCAGTAGGCGTAGAAGTTATCTCGGACGCAATCCTCGCAGAGGGCGTAGAAAAGGCTGCAAAGATCAACTACGACGCAGCTCGCAAGGTCCTCGAAGAAAGCTGGTCAGAAGTAGTATCAGCTTAATAAATTTCGGTAATATGCATTAACATATTCACCCGCTGCCGCGGCGCTGCGGCGCAGCGGCGGCGGAACTACCCCAAATGGCAGTCTGTAAGACCGCCGGGCGGTCGCATAGCCGAAAGCATTAATTATTAGAACATTACGATTGAAAATATTACAGAATTTACAAATACACAAATAACACATTTATTAAGGAATAACAAAGGTCCGCGCGCCCGGCGCGCAGGCATCACATATGGAGGAATATTAAAATGGAAAGCAGAATCACAGGTCATACACGTCTCTTCGGTCTCATCGGCTCACCGGTAGGTCACTCAGGTTCGCCTGCAATGTACAACTACAGCTTCGCTCACAACGGTCTTGACAACGCTTACCTCGCGTTCGACATTCCGCTGGAAAAGGTAGAGGACGCTGTAGCAGCTATCCGCACATTTAACTTCGGCGGATTCAACATCACTATGCCGGACAAGGCTGAAGTATGCAAGTACCTCGATGATATCTCACCTGCAGCAAAGCTCATCGGCGCATGCAACACAGTAGTTGTAGGCGAAGACGGCAAGCTCACAGGCCATAATACAGACGGTATCGGCTTCGTAAGAAATCTCCACGAGCACGGCGTTGAAGTAAAAGGCAAGAAGATCGTCCTCCTCGGCGCAGGCGGCGCTGCTACAGCTATCGCAGCTCAGACTGCACTCGACGGCGCAGCAAAGCTCTCTATGTTCAACATCAAGGACGAGTTCTACGCAAAGGGCGAAGCGATCATCGAAAGACTCCACGAAGCAGTTCCGGGATGCGAATCTTCTATCACAGATCTCGCTGACGCTGAAGCTCTCAAGGCTGCAGTAGCAGACTGCGACATCCTCGTAAATGCTACAAAGGTAGGCATGAAGCCTCTCGACGACCAGACTCTGATCGACCCTTCAATGTTCAGATCTGACCTCGTAGTAGCAGACACTGTTTACAATCCAAAGGAAACACTCATGATCCAGCAGGCGGCTGAAGCAGGCTGCGCGGCAGCTATCGGCGGTATCGGCATGCTGCTCTGGCAGGGCGCTGCTGCATTCAAGCTCTTCACAGGCGAAGATATGCCTACACAGGAAGTTCTCGAAAACTTCTTTTCATAAATATAAATGAAATAAATAACTCCTTGTAAGCCTGCGGCCCAAACAGGATAACGGGCCGCGAGCTTCACAAAAGCAGCCGTCACCGGCTGAACAGAAAATGCGAGTCATTTCTGTCGCTGACCATCCTTTCTTGATCACAAAGCTACAAAAATACAATTATATAACTGATACTAAATAACTAACACTAACTAATGATAAAATCTCATGAAGCTCAGCGGCAGAGTTTTTTCTCACTCTTTACCGTATGCGGCGGTCCGACCAAAACCGCCGCGCGGTATACCAGTTTTAATTCAACAGGGTCGTGGGCGCGCCAGGCGCGCGTTTGATAAAGACCTTATTAATTAAGTGAATATCATAAATTAAGCATATTACTTTGTTTTGCAAATAATTAAAGAGGTATATATATGGAATACAGAAGCATGTTTTCACCTGTTAAGATCGGTACAGTACAGATAAAGAACCGTTTCGCAGTTCCTCCGATGGGCAACAATTTCGCTAACACAGACGGTACTCTGAGCGAAAGATCAAAGGCTTACTACGGAGCAAGAGCAAAAGGCGGTTTCGGTCTGATAACTATAGAGTCAACAGTAGTTTACGAAAAGGCAAAGGGCGGCCCGAGAAAGCCATGTCTCTTCTCTGACGACACGGTTGACAGCTTCAAGATGGTAGCTGACGAATGTCACAAGTACGGAGCTAAAGTTTCTATCCAGCTTCAGCACGCAGGTCCTGAAGGAAACTCAAAGCTCACAGGCTATCCGCTGCAGGCTGCAAGCCCTATCGCTGCGGCTCTCGGCAGAGAAGTTCCGGAAGCTATCTCAAATGAAGAGGTATATCACCTCATCGAATGCTACGGTGACGCAGCAGCCCGCGCTCAGAAGGCAGGCATCGACATGGTCGAAGTACACTGCGCTCACGGTTATTTAGTAAGCACATTCATCTCAGCGCGCACAAACAACCGTCTCGACGAGTTCGGCGGCTGCTTTGAAAACAGAATGCGTCTGCCTAGACTTATCATAGAAAATATCAGAAAGAAGACAGGCGGTACGCTTCCTATTTTATGCAGGATCAACGGAAGCGACGAAGTAGACGGCGGTCAGTCAGCGCAGGACGCTGCTGCTGTAGCTGCTTACCTCGAAGAGACTTGCGGCGTTGACGGTATCCACGTAAGCCGCGCCGTACACCTCCACGACGAGTTCATGTGGGCTCCTGGCGTAGTTCACGGCGGTTTCAACGCTCCGTTCTTCACAGAAGTAAAGAAGGCTGTAACAGTTCCTGTTATCGCTGTAGGCCGTTTCACTGAACCTCAGTACGCTGAGCTCGCAGTAAGAGAAGGCAGAGCGGACATCATCGCTTTCGGACGTCAGAGCATCGCTGACCCTGAGCTTCCTAAGAAGGCTGCTGAAGGTCGTTTAGACCAGCTCACTCCATGTATCGGATGCCTCCTCGGATGCGTTCCTAACATGTTCAAGGGCGAGCCTATCAGATGTCTCGTAAACCCTACAGTAGGACATGAAGCTGAGATCGTACCTGCAGAAACAAAGAAGAAGGTAGCAGTTATCGGCGGCGGCCCTGGCGGACTCTACGCTACATATATCGCAGCTCTCCGCGGACATGACGTTACACTTTTCGAAAAGGCTGACCAGCTCGGCGGAAACTTCCGCATCGCTGCTTATCCACCTGGAAAGGGCGACATCACAGCTGCTATCCGCAACATGATCGTAAAGTGCCAGCTTAACGGCGTTGAAATAAAGACAAACACAGAAGTAACACCTGAGCTCCTCAAGGAATTCAAGCCTGACGCAGCTATCCTCGCTACAGGTTCAACTCCTCTGATCCTCCCAATCAAGGGCCTTTCAGAATGCGGCTTCATCACTGCACATGATATGCTCGACGGCAAGGCTCAGATCGGCGCAAAGGCTCTCGTAGTAGGCGGCGGCATGGTAGGCTGCGAAGCAGCTGAATTCCTCGCAGAAAGAGGCCATCAGGTAGCTATAATAGAAATGAAGGACGTTATCGGAGCAGACGTTGTTCCTGAAAACAAGCCATTCTTATTCGCTAACTTCGACAAGCACCACGTTGACCTCAGACCTGGCGCAAAGGTAAGCGAATTCTTCACAGACGGAGTTTCATACTCACTCGCTGACGGCACAGAAGGCGAGCTCAGAGGATTTGACAACATCATCCTCGCAATGGGTTCAAGAAGCTACAACCCTCTGGAAGAAACTGTAAAGGAATTCGTTCCTGAAGTCATCGTTATCGGCGAAGCAGTAAAATCTCCGGGTAACGCATGCATCTCAACAGGCGAAGCCCTCAACGCAGCACTTTCGCTCTAATGAATTCAAAAGCAGCGCCTGCCTGCAGGCGTTATGCGATAAAAATATATTAAGTATACGAAAATAAAGCGTATACAAAACCGGAAATAAGCAAAAACTTTTCTTCAAGAACTATAAATATAAATGTCATCTGTGACGCGCGGGCCCGGCCCGCAAACAGAAACTACGACCACGCTGCCGCATCTAGCCCATGCGGCAGCCATTAAAAAGCAAAACTCATTTTAAATACTCTTAACAATAGCAGAAAAAAGGATCTCGAATTTTCCATGTCGGGGTCCTTTTTTCTATGCTATAATTGTTATAGAAATATATGAATGTTGCGCGCCCGTGTGCGGCGGGTGTCTGCGTGTGAAATATACGGGAATATATAAGCAGGGAGATGATTACTATGAGGACAGGGAGATACGATCCTGCTGAAAAATTTAATTATTCTTATGACGGCAGGGTGGTGACGGTCACGGGGCCTGCCGAGCGCGACGCGATAGAGCTGCGCGTGCCGCCTGAGATAGACGGGCATCCTGTTACTGTTATAGGAAACGGTGCGTTTCAGTATTGCCATGAGCTTAAGAAGATAAGTCTGCCTGACACGGTAACTACGGTTGAGAATGCGGCATTTAAGGGCTGCGAGAACCTTGAGGAAGCGGAGCTTTCGGCATCGCTGAATTCTATAGGCGCGCTGGCGTTTCAGGGATGCGCGTCTCTGAAGCAGCTTACTGTATCTGATCATACAGACAGGATAGAGATGAATTCCTTTAAGGAGTGCCGCTCTATAGAGGTAGTGCATGTAAAGCTGCGAGATCGGATAGACGTGGGCGAGGACCGCAGAGTCGGTCCGTTTGGATTCGGAGCTATACCGTGTATAGAGTCCGTTCCGGGTGCGGGTCCGGAGCATTATGTGTATAAGCACCCTAAAATGGGACTTTTTGTAAGAGAAGATGACTACGACGTGCGCAGCTTCGCAGTAGCGTCTGAGTCGGACGAGGCTATATGGCTCTACATGCGCGCTATAATGCGAGCGACAGACCCGCACGGACCGAGCATGGACAAATACGACGCGACGTTCCTTGAGATACGCGGTGAGGACGACATGTACAGAGTTGCGGCGCGCAGGCTGTCGGACCCGTATAATATGTCTAAAAGAATGTATAAGATATACAGGGATTCTCTTACAGGAATGATAGAATCAATAATAAAGTCAGACAGGGTAGACCGCCTGACTCGCGCAGGCAAGCTGGACTGTATCGACCCTGAGATGTTTCCTGAATATATAGAGCTTGCAGGCCGCATGGGCGGCGGATGCATAGCGTACCTGCTGGAGCATCAGAACAGATACGCGAAGGTCAGAGAATACGATTATTCACTGTAGAATAATTTGTATTATCTAAATTTCGTATTATACATATTAATATAGTGAAGTTTTTAGATGGTGGTGTAAATGGCGCAAAACACAGATAAAAGAAGGATAAAAATAGAAAGACCGATGACTCCCGAGGAGCAGGCCGCAGCAGATAAAGCGGCAGAGGTCAGAAAAAGCGCTGACAGGATAGCGCGCCAGATCATAGACATGACGAGGAACGGACTTTTCGTTACTCTGAGGTTCATGGACGTGGCGCTGTGCCAGTTCAGCTATATAAATTCAGATCAGCTCGCTGAAAATCTGGATCGCGTCAGAACGATAGCGACTACGGGCCAGCATATGATATACGACCCGCAGTACGTGATAGAGCAGTACATGAAAGACAAGCAGAGCCTGTCGCGAGACTATCTGCATATGGTACTGCACTGCGTTTTCAGACATCCGTTCGTTTCAAACAGCCTTGACCGCGCGGCGTGGGACCTCGCGTGCGATATAGCTGTAGAGAATATAATATGCGACCTTGACGTAAGGCAGGCGAATACTC
>CAVGTL010000034.1:0-3234 GCA_963632005.1 Succinivibrio sp.
GCTCGCAGCATCCCATTCTGTGACCGCGGAGCGACCTGCATGACCGCCCGCCTGTATCGGCGTCCTGCATTTACGAAAAAGTATGCTATTTTGATAATATATCCAGAATAAAAAACGCATGCATTCGGTCAGACTGTTAATACAGCCATAGACCTTTTGCATGCGTTTTTGAATTATTTCACTTTTTCAGCGAATCTCTGCAGTATTACTGCCACCTGCGCTCTTGTAGCTGTCTGCTGTGGGTTGAAGGCTTTGTTTGAGTCACCCTGGATGAGACCTGCCGATGATGCCCAGTCTACTGCTTCCTTTGCCCATGAAGATACTTTCGATGCGTCTGTGAATGAGCTCTGCGAAACGCCTGTCTTTACGTCCATGCCTTTAAATGAAGCGTAATTGTACATGATGACTGCCATCTGCTCGCGAGTTATAGTACGCTCCGGGCCGAAAACTGTCGCACTGAAGCCCTTTACGATATTGTTTGAAGAAGCCCAGCCTACGCTCGCATCGTACCATGAGCCGCTCTTAACGTCTGTAAACGCGTGTGAACCACTGAGCGTGCCACCGTTGAGACGTCCGAGCACAGTTACGAACATCGCTCTGTTCATAGGAGAGTTTGGCGCGAATTTCGTATCAGAAACGCCTGTGAAGAGTCCCTTGTCTACTACATCGTATACAGCTTTTTCGTACCAGCTGCCTGATGCTACGTCAGAAAACTTTTTGCCATCGTTCCCCGGCTGTGCCTGCTTCACTTTAAATGATACAACTACTTTATCGCCTGTCTTAAGACCGCTTATTTCTGTAATGCTGCCTTTTGAAATTCCGTTTACCGTAACATCATTCACTTCATAGCCGTTATCCGGAGTTATGGTAAGCTTCGTTCCATCGCTTGAAAGTGAAGTCTTTCCTCCGTTTCCTGACACTGAAATGTCAGGCTTCTGTGTTTCTGCGACAGCTCCGCCGCCACCGGCGCCACCGCCTCCGCCTCCGCTGGGGTTGCTTTCAAGCTTTATCTGAGCCGTTTCTGTCCTGCTGCCGTAGCTTACAGTCAGATCAAGAGGAAGCTTTGAAGAAAAATCTGAAAGATCTGCTTCAAATGAATACTTTCCGTCTGTTCCTGCTACCTGTCCGTTAAAATATGCCAGCTCTGTATCGTTTTTTGTTACCTTTATACTTACCCACTGCCCTGCAATGGCTGTGCCTTCTATTTTTACGCTTGATGCTTCCGATGCGCTTTTAAGAACTATATCGGAAGCTGCCGACGCTGACAATGCTGCCGATATTATCAGCATCGACACTACAAGCGCTGTAAAAAATAAATGTCTGAATCTTTTCATTTTATTTTCCTGTCTGTATTATACATTAGCAAAAGTTTCTCATCACTTCATCTGCGCAGTCAATTCGCAAGGCTGTTTAAGACGAACGCTCCGCTGCCTTTTGTGCTGCTGAGCTGATCGGCTACGACTATCCTTATACTGTCTCCACCTTTTACTGAAAAGCTTCCGTTCAGGCGTTTTGCATTGTTTATCGACAGTGTCTGTGATGATATGTTTACAAGCTTATTTCCTCTGTAGTGTGCAAATACTACGTTCTGCGTGCTCCCGTAGCGCTTTTCAGGTGTTACAGTTACACTGAATGATGCTGTTCCGTTATAGCTCGCATCTATATTAAGCTCATTTGAATATTCCCGGCTTATCGTACAGCCTGTTGTATTCTGTATGCCTATAGCGTAGGAGCCCTTCTGAGTCAGGCTTTCCTCTACATAGACCTTCAGTTCCTTTTTAGTAACATTTCCACGTCTGTCAGTCGCTGTATATGTTATTGTATATACTCCCGTTTTTTCAGTGTCTATGTAATTAAGCGTGCCGTCTTCATTAGTGACCGTTCTCACGATGTTTACTCTCTGACCGTATGCATCTACAGCTTCTATATTTGATGGCTCTGTAAACTGCTGACCCTTCTGCAGATATATCGGCTCATCAGGTACGCCTTTTATGGTCGGCGGTACTTTGTAAAGATCGTCAGCAGGAAATTCAACATATACAGTATCAATGTTTTTCAGCAGATATCCTGCATTTTTTTCATTATATCCATTCTGACCTATAAACAGTCTCGGTGCGCTCTCATTCAATGCAGCTGCATTTACCTCCGGACGCTGGGGATCTGTATAATCATTTTTGATACTTTCAGTATACCAGAATGCGATCATAGGATACACGAGAGCCTTCCTGTCTGATGTATCAGCAAAATAGTATCCCGTCGGTGACTGTATCTGCGACTTTGTGAGCGCCGTTACTGTGTTATCTGTGCTCATAAATGTAACAGTTTCAAATGTATCCCATATTCCGAGATCTCTGACAAGCCACTCTGCTGTCACACCTGTTGCTCCGTACCACGTAGACTGATCGGCATCATTTCTTGATGATATCTTCTGAAATACCATACTGTCGTAATTTCCGCCTGTTATCGGATATGACTCTTCCATTCCCAGGTCTATGATATCCTGCACGGTATAAGTCTTTTTAACAGCTCCTGTGTTTGAATCCTTTACTGTCAGGACAACAGGAGAATTTGCATATGTCTGAACATCATCTGCTCCTTCAGCGCTTTCAGCAGCAAATACGCTGAAGCTGCCTGTACTGAAGCAGATCGTCATGCATATCAATGTTATATAGCATATTAATTTTTTCATCATACTTAACTTGTTATTCCTTTAGCTGTTATCCATGTATGTTAAGGATGCGCGATAACGTTCCCTTTATGAGCTGCAGCGGGTCTTTGATTATAAATACATTTACAGTATCGCCCTTTTCTACAGAACTTAATATAAACGACCTTGTTGCAGAAGGCGCTCCTGCGGAATCGTCAGATGGCTGTGTAAGCTCTGTCCATGCCGATCCGTATGCTACCATTTTATTTCCTCTCATATGAGTCCATAAAACAGTGACTCCGCTCTGCGGTACGCCGCCTGACGCTGCTGCTCTGTCAGTTACTGTGATGCTTATATCTGCGCGCTCAAGATCCTTTTCTGCAGTTATGCTGTTTGCAGTATCCCCTGATACTGTTGAAAATCCTTCCTGCGCTGTAATATCGACGCTGCAGCTTTCTGTTACTGTATCAGCTATCGTTATATCTGCCGTGAGAGACTCACTTTCGTTTCCTGCCTTATCACACGCCTTTACCGTGTATTTATAGCTGCCTTCCGGAACTTCCGTATCTGTATACGTAGTCGCATTT
>CAVGTL010000034.1:3244-19355 GCA_963632005.1 Succinivibrio sp.
ATACCGTCACGATATATATAATACGATCCTGAGAGGTCGAGCCCGCTCGTAGCGTCAGACACTGAAGGCCACGTAAGCTCTGCTGCTGGAGAACCATCCTGCTGCTTTTTAGGTGTTGCATTCAGTTCGCCTGATGACCATACCGGTGCATCTGTATCAAAGTATATGCCTTCCCACTGGTTATTAGCAGAATATGGAAGTGGAAGTGTCAGTTCTGCAGTGTTTCCTGCTTCATCTGTTATATCTCCTGCTTCGCATTCTATCCGCCATTCACCGCTTGAACGCTTGAGCGTTGCATTGTTCAAAGTATCGCCTTCAGCCACAGTGTATGTAAATACAAGGTGCTTTTTGTCAGGCTGTATTTTCTGATATTTCAGTACCAGCGGAGTATCTCCCGGGCCTGTTTCCATTTTTATCGTTATATCTGCGTTTTCTTTTACATTTACAACTTCTGAGAACTGAGCTTCGAGCGCCAGGATCTCTCCTGCCTTATAGAATTTGCTCGTTCTGTTCTGTCCAGTCGAAATATCGATCCTGTTTGTCAGCTGGGCTGACGGAGCCTTTGTATCGATCATTATTGCTGCATCAGACAGACTTCCATTCGTTCCCGGTATCGGAAGGTTAAGCGACGCCGGACTTCCCGATGCTGCCTTAAGTTCTGCGCCGTCGGCCATGCTCAGTGCTGCGGCTGATATGTAATCGAGATACTGTCCTGCTGCTGTATTTTCATCATTAACAGTATATGTAAATACGAGCTTCGTATCGTTGCTTACCGCAGGAGCTGTGATATATCCTGCTCCTGTACTGTTCATCAGGACGTTGAGTGCAAGACGCGCCTCGCCTGTGCTCGTTACCGGTTTATCAAATTCTACTGTTATATTTACAGTATCGCCTTTTTTGTAATAGCCAGGCGCTGCATCTGTAGTTACAGACTTTACTGACGCTGCAAGTATATCTATCGATATCTGTCTGCCCATCGGTGATACTGCGTCCGGCGCAGGCAGCTCTTTGCTTACTTCTGTATTGTAAGCATCCCTTAAGGACGCTCCGTTCACCATGTTTATATTTCCTGTGTAAGTGAGCTTGTCTGTGCTTCTGTCCTCGGACGACACTGTGTATTTAAATACCGCGCAGCCTGTTGCTTCATCTATTGAATCAAAATATGCGCGGCCGCCGTTGTTCATGTCTATATAAATGCCGTTTCCGTCAGGATCGTTTGCTGAAAGGCCTGCGATTCCAAAATCTACCATTACAGGTATAACTGTTCCTGTTCCGTAAACGCCTGAATTTACACCGGCTTTTACTGATACTGCTATCGCTGCTGTCGTATTTACATATACGAGCGACTGTCTGAGACCTCTTGAATTTACAGGAAGTGTAAGTTCTATCTTTCCTGACCCTCCGCTCAGAGGTATTATCGAGCTTCCTTCAGGCAGCTCTACAGCTTCACCTGCGCACTGGAGCACTTCGCCGCCGGTCGTATCGCCCGGCTGTACTGTGTATGAGAACATCAGCCTTTTAGTTCCGTTTCCTACAGGGTTGCTCGACTGCGATGCCTGTTCCTTTTCTTCAGCTGTAGGTTCACGATATACAGCGTATACATTTTCACCTGCTGAATTTTTCAGATTTAATTTTATCTGCGGAGTTCCTGTAACAAGTATATTGTTGTCAAATGATACTATTATATTCAGGTCTGCTCCTGCTCCCATGTAGACCGGAGTGCTCGAGCCCGGCTTTTCAAATCTGTATACAGCCGAAACATCAGCGTGAGCAAGCGAGCTGTCTATCTTTTCTATATTTGCCTGCCACTTGCCCTGCTTTTTGAAAGTTCCGCCTGTAAGTATGAGATCATCAGATAAAAAGCGTACGACTCTTCCGCTGCCGCTCTTTAAAAGGCTCGATGCCTTAAGTGCTGTGAGTCTGTTATTCAGTATCGATATAAAATATGTATTTCCAAGAGAGCTTCCATCTGTGACCGGGTAATTTGTTGACGCTATGGCATGACCCGTAAGAACTACATTTCCTGCCTTGTCTACGTCCATATCATGGACCTCTTCACGGCCTACACCGCCTATATACGTCGCCGCAAACTGCTGATCATTTTTAAGCGACTCAGGCAGACGCAGTACATATCCGTCTATGTAATCCGCACTTATCGTCTCAAGATTCTTCTGGTATGCGTTGTCGCTTACCTTAAGATCGGCAGATGCACTCGTTCCTACTGCATATACGCAGCCATCCTGTGCCTTAAGCTTAAATATCGTATCGTCATTACTTCCACCATAATACGTAGAATTAACGATCTTCAGGTCGTTCGGATCGAGTTCCGTTATAAATGCGTCTCGTGTCCTTCCGGACGCATCCTTTTCCGCGATCGCACTCTGAAATACATTTTCACCCGATGGTATCTTACCCGAATATTCGCCGCCTGCGGCGTAAAGTCTTCCGCTGTCGCTTACAGCAAGGGAGGATACTACCGCTGAATCACCTGTATTCTGGTTAAATACGTACATACCTCCTAAATATGTAGAAGCCGTTACCTTCGACAGATCACTGTCAAGCTTTATAACAAATCCTCTCGAGCGTTCGCCCTTAAATGTCGTTTCAGGTGTCGCTACATTTTTAAAATAAGCAAAGTCAAGTACAGGTGAATAGTCCTTCAGAAGATCCTGATTGGACCTTCCTGAGATATAAACGCTGCCATCTTTGCCGACAGCCGCCGCTGCAGGAGTAAGAGCATTTTTTGACTGCGCGCTGCCTATATCATATGCGATCTTATACTCAGCTACCTTCTCAAGCGACGGGCTGAGCTTTTCTACTACCAGACATACTACAGACTGTGCAGAATTTATAGCCTTGTAGGCCTCATGCCACGCATTGCATACAGGGCAGTCATCTACATCCTCATACTTATCGTAGCCATCATCTGTACCGTCTGTATCTGCGGCAGCTGCATCATCCGTATCTCCTGTTTCACCGGCTCCATCTCCGTCGCCGTCAGTCGACTTCAATCTGCTGCAGCTTCCGTGAGCACCCTGATTAAATGTATCGCATATATCACATATGCATTCAGGGAATACATCCTTATGCTTGCTTATACTTGAAAGCGCGATCATAGTCCGCAGGTCGACAGCCTTGTATGCTACATAAATATTTCCCTCTGCATCCTGTGTGAAAGGCGCGTTCAGATATGAATCAGCTATAGTTATGCTGCTTATAGTATCAAGAAACAGCGGATATGTATTGCCTTTTGTATCCGTATAATTTCCGAGCCCCTCTGAGCCATTTTCCACACTGTAGGAATACTCCACTTCCTCGAGGTTTTCATCGTACTTATAAACATACAGTCCGTCAGACGATAAATTGTCGTCACCTGTCTGCGCATCTGTATTTTTAGTAGCCAGCACGTAGTATCCGCCCGACGCAGCCTTTTCCACACCAACTACTGCGCCCTCTATGCCTCCGGCAACAGTCGATGCACTTACATCAAATGCACTAATGCTTTCAGCACTGCTGCCGTCACCGGCAGTTCCGCCTGTCGGAGGGACCTCGCCCGCCGCAGCGGGCAGAGGTACCGAGAACAGCATGGCCGTAGCGACCACACCGCTCATTAATTTTTTCAGATATTTCATCCGCATGATCCTCATTATATCTTTACAATACAAAACAGCTTATGCTAAACACGATCATGATAACCTTGAAGTTATGATTATCTTATCACCGGCTTTTACAGAAAATCCTGTTCTGTACGTATTATTTGTTTCATCAAATATATCATTTATACCGGCAGATGCTATCTGTGCTCCGCCTCGTATCAGAGTAAATGTTATCTGCTGCTCCGCAGATGACTGCTGTATCTCTGCAGTCACAACACGATAACCATCCTTTCCGCTTCGTATGACTGCACATGCCTGACCGTTTTCAGTCGTTATATCATACGCGTCGCTCTCAACCAGAGTTATGCCGCTTTGATGAGAGCTGTCATCAGATACAGTGAACCTCGCCTCTGCAGATATCACCCTGCCTGCCGGAGCACATGTAAATCTTACAAAATGATCTCCTGAACCGTCGTAATATTCAGGTGTGATCTTAAGCTCAGTATAAGAAACGCCTGAAAGCTGCTTTCCTGCCGTACCGTCAGCTCCTGCCACTGCCTGAGGCGATGTCGCCTCGTATATCGCTCCGTTTTTCGCTGCGATATTTACCAGCCTGTTTCCATTGCTGTCTTCTATTTTTACATTTCCTGTAATATTCTGCTTCTTATTTACGATCGTCTGGCTGAGCTCTATCGCTGCAGAAAAATCACCGCTTATAACGATCTTTCTGTCTGCATTCAGTTCAAATTCATGAACATTCACCGTTATCTGCTGTGACGCATCAGCTGTCTGCAGTTCAACATAAGGTGAATACGTGCCATCCGACAGATAGAATTCAGCTTTATCCGTAAAATCAAGACCCGGCGCTGAAGATTCATCCTTTGACATCATGTCAGGATATATCACAGCGCCCTGCATATCATCAGGTATCTCAACAGTCACCTTTTTAGTCTGTGTTCCGTCAAGAGTGATATTTCCCGATGCTGTAGAAGCATCGTACTTTATCAGGAAATATTCATCATTATGCATTCTGAAATTTGCATAGACATATTCATACATTCCTTCAGGTATGTATACTGCTCCGACAGGAAGCTCTATCTCCGTCAGTGCTCTGCTGTCCGTAAGCTTTCCGTTTCCTGAGCTTGACAGGCCTATATTTGCATATTTTACAGAATTTGTTGCGCTGTTTCCGTAATTATCAGTAATACCTATAACAGTCCTTTTAAGCGCATCGCTGAGAACGATATCCTTCAGATCGTCAACAGATTCGTAATAATATATCTGGAATCCGTTATACACCTCACTCGGATCCGTTCCCCTTTTCTTATGCGTATACTTTATGACTGCTGCATTTATGCCATCTTTATTGAGCGTTATATTATTTTCAACAAGCGTAGCTCTGCTGTTGTCGCTGTATTTTATCGATCCGCCGCCATTCAGTGCATTTACCCAGCTCTGCGCCTCATCATCCCAGCGGAAAAGCGTCATTTCCGCCCTCGGAAGAGTCGTATCTGAGCCCATCGTCAGTACAGAATCAATTTCATCAGATCCCGAACGGTTCCTGAGTTCAAAATCAATATACTTCTCACTCAGTCCGCCCAGCGGACCCGCATTAAACGTCAGCTTCGCTCTGTAATGACCTGCTTCAGGTACAGCACCCGTAGAGACAGACAGCCTTTCAGAATCCCATGTGCTGGCTCTTGCCTGCCATGTATCAGTCACCTGATAAGCTAACTGCTCAGTTCCGTCATCCATCACACGATAAACACTGAACGTAGGATAATCGCCACTGAAACCGGATATTACAGTATCCCCTCCGACACTCATTTCATTTACAGTTCTGAATATATCGCCTCTGTATATATACTGAGTACCGTCACTGTCCGTTCTGAGAGAATTCTGCGCCGGCTCAAATTTCGTAAGCCCTACCTTTGCTGAAAATTCTATCGTTTCATCGCTGCCCTTTGAAACAGCGTACGTATCATTCTTCTGAAGCACAACGCTCCACGTCTCACCGTCTATCTCGCGTGAAACTATGCCCTTTACATCGTATTTCTGAGGCGTAAGATAAAGGACCTTACCTCTTATATATCCTGCCGGCAGGAACGGTATCCTGTCATTCAGTGCTATCGAAGCCTGAAGTATTCCGTCAAATCCGTCCTCGACCTTACATCTGAGTATACCTGCATCATGATAATCAGCATTTATAACACTTCCGCTGCCTGATACAGACATCGTACCTGAGAGGTAATATCCCGGCTTACTGTAATCAGGTGATACAGACATCGCCGGCGACCAGTAAGTTTCATAGTGATAATCGCCCTCGCTCAGGTATATCTCACTGCCCGAGTATATCATCCAGACAGGCATATCGTTGAGCTCCTGACCTTGTGAGCTTTCTGAGCCGCCTTCTATCGGGGCAAGCAGCAGATACGGTTCATTCACTTCATTGCCGTCCGTGCCCTTCATCGAAAAGCCTGTTTTACGTGCAGCTGCTGATGTCGCATCTGCTACCACTCTGCTTCCCGGCTTTATATCATCCATCCTGTACGAATAATACGACATGCTGCTTCCGCTTCCGTAAGAGCCTGTGATACGCATCGAATATGAAGAATACTCATTGTCAGGATCTGTATCTTTTATTCTGTCATAACCGAGATCTGTAGTCGTGCTGCTGTATATCAGCTCATATTTCGAAGTCGCTTTGCTGATTCCATATATTTCCACTATAGCTTCATTTGAAGGCGAGCCCTTCGGATCTCTGGCCTCTACAACAAAGCCGTCAGGTATCGCATTCAGTATCTGCACGCCCGTTGATGAAGCAGGCTCGCCAACATGCGTTCCATCAGCCGTATATGACTGAAGTATGAACGTATAAGCGCCATCCTCATATTTAGTTGTATCAAGTACATAGTCGTACAGGCTCTGACCGTCAGATACATCTATCTCTGCTATTTTTTTGCTGTCTGATATTTCATTCATGTAAAGGTCTACATGATCTATATTAAGATTTGTATTTACCTGGAAATGTATCGATGTTTTTTCGTATATCTCATCGCCGCTCTTCGGAGACTTCATACGTACAGCTATCCGCTTTATAGGCTCGCCGAGCGCAGCAGCAGCATCTATACATCCGTTTCCTGTGTAAACATCAAATCCTATATCTCCTATGTCACGAGCTGTTTCATTCAGATGCTGACGTATATCAGTACAGTCAGCTGAAGGGTTAACAGCCTTGTATATCACCGCAACACCTGTAGCGCACGGTGTAGCCATGGACGTTCCGCTGAGTATCGCATAATATCCTTCGCGTGAATTACCGAATACTTTTCTGCCCTCTGCCTGCAGAGCTGCCGCACATCTCTCCGGAACAGTCGAGAGTATCGCAGAACCCGGTGCAGTCAGATCGAGACCCTGTCCGTAATTTGAAAAGTATGAGCGTTCATCCTGGCTGTCTATCGAGCCTATGGCCATTACATTATCATACGCCGCAGGGAAGCTCGTGCTCACGTCTGCGCCGTCATTTCCTGAAGCAGCTATACAGAGACTGCCCTTTGAAAGAGCGTAATCTACTGCTGCCTCTTCTACAGCCGACGCATAATTAGATCCCAGCGAAAGGTTTATGAAATCCGCTCCGTTGTCAGCTGCGTATTTTATGCCCTTAACGACATCATATGTCGTTCCGTTTCCTTCATCATCGAGAACTTTTACAGGTAGTATCTGTACGTCAAGTGCGCCTGTCACTCCTGATATTCCCATGCTGTTGTTGCTCACTGCAGCGATTATACCGGCTACGTGAGTTCCGTGACCATTATCGTCGCTTGCATCATCAGTACTGTATTTTCTGCCTGATGAATCGTATTCAACATAATTGTATCCATCAAGTATCTTTCCCTGGAGATCAGGGTGTGTGGCATCTACGCCACTGTCTACTACAGCTACTCTTACTGTTGCAGCTGTTTTGTAGTCTATCATGTTCCACGCCTCGTCAGCACGAACGCTTGTAAGCGCATACTGCTGATCTGCATAGGCGTCAGACGTTACTCCTGCAAGAATACTGCTGTATCCTCCTGCAGCCGCATCCGCGTCTGAATCAGATGCAGGTTCTACAAATGTATGTACACTGTAATTTTTTTCCACAGCTTTTACGCCCGGTTCGGACGCAAGCTCGTCTATGAAATCCTTTTCCTCTTCATCGCTCAGCGATGAGTCTACTTTTATAAGCGCCAGACCTGCAGATCCTTCAGTATCTGTATCTGCTTCGACAGCCTGTATCTCAGGCTGCGCCATAAGAAGGCTTATCTGTTTATCTGCGGTGTCTGCGGCATTCTTACTTTTGCTCTTTCTTATCTTCTGAGCACTGTCCTGCTCAAAAAACCCGTCATACCATACGATATATTCATCATCTATCGCATCGCCCTGCTGAGAAGCATTATCTTCTGTCAGGCTGCTTTCATGGCTTGTGTTTTCCTCTTTAGCTGAGCCTGTGCCGTTCTCTGCCCAAGTGGGCAGAGAACCGGCAAATACAAGGCTCACAGTAAGGAAAAATGCCATAGATCGTTTAACAGCTTTTTTTCCTTCTTTCATATTTTCCTCAATTTGACCAATGTTTTCACACGTTTTGTAATATCCTTACAGGCGCTGGATGAGTACTGCAAGTTCTGCTCTCGTTGCCTTGCCTGCAGGGTCGAACATTCCGCCTGTCTTGCCCTGCATAAGGCCGTTTTCGATGCAGTATGCAACTCCATCCTTTGCCCATGATGCTACAGCACTGCTGTCTGTTATGCCTGAAAGCGCTGTTTCTGAGACGGTGACGTCTCCGGCTGATTTCAGCTTTGATATCATTACAGCCATTTCCTGTCTCGATATCATTTTGTCAGGTGCGAAGCTTGCTGCGCTCACGCCGTTTACGATGCCCTTTTCCTTTGCCCATGCTACGTAAGGCTCGTAGTACGAACCTGATACGACATCACTGAAGCCTGAAGTCTTATACGCTGATGTATCAACGTTTGAAAGTCTTCCGAGGACTGTAACGAACATAGCGCGCGTTACTCCGCCCTGTGGTGCGAATGTGTTCTTGCTTACGCCTTTCATCAGACCCTTTTCTGCAGCCTTGTTGACTGCATTGTAGTACCATGCTCCTGAAGTTACATCGTCAAAGAGCGATGTATTTCCTGCAG
Source organism: Succinivibrio sp. (assembly GCA_963632005.1). Taxonomy (GTDB): domain Bacteria; phylum Bacillota; class Clostridia; order Peptostreptococcales; family Anaerovoracaceae; genus CAKQOE01. The sequence goes on from CAVGTL010000034.1 coordinate 12,021, forward strand.
GCTGTTCAGGTGTTGTCGGGGTCGTAGGCGTAGTTGGTGTTGTCGGTGTTGTCGGAGTCGTTGTCGATCCGCCGCCACCGCCGCCTGATGATCCTGTCTTCTTTTCGTACGTAAATGTAGATATAACGCTGTCCTTGAGTTCAGGCGCTGTTGCCATAGCCTTTATAGTGACTGCTTCTGTTACATGTATACCGTTTGCATCGTATACAGATGACTCTCTTGTAGGATCCGTACCATCTGTTGTGTAGTAGATAGTCGCACCTTCTGTCTCACATGAAAGGAGAACAGTGCCCGGCATCGTGATCTTGCCTGCTGCAGGTGATGCAGTTACTGCTGCTGTAGTTCCTCTCTTTGTATAAGTAAACTCAGCTACAATACTCGGATCAAATCCATCTTTTATTGCTATAGCTTTAACTGTCGCTGTATCTGTAAGTGTGAACGGAGCATCGTAAAGCTTTGACTCAGCTGTCGGATCGCTGCCGTCTGTCGTATAGTAGATATTTGCGCCGTCAGCAGCCGTGCTGAGTGTTATCACTATATCTTCATCGAATATCTGCGGAGCCTTGTCTGATCTTACAGGGGCTGTTTTTCCTCTTGCTACGTAGTTGAATGTTGATACGCTGCTGTATACGCCGTCAAGCTCTGCGCATGCTTTTATTACTGTATCTGTTGAAAGAGGTATCTTTGTTTCATCACTGTATTCAACTCTGTTTGAAGTAGTCTTTGTCGGATCCGATGTACCGTCTGTCGTGTACCAGATCTTTGCGCCTTCTGTTTCTGTTTTGAGTTCTACAGTTGTTGGCATTGCTATCATGCCTGATGGTATTGTTGAGGTTACAGGTAAAGCTCTTGTTTTTACAGTAATTGGGACTTCACACTGTAAATCACCATATTTATAAACTATCTTCGTTACAGATGAATCAATTGGTGTCGATGCATCAGGAATTCTTGTATAACATCCATATGCTATTATCTGCGTTCCCGTAGTCAAATTTAATTTTACTGTACCTGTAGTCTTTGAAATTATATCTCCTGTGTAAAATGACACTGTCGATGGTATAGTAGCACTTATACTTTTAGCTGCATATATATTTATCTTTGATACATCTACTGTCTTGCTCAATCCAAGCTTATCATAGGATACTGTTATTTCCTTTGTATCAGGTTTTAAATACATAGGTGTGCATGTAAAGTCAGTAGATGATAAAGTTATCGCATCTGCTGTAGATGTTGATCCAGGTAAATATTTTACAGTTAAAATACTACTACTTGATGCACCTTCTTTACCAATAGCTCCTTTTGTTTCAACAGAAAGATCAGGTTCGCCTGTTCCCTTAGGTTCTACCGTTATTTCAAACGTTACTTTCGCACCTTTATACGTCAAAGTTACTTCTTTATCATTTCTTGTTAACTGATTACTTGAAGTTATAGATGAAGTACAAGAGCTGCCTGCAACTGACTCAGTAGCACCATTTGCATACGTTGCTGTAAGTGACATACCTGTCAAGCTTAATTTCTCACCCTCAGTGTATTTTACTTTAGCGGGCGGAGTTGTTATTTCAAGCTTCTCTACACCTGCTACTTTTACATGACATATGGTCGGAACGACATCCTTATATAATGAAGAGTTAGGGTAACTTAACTTTATTTCTATATCATCACCAGGCGTATTAAGCGCTGTCTTAGGCTCAACTGTAACTGTTTCTGTTATTTTCTCAGAAGTCCCATCATTAAAATCAGCGTATACTTCCATGCCATCTGATTTGAAAAATTCACCTATCACATATTCTGTCTTGTCTGGCATCTTTTCAATATGCATACCTATAGGTGTTTTCACACGTATTGGCTGTTCTGTACTGTGTTCTCCAAATTTTACTTCTATAGAATCGACATTACCTTTAAGCTTTGTTGATTTTGATGGTAAAAGTTCGTAGTCAGTTATTTTCGCTGTTGATTCATCATTATATACCAACGCTACTTCCATGCCTGTATCATTAAACTTTTCACCTGAAATATAGTCCGTCTTGTCCGGAGCTTTAGTGATCTTTATAGCCACTGCAGTTTTTATTTCAAGCGGACATGAAGCTTCCATTCCGTTGCAGCTTACTTTAATTTCTTTAACAGCTGATGTTACCATAGCTGATGTATCAGGTGATATATTATAATGAGTTATTTCCTTTGTATGACCATCACTGTAAACTAACTCAACTTTTAAGCCTTTAAGATCCAGATATTCGCCTTCACCATAACTCGTTTTATTTGGAGGCGTTAATTTAAGTTCTTTTACTGTAGGCGCTGAATTATCAACAACCTTCTGCCATGATAATATAGGATAACCGTTATTCAGATTCTCATCATTGACCCAAATACCTTCCTGATCTGTATTTAAAGCAGATGTAATAACTTTCATTGCATCAGATGATAATTCTGTTGCACCCGTAATTTCGTTACCTGCTGCTGCTTTACCAAGTAATGATGACTTTTCAAGATAATATACATTGCTATGTCCTTCTTTTCTGGAATTAGAACATATAGCTCCTGTATGAATACCTACAGTAGATAAAAATTCATGCACTACTGTTCCAATATTATAAGAATTTGTTATTGCATTGCTCTTATCATCAGAATATCCTAATATTCCGCCGCTATACGATGTCGATACCTCAGGCTTCGTACAATATATGATACCTGCATTATATGAATTATCGATAAGTGCGATGCCCCTGCCTAATACACCACCTGCCACACTTGCATTTATGTCTGCATAGTTTGTGCATTGTGAGATATCAGGTTGCTTATAACCTGTATTTACATTGGCAGATTTTGCCGCTATTCCTCCAGCTGATGCATTTTCAGCTGTTATCGTTACGTCTCTGCCTGTCCAACAATTTTTTACATTTGCAGCTGAAGATGCCGTAAAACCTGTAGATGGTCTTGCATTTGTATTATTAAGTAAGGCAGCTATTGCTCCCGCTCCCGCAACACTAGTTGGTCTTTCTGCATCAGATGTTATATTAGCATTTTCTATTCCCAGGTTCTGAACTGTTGAAGTTTCCATAAGCCATGAAAATAATCCCGCGCATGTTTTGTTTACATTGAAATTTGATACTGTATGATATTTGCCATCAAATATACCTGCAAAGTTTTTATCTGCAGCTACAGAGCCTACGATTGTCACCTGCTGACCTATCGGTGTCCATTCCTTTCCGTTAAGGTCGATATCTGCGCCGAGCTCTACTGCCTTGCCTGCAAAGTTAGTTCCTTCGCTTACGAGCTTTGCGAGACCTGCGAGATCCTCAGGTGTGCTTATCGTGAATGTATCTGCTGATGTATTGTCATCATACCACTTTGTATCTGCAGTAGTTCCGTCCCAGCCTGTGTCAGGCTCAGGTACTTCACCGGCTTCTGTCTGCCACTTAAGTACAGGATAGCCATCGTTTATTGGCGATGCACTGTCTGCTGTATAAGCATCACCGAGGTCCGCTGCCAGCGCCTTCAGCTCTGATGCTGATCTTGCAATCGTCTTATTTTCTGCGTCAGAAGCCTCTGCCCCTGCGATACCGCCGTTTGCTGAGTTTACTGTATTATTTATATAGTAATCATTATCATAAACAGTTTTATCAGACTCACTGCGAGTGCCTGCTATACCACCTGTCAGACCTTGGTTTCCTGTGATCGTTCCTGTGCTATAGCAGTTTTTGACACTTCCTGCTGCCTGATTGCTTATATCACTGTAGCCTGTAATTCCGCCGCATGCAGATGTTGCTGCGCCATTGCTGCAGTCTACAGCACCGCGGTTATAGCTGTTCGTAATTGCTGCTGCAGTGCCTATCGATCTCATGAGACCTGCTATGCCGCCTGCGTTTACACTTACTGCATCCTGTGCATCAGCCGCTTTTATAAATTTTACTGCGCCTGTATTTACACATTCTGTTATCGAACCGTCTGATAATGTGCCTGCTATACCGCCGGCACCTTCATTTCCGCTTGCTGCAGTTACAGTGATATTTCCGTTATTTATACAGCGTGATACGTCACATCCTGCATCATCACCGATGATACCGCCTGTCTTAGCCGCAGAGCTGTTTACTGTGCAATTATTTACACAGTTCATTATTTGGGCACCCTGACTGCTGCTGTCTGCCTTTCCGACGATACCACCCGTGCAGAGTTCAGATGACACTACTGTACCTGAAACTGTCAGGTCACTGATCACTGCTCCGTCAGATATATATCCGAAAAGACCGCTTCCATTAAAGGCATCATCAACATACATATTATTTATGCTGTGTTTGCCTCCGTTAAACGTACCCTTAAAGCTGTTAGCATCGTGTCCTTTAGCATCGTGTCCTATAGGAGTCCATTTTTTATCTTTGGATGCTCCCCCAAGGTCGATATCAGCAGTCAGCTTTACTGTCTTGCCTGCAAATGTATTTCCTCCATTTACAAGTGCTGCAAGACCTGCAAGCTGATCTGCGCTGCTTATGCTGAACTCACTGTCACTTTCATGGCCTGTATACCATGCCGTATCAGCTGTAGTTCCGTCCCATGCTGTGCCGCTGCCCGTATCAGCAAATGATATTCCTGAAGGCAGCTGCATGCAGCTGAGCATAAATATTACAGATAATACTGCGGAAAATATCCGCTTAGATCTTCTTTTGCAATACTTACTCAAAATCTACTCTCCTGTTGATCATTGTCACAGATCATGGTGCTGTTATGTCAGAACGGATATCATGCCTCATTTCAGCGATCTTATTATGATCTGTGGCATTGCAATAACTTAAATGGTACTTAAGACTGCTTCTACACCTCCTTTATGATCAGGTAAAAATGCCTGCTTACTAAATGCAATCAGCAAATTAAATATATGAAATATTACATGCGGCATTACGCTATGCAATTTTCAATCTATATTTACGATATTTAAATACTTATTATTTTAATCAATAATTTCTTATGTTATATATTCTTTATCAATGTAATCAAAACTATTACAATCACTATATCATTATGATTATCAAAAATCTACTTTTTGACTCAATTTGTTTATTCATGTAAATTTACAGCATAAACCATTATTAATCATTTTTAATATAATATAACCAAACAATATGATAATATTTTTTATTACATAAACCAATTTTTAACTACATTTTCATAACAAAGCTGTAACTATTAAGGTATGTATACATAAAAAATCCCCGGATGGTCTGTTTTCCATCCGGGGATATATGTGTTTCTGTTTCTATTAATTTGTAAGTTTACAGATGTGATCCGGTATTACTTATTATCTACCTCATACATATACTCAGCAAGCTCAAGGATCTTCTTTGAGTAACCGTATTCGTTATCGTACCATGCGATGATCTTTACGAAGTTTCCGTTTACGAGAGTACCCTCTGTAGCATCAAATACTGATGTGCATGGCTCGCCTACGAAGTCTGTAGAAACTACTTCGTCCTCTGTGTATCCGAGGATGCCCTTTAATTCGCCCTCAGAAGCAGCCTTCATTGCTGCACAGATCTCTTCATATGTAGTTTCCTTTTCGAGCTCGATATTGAGGTCTACAAGTGAAACGTCAGCAGTAGGAACTCTGTACGCAATACCTGTCAGCTTTCCCTGTACCTCAGGAATAACAAGACCTACAGCCTTTGCTGCACCTGTTGTTGTAGGGATGATGTTTCCGAAAGCTGAACGGCCTCTTCTCCAGTCGCTCATAGAACGCATATCTACTACCTTCTGCTTAGCTGTAGCAGCGTGGATAGTTGACATGAGACCCTGCTTAATGCCGAAATTGTCCTGGAGTACCTTTACTACAGGAGCGAGACAGTTAGTAGTGCATGAAGCGTTTGAAACTACTGTCATATCCTTAGTATAGTTCTTATTATTTACACCCATAACAAATGTAGGTGTTTCCTTATCCTTTGCAGGAGCAGTGATAATGACCTTCTTTGCTCCACCCTTTACGTGTATCTGAGCCTTTTCAGTTGTATTGAACTTACCTGTTCCTTCGATAACATAGTCAGCACCGTATTTACCCCATGGAATAGGATCCATTCCCTCAAGAACAGGAACCTTCTTGCCATTGATCACGAGACCCTTTTCTTCGCCGTCAACGTACTTGTCGAGAGTTCCGTTAAAACGTCCGAATACTGTGTCATACTTTAACATGTAGACCATATAGTCAAGATCTACATCACGATAGTTGATAGCAGCGATGTCAAATTTTTCAGGTTCCGCAGCAGCAATTCTTACGATCACTCTGCTGATACGTCCGAATCCGTTGATACCGATTTTAATTGCCATTTCTTTCTCCTTTTATTACATTAAATACTTATGCGACATGTTCGCGCGCCATTCATATCAGGTTTAGTTTGAAATGATGGCTTCAAGGTCGTGTTAACCACTCCTCATTTTAACACAGTAACAGGCACACGTCTATTTTTTACAGGAAAAAGCAGACTAAATAAATATTTCACAATTTCATAATGTATACTGTATCCACAGAACAACAAAAATAAATAACGCGGAACAGAACTATGCTCTGAACCGCGTCATATATATGTCATGTCTATATTAATATTTTTTATCAGTCCGCGCGCCCGGCGCGCATTTTATGCATCTTCCGCTTGACTAAAGCTCTTCTGTCAGCAGACCGTGCTTTTCGTAGGATGTGACCTTTGTTATCTTATTGTCTCCATCAACGAGAACTACCTTAGGATGATGCTCCTTTGCTTCTTCCGGTGTCATCTGCACATAGCACATGATTATTATGAGGTCGCCTACGCTCACGCAGCGAGCAGCTGCTCCATTAAGGCATATCATGCCGCTTCCGCGTTCGCCTGCTATAGTATATGTCATAAAACGACTTCCGTTGTTTACGTCTACGATCTGGACCTGTTCATATTCCATGATGCCCGCTGCATCCATCAGATCTTCATCGATAGTTATGCTTCCCACGTAATCAAGAGCCGCCTGTTTTACTGTAACTCTGTGGATTTTACCTTTTAACATTGTAAGTTCCATGATGTTCTCCTTTATGTATTCGCTCATATTGATATTCTTAAAATAGCAGGACAGACGCAGATATCGTTACCTGCATCGTCCCGGTACATCCGGAGCACTCTCCATGATGTCCGCCACTAATATTAGCATCATACCATTGAAATGTAAAGCGTCAGGGCGAAAATTAATTGCAAAAACAGCCGTCGTTTCAACATCGACGGCTGTCTGTAATTTGTATATATCCGGTTATGTATGTCTTAATTTCATTAAGCGGCATCAGACTGGCTAATGTCAGTAAGCAGCTCGTTTATATCTACTACAGTCTCT
>CAVGTL010000035.1:0-4020 GCA_963632005.1 Succinivibrio sp.
CTGCAGTCCGCTTGAGACTGCTCTGAGTGCGTTGCTTAAATCACTTGAGATCATTGTTTATCTGCCTCCATTTTTCCTTTATGCTTCCTGCCATTAAGATCTGTTCTGAATCTTAATGCTCTGCCTATAACACCTGCACATAGAATGCCGATGGCTCCGCCGCCCATCACAGGCAGCATAGGGTTATCCTCATCCTGCGGAACGAGCGGAGCTGCATCGTTTGCCATTTCGTAAACTCTCCAGTTCTGCACACCGCCTATGTCGTTTTCACTTATCACTTTTGCCGGAACAGGATTAGTTATATCTCCTGCAGGCTTTGTCGTATCTGCAGGACGCTGAGTATTATCTGATGAGCTGTCCTGCTGCCCTGCATCTTTGCTTCCTGTTCCATTTCCAGCTGTGTCCTTGCCTGACTCACCGGAACCGTTTACTGTAAGCTGTGCTGATGCTCCGCCGAACGATGCCGTTATTACGGCGCTGCCTTCGCCTGTTACAGTTATATTTCCATTTTCATCCACTTTTGCAACATTACTGTCGCTCGATGACCACGATATACTGCCGTTAGCAGATATTGCGCTGTCAGCAGTCTTTACAGAAGCAGTAGTATGCAGGACACTTCCTACCTTTCCCTCCAGGCTGCTGTCGCTCAGGCTCACCGTCGGCGCTCCTCCCAGCGTTACTTCTATTGTATGTATCCACTTGGCTGAGCTGTTCGCTGTCCTTGTGTGCGTATCTGTCTGTCCAAATATCAGTCTGTATCGTGTATTTGTATTGAGATTCAGATAATCACTTCCAAACTCTCCGCCTGCCAGGCACCTGTTCCAGTTGTCACCGAGCGCAAGCACAGTCTCCACGCGCTCCTTTATGTCTCCAGCACTTGCGTTGCCGGTGCCTGTCTCTGTATCAAAGTTGTCGGGCAGGCTGTAATAGCAATACCTCGGCGTGTCTATAAGCTCCGTCTTAGTAAGGGATGTATAATATCCGCCCTTTTTATCGTTTGTCCAGAAGTTGAAGCTCTGAATGGAATTTATGTCTATACCTGCTGCATCCATTATGTCCGCCAGGCGGACGCCCTCTACATGATCTATTACGACAGAAGGCATATTATCTATAAATGTGTAGTCAGCCTTCACCGTGCCGAGTGCTCTGAGCTGCGCTTCTGTAAATACAGCTTTCTGGTAATATGGTCCGCCGAAATATCCTACTGAGATCGTCAGCTTATCTGCCTTGTACCCGCTGAACTCATCATCGTCGAGCGCATCTGCCCGCCACGTTTGATGCATCTGCGGCGCCCAGACGACGCACATCATCCAGAAACACAGCAGTGCCAGCAGGCAGGCTGATATCCTTGTAAATTCTTTTTTTATTTTCATTTGTTATTCTCCTGAGCTCTTTACCTTCTTTATTTGTATTTAATTGCTGTCCTTGTTCTTTTACGTTATTTGATATATGCCGGTACTTCAAACTTCCTTTTTATTTTGCATTATGTATTCATATCTTACATTCTCAGCAATGTTTTCTTTTAATATCTTATTATATATTTCGGTTTAGTTCAATTAAATTAATTTATCTACATAATTTCGTAAAAACAGGTATTTTGCAGTCAATGTTGTTTTGTCATGCTGTTATTTTTAAATGTTCTTAGTTAGTTTTAGTCCATAAACTTATCATAAAATTGATTACATAATTTTCTATTTTGTATCATAAATAATACCATAAATACATTTTAATAACATTGTATGATTGTATTAAATTTCACCGACTGTATACATTCTGCAAAAAATTACAAAAATGCGCCTTTCGGCGCATTTTTCAGTTGACATGTAATTTGATTTTGTTACTTTTAGTTTAAATATTCAAGCATTACCGGTACAAGCTTGTTCATATCTATCGGCTTTGCTACATGATCGTTCATCCCTGCATCGAGCGCCCGCTTTCTGTCCTCAGCAAATGCGTTCGCCGTCATGGCTATTATCGGTATATCTGCCTTTGCTGCATCATCCAGCTTTCTGATCTTTTGCGTTGCAGTATAGCCATCAAGTACCGGCATTTGAATGTCCATAAGTATAAGATCGTAATACCCCGCAGGGGCTTTCTCAAGCATCTCGACGCATGTTACACCATTATCAGCGCGCTCTGCCTCAAGACCTTCTTCTTTCAGCAGCTCAAGCGCTATTTCAGAATTCAGATCGTTATCCTCTGCAAGCAATATCCTTCTGCCTGCGAGTTTTTCCTTATTTGCATGGGTGACTGCATGCTTCGGTCTTGTATCTTCCTCTGAAGCTATGCGGCACGGTATCCTTACAGTGAATGTTGACCCCTCTCCGAGCTTGCTGTTTATCGTTATAGTTCCGTCCATAAGGTCGACAAGCTTCTTTACTATGCCCATACCGAGACCGGTCCCTTCTATACCGCTTATAGTTGACGAACGCTCACGCGTAAACGACTCAAATATATGCTGCTGAAATTCTTCGGACATGCCTATTCCGTTGTCCGCTATGACTATCTCAGTCATGCACCATCCGTCTCTTTCATCAGGATGCTGTCTGAGGGTACAACGTATCGTGCCTCCATTTCCTGTGTATTTTACGGCGTTGCTCAGTATGTTCAGCAGGATCTGTGTCATGTGCGAATTGTCCATATACACATACGGATATTCGATCTCCTTGTTTATCTTAAGATCGAGATTCTTTTCTTTTATGACAGACTCGACCATCACTACACACGAATCGATTCCGTCGCCTGCACGGCAGGCACTTTCTTCTATTATCGTCTTGTTATTTTCTATTCGAGCCAGTTCAAGGACGCTGTCGAGTATTGCAAGCATTTTCTGCCCGCATACGCTGATATTTTCAAGATAGCCGTCAAGCTTCTCCGGTTCGTTTATATGACTTTCAGCCAGTCCTGCATATCCGATTATGGCATTCATCGGAGTTCGTATGTCGTGAGACATGTTAAAAAGGAATGCTGATTTTGCGTTATTCGCTGCCTTTGCTGCCTCTGCGGCATCTTCAAGGATATGCTGCTGCTGTATGTCCTTCTTTTTCTGCTTTCTCATTGAAAAATACAGAGCTACTATCAGAGCTACAGCCACGAGCGACGCAAGCGACGCTACTCGGAAGGAAGTCCTGTTACTCTTTTCCAGAAATTCGTATGTCGATTCCATGTCTGTCTCTATGCACAGCGCGCCGATTATATCATTTGAACCGTCATCAGCCCTTACGGGATAGCACGCTGTAAATATATGTCCCCATGTAGTGTCAACTATATCCTGAGAGTATATCGTCTCACCGGACAACGCTGATTCTATGTACGGTATCATTTCTTCCTCTATATATGTTCCGGGATAAGCGAAATCCTCCGCATCAAGATCCAGCCCGTCTATCAGGTAGATAAGCTTTCCGTCGTCACCGCGTTTGGCGGTATAAAGGTATCTGGTAGAATTCAGGCTGCGTATTTCATTTAAGCTTGACTGAAGCTCTCTGTATCTCAGCAGCTTCATGTCGTCCTTTGTCTTTATGTCTGCGTAATCTTCTCTTGTAAACTTGTCCGAAACAAGCCTGTGTATAGCGTCAGAGCATGCCACCTCGCGCGACACTGCCGCCTCAAGAGTACTGTTGGCATAGTTTTTCTGCAGTATAAACGTATATGCCGTTATAAGAAATATTACAAGCAGGAAAAGCAGTATAAAATTAGTCAGATGCCGGTCAGCGGCAGCCATCCTGTCATATGCCTGTTCCTCAGAACTTCCGTTTCTGTTACTGTTATTTATGTTTCTATGAGAATTTTCCATGCGCATCCTCCGTAATGTACCCCGTATATATTTTAATACATATTGATTGATAATTCTATCAATTTAATGCATAAAATACAAAAAGTATGCAATATGACATAATAAATTCAAATCATAATGCATACTTTATTAATAGGTAAAACGACGCCCCAAAAGCGGGCGGGCATGCAGACGAACCGAGCTGCGCGCCGTATCAGAGATACGGGCAGGGCTTCAAGCGACCTGCA